>JBBRLA010000321.1:0-9320 GCA_038231615.1 Polyangia bacterium | reverse complement strand
TCATGGGCCTTGAGGTCGGCACGGCGGGGCCGGTGTCAAGGGGGAAAAGGATCGGGGGTTTCTGGCGATGACCCGGCCGGACCTGCGCGGGGCCTCATCATGATGCCGGGGTGACCTCTCACAGTGGTCACCCTGGCATCATGATGACGTCACTTGGACCCATTCATGAGGTCCCCGCCATCCTTTGCAGGCCCTGCTGCTGCAGGTCAAGGCCCTGCTGGACGCCGCCGCGGCAGACAACGGGGTGGCGCACGCCCTTTATGCCAAGGGCAACCCGGTGATCCGCGAGATCGAGAAAAGGATTTGGCCGTAGGCCCGGTTGAGGGCAAAGTGATGGGTCACCATCTACTCGGCCCGCCCATCCAAAAGACGCACCCGCCCGTCCTGGCTCTGTTCGGTGCGGCACTCCTCACTTGTGCTATCTTTGCCGGAATGAATCGAGAGCAGTTTGAAAGACTGCGTGATCTGCCGGGAAAAACCATCCGGGGCGACATCCGCTTGGTACGTTCGCGGGCCGTGTCTCCCTTGCTGATCGCGGAGGGTATCCGCATTGACAATAGCCAGGGCGTCGATGCGCGCCTGACCATCAGCTACAATCCCGAGGTCGGGTCCAAAAGCTTCAATGTTCATGTACCCGGCATCGGACCCATCTGCCGCCTCGATGTCGATGGGCCCCCATCGCCCGGCAGGTCGGAGCCACAAGCACTCGCTGCAAGGCGAACGTTGTCCGGAACGCAATCTGCCGGATGGCGTCTCCGACCGGCCAGATCTTTCTGGCCGCTCGGTCGGCGATTTGTTGCAAGAGTTTTGCCAGATGGCCGCCATCGTTCATGATGGTCGTTGCCTCGCTCCGGATGAGGAAAACTGATGGCAGTCACCCTACCACCCGGTGCTCACTGGAAGAAGTCGTCCTGGCAGGAAGTCGAGGGGGTGCTGAAGGGCCATTCGATCGTCCGGGAAAGTGCCCCGCTGCCGCGCGGCCACCTGCGCGTCGAGACGGCCTTCCTCTACCCCGACGGCACCTCGATCGAGTTGTACCTGATGAAGGAGCCCCTGCGCCTGAGCGATCTGGGGCAGACCACGGCCTGGCTCCTCCATCTCCAGATCAAGCCGTGGTTGTCCCGGCGCAGGCAGGCCGTGGTCGAGGATGTGCTGCGTCTGTATGGCGCCGAGCAGCAGGGCGGCGCGATCGAGATCGCTCTGTCGTCGTTGGACCACCTGATCGAGGGCATCGTCCGTCTGGGCCAGGCGTGCCTGCGAGTGGCGGACCTGAGCTACACCAAGCGATCTCCGCTCCAGAGCACCTTCAGCGAGCAGATCGAAGATTTCTTTCAGGACAGCGAGTTACCCTACGACCCCGACGCAGAGTTGGCCGGCCGGTTCGGCCCTCCGGTGCGCGTCGATTATGTGGTTCATGGCGCGCGGCTGCGATCCCTGGTGCTCGGCTGGTCCTCCGGTAACTCGGCGCAGGCGCATATCACGGCCAACGAGATCTTCCGCAAGTGGTATGACCTGGACTCGCCCGCGCGCACCGAGCAGCGGGTCACGCTGCTGGACGATCGGCAGGATGTCTACCGTCCCGACGACCAGGAAAGACTGCGCGCCTGCTCGACGGTGGTGGCGCTGTCGGACCGGCAGACGGTTCGCGACTTGCTCGCGGCATGAATCTGGCCGCGCTGAGGGAGGGACGGCTCAATTGTCATGGCTTCTGGGCCAACTATCTGCGACTGCTCTTGTTCGCTGCTGGCTACCGGCTCATGAATGCCCTGCGCAAAACCGTTCTGGAACTGCTCCCAGTCCCTCTTCGCGGCTATCGCCCATAGCCTGGCCCCCGCGTTGTTGCCTGCTCCCTCTGGGTAGCCGCACAGCGCGGGGGACAACATGGGCAAATTTGGGGCAAAGGGATACCTCTGTCTTGACCCGATATTCAGATTTTTTTATGTAATATACCTACCACATCACTCCGCGGTAGTTCGCTTCTCCTATTCGCCGCTTCCCACAGGGGCTTCTGATTCAGCGCTCCGAACTCGTTTCCAGCCTCCATGAATTATCGTGCTGGGCCTGGAATTGGTGGTCCTGCGCGGGCTCATCAGCCGTCGGTTGCCGTGGAATCCGCAGTGGCTGGCTGACAGTGGCGTTCAGTAACGCTCGGCGGCGCCAATGTGGGTCAGTCCCGGCTGCGGCATGGCCTCCAGGGGGGTGGCCAGAGTGGTCAGCGTGCCGAGCAGGCCGCTCAATGCGAGGGTGGCGCCGAAGCCGTAGGCCAGCCCCTCCTTCCAGGCGGAGTCGCACGCGTCGTTGACGTTGGCGGCGCACACCCCGATGAGCGCGGCCCCGGCGCCAGCCAGGAGCATGCTCAAGACGATGGTGATTGGGCGCTGCTTCCTGGCGTAAAAGCCCGACGGGGTCAGGTTGCTTTTGGCGAAGTCGTCCCAACTGCCGAGCAGCCGCAGGTAGCGCGGCGAAAGATGCTGCCGCCAGTCCACCTCCGCCCGGCTGGTCTCCCCATCGATGAGGTCGACCTTCAACTCGACCCGGTCGAAGCCAGGGAGGGCCAGGCTCAGACGCCGCGGCCCCGGCGGCTGCCCGATGCGGTTGTCGCCCTTTTCCAGGGTCACGCCATCCGGGTAGTCCTGCAAGTGGGTGACCAGCGGCCCGCGCAGGTTCGATCCCAGGACCAGGAGCGAGGAGGGCGGCGCTTCATCGCCCAGTTCCTTGAGCCAGCGGCGCACACGGTCACGACGTTCCTTGCCGCGCTCGGGCGATACGCTGGGGTCCCCAGTGGCGAGGTAGGCGCGAAAGGCCCGGGCTGCCTCCTGCCCATAACCCGCCTGTTGCACGCAGCGGCCCGCGCCCAGGTACACCACCGCCTGGGTCGCCGCCGGCTTGCACGAGGCCAGTACCTTGCGCACCGACTGCCCCTGGGAAAGTCCGCAGCGGCGCTCCTTCACCGGCGCCGCGCCCGCGGGAGCGTCCTCGGGCACCTCGGCGCTCATCGGGGCCTCCCTGAGGGCTGCCTCGATGGCTTCCACCTGCGCCGGGGAGCACACGGGAAGCGCCGGGTCCGCGCTTGTCGTCGTGGCCATGGGTGGTGCCGCGGCTGCCACGGTAACCCAGGACCCCAGGAACACGAGCGTCAGGGTCCAGACCACCCGGCTCATTTTCTGCTGCTGTCCCCTCACATGCGCCTGGGATCGGTGCCAGCCTGGGCGTAGACGTAATCCCACAGGTGCGCCGGGTCGGCAGGAGGGGACTGCTCGGCGAAGCGGACGGCTTCCTGCACCAGCGCCTTGATGCTGGCTTCCAGCGAGACGATGGAGTCCTCGCCCAGCGCCGCCACCAGACGCGCACGGGCCAGGAGCACCGCGTCGCGTTTCTTCCACATCTCGATCTCGTCCTTGGTGCGGTAGTTGCCCGGGTCGGAGATCGAGTGCCCGCGGAAGCGGTAGGTCTCGACTTCGATAAGGGTGGGGGTAAACTGGGTTCGGGCGCGCTCGACGGCGATGCCGATGCGCTCGCGGACCTGCAGCACGTTGTCGCCTTTGAATCGGTCGCGGGCGATGGCATAGCCCGAGGCGCGCTCGGTGACGTCGGGGACCGCCAGGGTGCGGTAGAGCGGCGTGCCCATCGAGTACTGGTTGTTCTCGCAGATAAAGACGATCGGCAGCTTCCACAGGCCGGCCAGGCTGAGCCCTTCGTGGAAGGCGCCTTGGTTGGCCGATCCCTCGCCGAAGAAGCACAGGGTGACCTCGGGCAGTCCCTGGTACTTGCTGGCATAGGCCACCCCGGCGGCCAGCGGTACATGCCCGCCGACGATGCCATAGCCCCCGAGAAAGCGGTGCTTGGCGTCGAAGAGGTGCATCGACCCGCCAAGGCCGCGGCTGATGCCGGTGTCCTTGCCCATCAGCTCGGCCAGGACGCCCTTGCACACGTCGATGGTGCCGCCGGCCTTGGCGATGCAGTGGCCGTGCTCGCGGTAGGTGGCGATGACGTAGTCCTCGGGGCGGAGGGCGGCGATGGCGCCGACGCATACCGATTCCTGGCCGATGCCCAGGTGCAGGAACCCTCCCATCTTGCCGCCGGCGTAGGCCTTGGCGGCGGCCTCCTCGACGCGGCGGATGGTGAGCATCTGCCGGTACAGCTCCTGCAGGGTGGCGAGGTCTTTGCCTTCGAGTTTGGCGTCAATCGGGGCCTCGGGCATGGCCGGGGCGGCGGTCTTTTCGGGGGCGGCTGCGGTCTCCATGACCTGGGACTATACCCGAGAAGGAGGGGCACTGCCACGGGAGGCGATCAGGGCCTCGTGACACCCTGCGGCGCTGGCAGTCGCAGGGCCGGCGGGGATAGGGGCGGCGGCTGGGGCAGCCACCAGTGGGTGAAGGTCCGCAGGCGCAGTTCGCGCAGGCGCGGCTGTGCGGGGACCGGGGCGTCCAGCAGGTCGATACTCAGTTCGGCAACGCGATGCGCGTGGACCCACTCGATCGGGACGGTGAACTGGATGTCGTCCTTCACCCGGGTCCATGGAATAGGGGTGCCGTTCCACGACAGTCGCACGGGCGGCAAGTCGCCTGAGAGCGTAGCGCGGATCGGCTCGCGTGCGAAGGTCTGCAAGAACATGCGCACGTGACGTCCGATCGGGCGGCCGTGGTCCTTGGTGGATGAGTCGGCGGGAAGGATGCCGGCGAAGGCCCAGTCCTCGGCGCGCTCCGAAGTGAAATCCCAGCGATCCCCGAAGACGTAGTTCAAGTCATGGACCTCCCGCTCCAGCGAATAGTTACCGACCACTGCTTCCCACGCAGTCACCGGGGCATGGTGCCAGGCAGCAAAGATCCAGCCGGCCGGTTGCACGAAGGGGTAACCGTGGCGCAGCAGGCGCACCAGCCACGCCGGAGCACCCGCCGCCTCGGCCGAGCGGAACACCGCGCGCGCCTCGGACCCCGAGGAGGGCAGGACGCGCCGGCGAAGGATGTCGGTGAGCAGCAGGTTATAGCCGACGCAGAAGATCACCGAGGTGCCACAGGCGAGAAGCGCCGCGCTGCGCCAGGCGGTTCGGTGCATCAGCAGGCAGCGTTGCCAGAGCAGCCCGACGCCCAGCCCGAAGAGCGGCGCGCAATCGCTGAGGCGGCGGCAGCCGTAGCCGAAGGCGCCGTACCACCCCCACGCCGCCGCGCACACGTAGACATCGGCCAAGAAAACGACCAGAAGGGGCAGGACCAGAGGGCGCAGACCCTGCCGCGCGTGCCGGCCCTCCGAGTCGTCCCTCAGTCGGCGTCCGAAGATCGCGCAGGCCACTCCCAGCGCGGCCAGGTATACTAGCGGGGTCCACGGGAAGAGCCCGCAGCGCGTCGAGAACAACACCTCGGCGAAGGCCGGGTCCGTGAGGCGCATGGGCTCTACCGTGGTCGGGCGCGTGAGGAAACCGAAATAGAACGCCCACACCAAAAGCTGCGGTGTATACGCCAGGATCGCCCCGGCAGCGAGCCATGACACGTTGCCCACCCAGCGCAGCGCCAGCCCCAGGTCTCGGCGGCGCAGGGCGACGACGAACGCCACCAGGCCCTCGCAGCCGGGCGCCAGCAGAAAGACGAACTCCTGGGTGCGCATCAACATCGACAACCCGCCGAGCAGACCCAGCACTGCGAAGCGTCGGGCCGCCACCTGGCCGCGTCTTGCATCCCAGCGTTCTAAAAAGAGCGCCACGGCACCGAATGTCAGCGCATGCTGGTAGTGTGGCTGCACGGTGGCGTACCAGAATATTGGTGTGGCGAAGACCGCGCTCACCGTCCCCAGGAGCGCCGGCCCGATGGACAGGTACCGACGCAGCAGGCGGAAGGTCAGCAGCAGGCCGGCCATCGCCGAAGCCACGCTGATAAACCCCGCCCAGAAGACCTGGTAGTTGGTGACCTCGAAAGGCTGCCGGGGCAGCCATGAGGTTTTGGGCGCGAAGTGACGCACGCCGGTCTCCACCGCCACGAGCACGGTGTAAATGGGCAGCATGGCGATATACGGCCCGATGGGGTTCCTGTTGGCCAGTCTACCTTTCTGCACCGCGTCGAAGCCGGCGCGTCCCCGCGGTGCCACGGACCGCATGTCTACGGTGTGGTGAAAAAACATCGCCGGCAGGTAGTGGAAACCAAACCAACCATCCCCCTGCGCCTTGCTGTCGAACATTGGCGGTGGGATGGTGTAGTAGAGCACCATCGCCAGCAGCGCCAGGAAAAAGACGAGCGCAGGCATGCCGCGGGAAATCCGGGCGCGAGAGGTCATGGTTTTAGGATTTCCCGGCAGACTTGTCCGCGAGCGCGCGACGCAACTCGTGCTCAAGCAGGGCGACTGACTGCCCCATGTCAGCAAGGCGCTGCTCCTGTAGGGACAGGCGGACAGACAGATAAATCTGCACCCCAAGGAGAGCCAGAAAGCCCAACAGGCGGATGGCTGCGTCTGGATAAAGCGTGCCCAACAAGCGGGCGATGAGCAAGAGCAGCGGCCGGTAGGCCACGATCGCCCCCAAACCGATGAATCCACTTAGCCAGAACAGGCCGATGCCCATGGTCATGCGTCGCTGCGCCATGAGCCGCAGCACCACCAGGATGATCAGGCCCAGAAGGATGAGCAGGACCAGCTGGCCATAGGGGGTCATGAGCACGGCGGACTTGGCCTCAACGAGGGCCGTAGGGTCACTCGCGAGAGCCGGCGTCACAAGGGCAACTCCTTCCTGCGCCGCAAGGTGCGGCACAGGATATAGATGAGGACGATGGCCACGCAGGTCTTGAGCGGGTAGAGGACGGCGTCGAAGGGCCCGTACATGGAGATGCCGTGGCGCCGCTCCGCCACTTTGACTGGCACCTCGCTTACCCGCAGGCCCATGAGCATGCACAAAAGCAGGGTCTCGGCGTGGAAGTCGCCAAAAGTCTGCTCTATGAGAAGCGGGAAGGCGCAGCGGCGGATGGCCTTGAATCCGCTGGTGGTGTCATGAATGCGCTGCCGCCCGAGCAGCGAGGTCACCCAGGAAAACACGCTCATGCCCATGCGACGACCGAGCGGCGCCCGGTAGCCGGTGTCGGCCACGAAGCGCGAGCCTACGATGATATCGGCCTCGTCGCGTTCAAGGGGCGCAAGCAACTCCGGCACTGCGCGCGGATCGTGTTGTCCGTCGGCATCCATCATGACCACGCAGTCATAGTCATTTTCACGGGCATAGCGGATGCCGGACTGGATCGCGCGGACATAGCCCAGGTTGATGGGATGGCGGAGGTGATCTTGACCGAGCTGGCCCAGCAACCGCTCGGTACCGTCTATCGAACCGTCGTTCACAACCAGCACGTCTTTATCAAGGTGGGCGCTGCGCAGGCGGGCCAGCACGCCGGGCAGGTTTTTCTCTTCATTATAGGCGGGGATGATGATCAGGCTGCGCACCTGTTTTGTATACCGCGAACCATGGGTGCAATCAAGAGTCATGCGAGCACGGGGGCATTCATGATGGTCTGAGACTATACCCGAGAAAAGGGTAGCACCGCCGGGAGTGCCGGCCCATGTCAGCGCGGTTGTCAGAGGTGGGATGCAGGCTGGTCTTCTTTACCGGAAGATCAATCCGACCCGCGGAGTTCTCATGCCTAGACCCTTGACCGGACAGGACGCCGCGACGGCACGCGGGTTTCTCTGTGATCTCTTTCTGCGGCATTCGTCGCTGGTCACTCGCATCATCCAGGTGATCACCGGGGTCCGCCCGCCAGGGAGCGTCGCCGCTTATCCCATCGAAGGAGAACTCTTCCTGCGGGCGGAGGGGGGCAGCGCACCCTGGTACCTGGTGTCAGTGCAGCTCTTCCCCGACCCGGACAAGTTTTTCTCCTGGCCAAGACTCTGGCTCGAGACGGCCGCCGCCGAGCGAGACAGCGGCTGGATGGTCGTGTTCACCGACTCGGACGACGTGGCCGCCTGGGTCACCGGGCCACGCTTCAATCCCCGCCATGGGCCCTCTCTTCGGCCGCTTCTCATGGACCTGTCGGAGCACGTCGAGGACCTGCTTCGCCCCCGAGAGCCCCTGCTCTCGGCGGTGGCCGTGTGGGCCGCCCGACGCCGACCGCTGGCGCGCCTTCAGGCGGTGGCGGCGCAGTTCGTCGACGATCTGTTGCGCAGTGAGCATTCCGAGGCGGTCCTGCTCTTGCGCGGCCTGCTTTCCCTGGGTGGGCCAGGGCTGCGGATGATCCTGGAAGAGATCGAGGACCAGCTCGGCGAACGCGTGCCTGCCTGGTGGGGCAAGGCGCTGGGCGATGGCCACTGAAGACCTGGCAATCTGCAAGACCGGCGGCTAAGGGGGCCCGGCCTCGGGGTAGTATCCAGAAATGTCGCTTGTCTCCGCGGACCGCCTCTCCGTCTCGTTCGGCAGCAAAGTCATCCTCGACGAGGTGAGCTTCGCCATCCAGCCCGGCGCGCGCATCGGCCTGATCGGCCCCAACGGCTCCGGCAAGTCGACGCTGCTGCGCATCCTGGCCCGCGAATTCGAGCCCGACTTCGGCGAGGTCTACAGCCCCCGCGGGGTGCACGCCGGCTACCTGCCCCAGGACATCCTGGAACTCCCCGCCGGCACGTTGATCGAATCGGTGCAATCCCTGGTCGGCGACCGCAACCAGCTCCTGGCCGACCTGCACGCCGTCGAGACCGAGCTTTTCGCCAGCGATGACCATGACGCCGAGCTGCGCCTGGAGCTGTCCCAGCGGCTGGCCGACCTGCACCAGGCCCTCACCGACTTCGAGGAGCGTTACGGCCGCCATCGGGCCGAGGAGCTTCTGACCGGCCTGGGTTTTTTGCCCCGGGAGTTCGACCGCCCGGTGGCGGAGCTGTCCGGCGGCTGGAAGATGCGCGCGGCGCTGGCCGGGCTGCTGCTGCTTTCGCCCGACCTGCTGATCCTCGACGAGCCCACCAACCATCTGGACATCCCGTCGCTCCAGTGGTTCGACGGCTTCCTGCGCCGCTCGCAAAAGGCGATCCTTCTGGTCAGCCATGACCGCGCGTTCCTGAACCGGCAGATCAACCTGGTCTTCTCCTTCGAGCCCGAGGGGCTGCGCACCTACCCCGGCGACTATGAATCCTACCGGGTGCAGCGCGCCGAGGAGGAGCGCAACCTGGAGTTACGCAAGAAACGGCAGGACGCCCAGCGGGCGGAGACCGAGCGATTTATCGAGCGGTTCCGTTTCAAGGCTTCCAAGGCGCGGCAGGTGCAAAGCCGGGTGAAGCTTCTGGCCAAGGAAGAACGGGTCCAGGTGCGCGGGACGCAGCAGACCGTGCGCTTCCGCTTCCCCGCCGTTGCCCGCTCCGGGCGCGAG
>JBBRLA010000320.1:0-9377 GCA_038231615.1 Polyangia bacterium | reverse complement strand
GGCCCTGGTCGCCGCGGCCTTGCTGGCCACCCCGCACATCGCCGGTCATTCCCTGGAGGGCAAGGTCAACGGCACCCGGATGGTCTACGAGGCCGCCTGCAAACACCTGGGGGTCCCGCCCTCCTGGGCACCGGATGCGGCGCTGCTGCCGCAAAACCCCCTGGATGGCACGCACCTGCGACTTGCCGGCAGCAAATACGACGGCGGCGACGGCGACGGCGATGAAGTCCTGCGCGAGCTGGTCCGCGGGAGCTACGACATCACTGCGGACGACGACGCCCTGCGCCGCATCGCCATCCTGCCTGCTCTCGAGCGCGGCGCCGCTTTCCGTCGCTACCGCGAGACGTACCCCATCCGGCGTCAGCTTACCGGGGCTTGCTTCACCGCCGATAGAGACTCGTCCCGCCTGCGCCGCATCCTGGCGACGATGGGGGCGGTGCTGGCAGGGTGACGGGCCCTAAAGCGACGATACGAATGCGGTCAGGTCCGCCCGATCTTGGGGGTCCAGTTCCAGCCCATGGACATGCCCCAGCACGGGCCCATCGCCATGAAGCGCGTTTCGGTAGCCGGCAGTCAGCCGGGCCGGGTCCAGCAGGGCCCCCACATCCGGTATCCGCCCATCGTGCAGCAGCGAGCCGCGAGAGGCGACCCCCAAAAGGGTCGGCACGCGGTACGTTCCGGTGCCTCGCTCGGGGCTGCGGCCCAGGGCGGGATCGGTCCCGATGGTCGAAAGCGCGACCGGTTCGCCGCCGTGGTCCGGGGTACTGTGGCAGCCGGCACAATGGGTCGCGAAGAGCCCCGCGCCGTGCGAGTCGATCGAGGCCGCAGGGGAGGCCGGGGGCCGAAGGGTGCGCAGGTACACCGCCAGCCCCAGCGCCACCGCGGGCGGCGGTGCCACCCCGCGCAGGTTGGTCAAAAGGAGGGTCTCGATCCGCACCGCCAGCGAGAAGACATCCTGCTGATGCAGGGTCGCATCGTGATGCAAATAGGTTTGGGCAAAGATCGCCCGCAGGTCGGGAATGTTTGCTGGAATGCCCAGACCCTCCGGGCTGACCGAAACCCGACCCGGCCCCCATTTTGCCGCGGGCAGCGTCGTGCCGGCGGGGGCCTGATCCTGGGCCAGCAGGCCGATGTCCAGCCGTTGGTTGGCGCGACCCGGCACAACCTGTTCCAGGTCGGCGCCGGGGTCCGCAAAAGGACCGGCGTGGCACGTGGAGCAACTCAGGGAAAGGGCCGTGCCGCCCGAGGGCAGGCCCACCCGCAGAAGGCCCGAAAGCCGCGGCGCCAGGGCCGGGTCATCGACCGAAACCCTGCCATACCACAGGCCGTAGGCCTCCTGGGTCGCCTTCGACGACAGCGCCAGCTCGAACCCGTCGACAAGCTGCGCCGGGTAATTGAAGAACGCCGCCTGACCCAGCCGGAAAAGCGCGCCTTCGACCTGGGCTGCTTCGGCGTCCGGGGCATCCGGGACGACGGCATCCAGCTCTTGCCAGATCTCTGGCCCGGCGGGACGGCCGCGCAACGGGGCGACCCGGGGCAGGAAGATCGGCAGGCGGTCCCAGGAGTCGTCTCCTTGGGTGGCGAAGTGAGACAGCCGCAGGCGGGCATAATCATTGTCCCGGTACCATAGGGCGGAAAGCAGCGCCTGCCTGCGCGTGTCGCGGTCCTTCAGGTACCCGAGATAGCCGGATCGACCGCCCTCCTGGGCACAGGCGCCCATCGCCAGCGCCAGCGTCAGAAGGAGCAGCCGATCTAGCCGGCGCACTGCGTGCTGCTGCACTGCCATGTGCTGGTCAGGGAATTGTATGCGCAGTACCCGAACCCGCCGTCCGTGGTGCAGTCGGCGTCGTCGATGCACTGGTCGCCCGGGGTATGACAACGGTAGGCGACCACCCCGGTATAGTTCCCGCAGGTACCCAGCGTCGGGGAGCAAAACCCGCCCGCGCCGCAGTCGCCGTCCACCGCGCAGTTGCTGTCGCCCAGGCAGTGGTTGGTGTTGGTGGAAGCGACCTTGGCGGGGGCCCGGCACTGGCACACCTTGCCGCCGCAGTCAGGGTCCGCGAAGCACCCATCGTAGGAGCAGACGTAGCCGATGCGGCTTTGCACGCAGCGCCCGTTTTTCCCCTTGGTGGCGTCGTTGCACTCCACGTCGCTCTTGCAGCCGGTCAGGCCAGCGTTGATGGTACCCGCCGGCCGGTCCATCGGGCAGCTCGTGGCCATGGGCCGGTGCTGGACCGGGACCCTGCCCATCGGGCGCATGTCGCCGCCGCCCGGTGACAAATCCTCTCCTGGTGAATCGGGTGACGAGCAGCCCCAGAGGGTGGCGACAATCGCGAGGATCTGACCGATGGCAAGATGACGCATGGGGCACATTGTAGCACAGGTCCATCCCGTGGACCAGAATAGAAGACCTCCCAGGCCGAGTAGGGTCTCAGTAACCCCGAGGTTCATTCCTGGGACAGGATCGGTGGGGCCGGCGGGGAGGTCTGCCGGTGCTGGGTCCACAGGCGCTGGTATATCTGGTAAACCTCTTCGGGGCGGCGCAACGGGTGGTTGAAGCGGAACAGTTCGCTGAACAGATCGAAGTTGAACTGGTCCGGCAAGGCGTTCCACAGGAAGGCGCGGCCGAAGACCAGGCACAGGGGGCCGATCTCGCCGCCGAGCACCGCCAGAAGGTCGCCGGCCCAGCACTCCATGCCGGCCAGGTACATCTCCCTGGGGTCCGCGTCGCCGCGCTGCGCGCTGTCGATGGACGGCGCTTCGCTGCGCTGTACACTGTCAAAGGTGCACCCGTTGGGGTTGTATTCGAACACCAGGGGCTTCTGGCCCGGGTCCTGTCGCAGGACGAAGGCGAAGGTGTGCATCCGGCCCATCGCCTCCACGCTCAGCATCGAGTAGAGGCCCTTAAAGACGACGCCGCCCAAAAGACACCCGGCAAACTCCGTCAGGCGCCGCTTCAGCAGCTCGACTTCGTCGGTGCCGATGCCCTTTTTGCCGGTGGCCGGCTGGTAGTCGGGGAAGGTGGTCATGGGCACGATGGCCCGGGAGGGCCAGGTCGCCTTCGGGGCGAGGTGCAAAAAGGGCGTGTCGTCATCCACCCCTTTGAGTCGGTTGTTCTCCATGTGGAAGGTCTGGCCGGGGCGCGCGGCGAAGAAACGCTGCGGCCGGTATAAGGTCTCCATGCTCTGGCATACTCGGTCGGCGTCGACGCAAAAGACCCGCTGGTTCAGCCAGCTGCGCTCGCCATGGAACGAGAACCCGCCGGCGCACATGAGCATGGCGGCCGGCGTCCCCCAGCCCGCGGCGATCAGGGCGTGTCCGGCGCGCATGCGGGCGATGGCCGGATCCGTCGAATCGCCCCGTTCGGGCAGGAAGGAGGCCACGTGGCTCCAGTCCTGGGCGTTGTTGGTCCAGCCGACGATGCCCGGCCGCGGGACCCGGCCGCGGACAATGTCGATGTGGGACTGCATCATCTTCACGTCCACCGTGGAGAAGAAACTGCCCGCCCCCCGGGTGTGGCGCACCAGGAAGGGCAGGGTGTCCCATTCGTCTCCCGTGTTCGAGTTGAGATGGTCCCCGCACAAGGGGACGACCTCCAATTCGCCAAACTCGAACACGGCGCCGGGGATCAGTGGATGCACGGCAAAACCCATCTCGCCAAGGATGCGCACCCCGGCCATCGAGGAGCGCGACGAGAGGAACACCGGGACGCGGCGATCGATCTGCGCCAGCGAGGGGATGTCAAAGTGATCGTCGTGCTCATGGGTCAGGATCACGGCGGAAAGACGGGGGAACGCCGCCGGCTTGAGGATGCGCGGCGGAAAGACCCGGTAGGACAGAGCGTGGGCGTGGCCGAACTCCTCGCACAGGAGGGGATCGACCAGGATGCACGAGCGCGCAGAGCGGAACATCCACCCCTGGTGGCCGAGGAACGTGGTTGTAAAGATACCACCCATCCTCTCATGTTGCCTTCGTGCCTACCTTTAGTCAAGCACGTGTTGCCAGGATGTGCTACCCTGCCCTTGGCAGGGCCAGGCCCACGGGGTCGATGAAGGTGGGGACAGGTGGCCCCAGGCTAGGGACAAAAGGACAGGTCATTTTGTACTTTGAAATACATTACACAGATTGGAAAAAAATGACCCTCATGCAAGTCTTTAGAAACAATGGTTATTTATTTAGTATTTTAAATAACTGAATTGGCACGAATTTAGCATGAGTGCTTCTGGAGGAGAATCAACGTGCAGGGACAGATAAACATGAAACGACTTGTTCTCGCCGTATTCATGGCCGCGCTTTCCGGGACAGCGCTCCCGTCTTGTCTCCCCAGCGCGCCCAAGGCCGACACGCCGGACCTGACGCTGCCGACCCAGAAGGCCGTCGACATGCGCAGCGATGGGGGTTTTACCCTGGACAGCTCGCTGACGGCCCGGCAGACCTTCACCCAGGTGGTCCAGCCTCTGCTCCTGAGCACCTGCGGCGCCTGCCACAAGATCGACGGGGGCGTCGGCCCTTCGTTCTTGAAGTCGGCCTCGCCGGATACCTACGATCCCTATCTGACCGTCACCAACTGGCACGACTTCATCATCGCCGATCCCACCCAGAGCCTGCTCTTGCGCAAGGGCCGTCACACCGGGCCGGCGCTGTGCCCGCCCGCCGATCAATGCGTCCCCGGCCTGAGCAGCGAGTGGGACACGGTCCTTGCCTGGCTGCAACTGGAGAACACCGAGCGCGCCCGCCTGGTGACCCAGCCCTTCAAGCCGCAGGTGCCGCCGTTTTACCCCGCACTCAGCGTGGGCAACACCAAGGTCAACAACATCATCGACTTCGGGCAGATCTCGGCGGCCTTCAACGGCATCTCCCTTCAGTTCTACGCCACGGTCCTGCCCAACAACCGGGACCTGGAGATCAGCAATCTGCGCCTTTTCAACGCTAAGGCCAACGCCAAGGCCAACGAGCAGCGCACGATCCACATGGGCAATCCGCGCTTCCTGGTGTGGCTCTACGGCGTGCCCCACCCGGATCCGCTGGACAGCTTTTCGACGACGGACAAGACGGTGGGGCTGAACCAGAACGACGTGGACGCCAGCGGCAAGGACATCCCCGGCGCGGGGAACCTTATCGTGCCCGGCCTTTTCACCCTGACCGGCTACCACCCCGGCTCGTCGCTCTCGGTGATTTTCGGCGTGCTGGAGCTGGTCGGCACGGTGTCGTCGGGCAACCCGTGCAGCACCACCGGTTACAACATCTTCCATGACAGCATCGTCCCTTACATCAAGGCCACCAACGCCGGGAAGTACACCTCCTGCTTGCAGAGCAAGTGCCACGACACGACGACTCAGGCAGCTGGACTCAACATGGGCATCGTCACCACCGCCGGCGTGGACTTGAGCAAACTCTGCGAATCGCTCAAGTTCTACAATGGGCTGAAGGTGATCTCGACCAACACCGATCCCACGCGTTCGAACCTCCATCCCTACAAGTGGAGCAACGCGAACTGCGTCACCGCCGGTCTGCCGGGCGGCTGCTACAACGACTTCAACGCCCTTTTGACCTCGTGGGCCGCCGCAGAGGCGATGTAATCCTGGGCACCTGGTGGGGATTTTCGCCCAGGAACTTCGCGGCTCGACCCGCCGCACCTTCCTTTCCGGGGCGGTGGCCATCGGCGCCGCCCTGGGCTGGGGTCCCACGCGCCTCCTCGACTTCCTTCAGCGGGCCGGCGGGCTGGCCCATGGCGACCCTTGCTTCCCCACACAGCGTCTGGTGATCTTGTGCGGGCAGCGCGGCGCCCACGGCTACCCACAGCTGCTTTTTCCCCACCCCGACTCCTTCGCCGACAGCGTCAAGAACACCCGATCCCCCAGCGGCGACCGCTACACCCCCACCTTCGCCGGGCACTTTCTTCAGGGCGCGGACGAGGGTGGCGATGCCACCCCCTTTTCCCCCCAGATTTCCCACACCACCCACTATGAACGTCCCGCCGCGAAACCCGACACAGGCGTGGGCGCCTGGGCAGCAGGCGAGCGCTTCAAGTATCTGCACGGGGTGGACAACCAGGCCTTCCGCGGCTTCGTCAGCACCCATGGCACGTCCCGCGCCATCGACAGGAAGGTTTTTCGCCTTTCGGGCCGCCAGCCGATCCCCGGCAACATCGGTGCCGACAAGGCGCAAAACTTTATTGTGCTGGCGCGCGAGACCCCGTGGGTCGCCGAGTACGGCCTGAGCAAGGCCATCACCGCCATCGACGGCGGCGGCATCACCCCGTTTCACATTCAGGGGGCCCACAACCACTGGATCAATAAGGACCGGGGGTGGACGGTGATGGCGGCGGCGGCCACCCTCCAGTTGGCGATCCCGGCCGTCGTCCCGGTGGTCATTTTGGGCAATTTGAAGGACGAAAAAGGCGGCGATGCCCGGGCCTTCTATGGCAGTCTGCCAGGCGCCCCCACCCCGGCCACCGCGGCCAGCGCTTCCGGGATGGTGGATCTTTTGAGCCGAAGCACCACCCGTGCCGCCGGTCTTCTAAACCACCCCGAAAATGCCGGGCTTTTCGCTGCGTGCCAGCGGGGGTTCCATGGCAGCGGCAAATCCGCCCCGTCGCCGTTTTCCCGTGGGGACGCCCCTTTCAGGGACCTGTCGGGGACGCTTACCCCCACCCAGGCCGACCGACTGCGCTATGGGGTCACCGGCGATCTGCCCCGGGCCGGCGAACTTCGCGACCGCCTGATCGTGACCGCCAAGGCCCTGAAGCTGGGGCTGACGGCACAAGTGGTTCTGGGCTACTTCGATGACGACCCCCATGCCCTGTTCACCAGGCGCGGCGTCGGGGGTATCAATGCCGCCACCGCGGCGGCGATCTTCGGTAACCTGCTCAATGCTTTCATGGGCGACCTGATGGATGTGCCGGATCCGTTCTACCCGCAGGTCAGGCTGGGGGACAACACGGTCATCGCCTTCATCGGCGATACCCCGCGCACCGCCCTCAACATCTCCAACTGGAACGACCCCACGGCGGGCGGCCAGAACCGCACCTGGATCATGTCCAATGGGCTGCTCAACACCGGCTTTTTCGGCGGCGACCGCTTCGTCCCGGGCGATCCGGTGGTGACCAACGCCCACGACGCCCCCGGCCCCGGCGAGGGCGGCCTGTGGGACTTGCGCACCGGGGACCTCATTCCCTTCACTCCGGGGTTCACCACCTCGGCGACCGGCGCCGACATGCGGCAAAAGTGGGGTGAGACGGCCATGGCCGCGGTCCTCTTCGCCGTCACCCGCGGCGACCTGGGCCGGGTCAATGGGTTTTATTCCGGCGCCCCTTTCCCCGCAGTCCAGAAGGTGCGGCGCAGTTGACCTGCGCGGATCGCGACCGCCGGTTCTGGGGACTTCTGGCGGGACCGGTGGCCTGGCACAGCGCTTGGTGCGGCCTTATCCTGCTGTCCACCGCCCTGTGCTACGGGCAGGTTCGACACGCCGAATTCGTCAAGTGGGACGACCTCAACTACGTCATCAGCAACCTGCACGTCCACGCCGGCTTGACCTGGGACACCCTGCGCTGGGCCTTCACGACCACCGAGGAGTGCAACTACCACCCCCTGACCTGGCTGTCCCACGCCCTGGACTGGCAGCTTTTCGGAGGGTGGGCCGGCGGCCATCATGTGGTCAATGTCGGTTTGCACATGACCAACGCGCTGCTTGTGTACGCGGTCCTTTGTCGCATGACCGGGGCAGCGCACAGGAGCGGCATGGTGGCGGTGCTCTTCGCCCTGCATCCGCTGCACGTGGAGTCCGTGGCCTGGGTCTCCGAACGCAAGGACGTACTGTCCACCTGCCTGGCCCTTTTTTCCCTGCACGCCTATGTTTCTTTTGTCAATCATCGACGTGCAGCCGGCACGCAGTGTGACGCCGGCCGCGCTTCCTGGCGCTACGGGCTGATGATTCTGCTCTTCGCCGCGGGCCTGCTGTGCAAGCCGATGCTGGTCAGCTTGCCCTTCCTGATGCTCCTTCTGGACTTCTGGCCCCTGTGCCGCTGGCCGGGTCCCGTGTGGCCCCTGCTGCGCGAAAAGCTGCCCCTGTTCGCCCTTTCTGCGGCAAGCTGCGTTGCGACGTTCTATGCACAATATAACGGCGGGGCCACGGCGGTGGTGCAGCACCTGGGCTTTATCGGGCGCCTGGCCAATGCGGCTGTCGCCTACTCATTTTATCTGAACAAGACCTTCCTGCCCACTGGATTGGCGTTCATGTACCCGCACCCGGGCACCTGGCCGGCGGGCAAGGTCGCCCTGTCCATGCTGCTGCTCGCCGCCATCAGCGCGGCGGTCGCGCGATGCGCACGTACCCGGCCTCACCTGGTGGTGGGGTGGCTGTGGTTCCTGGGATTGCTGGTGCCGGTCATCGGTATCGTGCAGGTGGGGGGGCAGGCCTACGCCGACCGCTACACCTATCTGCCGCTGTGCGGGATCTTCATTATGGGCGCCTGGTCCATTCCTGGTCCTGGCCCGGGTCCTGGCCTTGGACCCGGGTCCCGACGTTATGCGCTGGTGTGCATCGGGGTCGGTGCCGCGGTCCTTTTGGGTCTTGGCTTGCTAACCCACGCACAGGTCGGCACCTGGCGGAACTCGCGCGCCCTTTTCACCCGGGGCATCGCGGTGGTCCCCGACAACGCCGGGGCCTACAACTGGCTTGGGGTCGACGCGGTGGATCATGGCGAACTGAAGGCGGCCGAGTCCTACTTCAAACGGGCGCTGGCGCTGGGGATCGACGGCGGCGACCGGGACGTCTGGTCGCATTACAACCTGGCCAACGTCCTTATCCGTCTGGAGCGAGATGACGAGGCGATCCCCTACCTGGTATGGGGCATCCCGCGCCCGGAACTGGAGAAGAACGACGTCTATCTGAAAGATGCCCTGCACGCCCGTCCCGCCGCTGCGCGAGCGGATTTCTATCGCCAGCTCGCGGCGGCGCTGGAGGGGCAGGGGAAGGACCGGGACGCCCTTCGCTATTCCCGGCTGGCCCCATAAAGAACCGGCCCTACCTGGGGGCCGCTTTCACGGGCAGCGCCGCGTGCTGGCGGGCGGCGCTCTCAGACAGGGACTTCGGCCAGAGGGGAGGAGATCGATCCGATCAACTGAACTGGCTGCCCGTGGGGGGCTCCTCGATGGAGTAAAGCAGAAGCCGCCCTTCTCTTTGTAGCTTGCGATCGTTCAAGATACGACAGGCGTCTTTGACTGCTGCAGTGACCTCTGGATCTCGCGGGTTTTCGTAGAACACGATCCGCTCGACCTCAGGCTCGATCTCCTTACGACCACGCAACGAGAACACGCGCGAGACGAAGGTCTCCGGCGTCATCGGCAGAGCCCCGAGGTACACCCGGAGCACGAAGG
>JBBRLA010000319.1:0-9393 GCA_038231615.1 Polyangia bacterium | reverse complement strand
TTCGAGATTGGCCTGGGTCAGGAGCGGCAGGTCACCGCGCTCTTCGAGAGATCGCGGAGCTACCATGACATCCAGAGCATCGCCGACGCCGACGGGGTCCCACGGGTGTTACTGGCCAAAAAGCGTTAGAGATTCGGACAGAAACAAGTCCGAACACGGCAGCGAGGCATCACGAGGCAAAAGCAGGGCTTTCAGTAAGGTCAGCGGCAGGGCCCCCCGCCGTGGATGTGCCGCATCAGGTTGACCGCCCACGCGACCGTCATCAGCAGCACCACCCCCGCCGTGCAGAGATGACGCACGCCGGGCCGCGCCCAGAGCCGCTCCAGGGTGCGATGCTCGCCGATCCGTTCGATTGGCCACAGGAGGCAGAGCAGGGCCGCCGCCGCTGCCACCGGCAGCGAGGCGGGGTTAGCCGAAAATGCCTCCGCCCCGTTGCCATGCAGGAGCGCCGCCACCCCGCGGCTCATTCCGCAGGAGGGGCACGGGATGCGCAGGACTAGGCGGACCAGGCACACCGAAGGACCGGCGGTGCCCGCGCCCAGCGCGAGCAGGACGGTGGCGGCGAAGATCAGCAGGCACAAGGTGCTGTACCGCCGACGAAACACGTTACCTCAGCAGCAGCGAGTTGCCTTCGGAGTCCTTCATCTTCCCCATGCCCACGAGCATGAGGTCCACCAGGGCCCAGACGCCCAGGCCCCCACAGGTGAGCAGCTTCAGGATGGCGAGGCCGGTGTAGCCCAGGTAAAAGCGGTCGGCCCCGAAGACCCCGGCGAAGAGAGAGAGCAGGAAGGTCAGCGACTGCTCCTTCACCGGTCGCCCGACGGGCGGCTCGCGGAGGAGGGGCTGCCCGTAGGCGTCCCGGGTCAGCCCCAGACCCAGCATGATCTGGTCGGCCAGTGCCCAGAATCCCAGGCCCCCGAAGGTCAAGAGCTTCAGCAGCCCCAATCCGGGCTGCCCCAGATAGAAGCGATCGACCCCGAAGAACCCGAGAAAATGAGAGAGGATGAATGCGGTCCCCTGGTCCTTGGGGGGCGTGGTGACAAGGGCCGTGCTCGGCGCCTCGTAGGGCTGCATGGTTGCGTTGCGAGCTGGCTGCACGCCGACGATGGCCGACGACGCGTGGCCGGTCGGCGCCAGCGCCGTCCGCAGCGGGCTTTTGCACTGGTAACACGCGGGCGTGTCCTCGAAGTTCGCGGCACCGCAGGATGGACAAGGAATCATCCCGGTTCTCCTTCGCTTTTGGGCCCAGCATACCGATAGGGGGGCCCTTATGTCCACCTTCCGCTCGGTCTATTTGGTCTTGATTTCCTTGCCGAAGCTCACGGTCTTGAGCTGGGCGGGCGAGACCCCGAGGCTCTCCAGGCAGCGCGCATTCGCTCAATAAGCGGTTTCTCCTCCACGTGGAGCAAAGTGGTGTTGAAGTCGAAGTGGATGCGGACGGTGCTGCACTCGGCCAGGTCGCTGGTATGTCAACGCACTGGTTTCGGATGCAGAATTGCTTCGGCCCGCACTCCGAATCGCCGTTGCACACGGCCACGCATCGACGCTTGGTCGATGCGTGGCCTGTGTCAAAGGAAAGTCAGGTCAGGCCATGAACCTACCTCAGGAGCGCCAATACTGCCTGAGGCGACTGATTGGCTTGTGCCAGGACGGCGACGCCGGCCTGAAGCAGGACCTGGTTACGGGCAAGGTCACCCGAAGCCTGGGCAACATCCACATCGCGGATCCGCGAGGTGGCCGCGCCCAGGTTCTTGCTTGCCTCCTGGTCGCTCTGCATGGCCACCGTGAGGCGGTTCTGCAACGCGCCGATGTTGGCCCGGTCCCCGGAGATCGAGGCGATAGCGGTGTCGATATTGGCGATGGCGGTGTTGACCGATGTGGTGTCGCCAACGTTGATCGTGGTCTGATCGACGGCCAGCGTCTTGGCATCCTCCTTGTTGAGAGCCAGGTTGATGGTATCCACGTTGGCCGTTGCGTTGATGCCTACCTGAAGCTGGATGGTGCTGGCCGCGCTGAGGATTTGCACGTTGCCAAAGCGCGTCGACTGGGATACGCGGGTAATCTCGCTCTGCAGGGCGGTGAACTCGGTCTGGATGTTGACCCGGTCCACCGAGGCCAGCGTGCCGTTCGCCGACTCCATCGCCAGTTCCCTCATCCGCTCCAGTGCGCCGTGAATCTGCCCGAGAGCGCCGTCGGCGGTCTGCAGCAGCGAGATGCCGTCGTTGGTATTGCGCACGGCGACGTTGTAGGAGCGCACCTGAGCGTCGAAGTTGGTGCTAATGCCAAGCCCCGCCGGATCGTCGGAAGCACTGGCGATGCGCAAACCCGAGGAGAGTTGCGCCATGGTCTTGTTGACCATGTCCTGGGTGCGGGAGAGGCGAAGCTGGGCGTCGATGGAGGATAGGTTGGTGCGAATCGAAATCATAAGAATCTCCTTGAAGTGCGTTGGATCAATAAAGTCCGAGTTTTCGCCAGGAAAAGCCCCCCGTCCGACCATCCGCCGGACCCACTCGCCCTGACAAAGCTAATATCGCCGATCATTGCCCAGAATTAAGGAAAAACAGCGAGAATCTTTACCGCCTTGTTCAGACGATTCTTCTCAAGAATCGGTAAAATTCACCGATGAAAGATGCGCAACCGAAGCTCTTGCAACATTCTCACGTTGCCAGACCGATCTTCGCGTCAAGGTATCGATTCTGGTCCCGCTGATTCCGGATTTGATGGAAAACAACGATGCTACGTGCGGCGGAGTGATGCCAACGCTCTTTCCCCAAGAAACCCCGTCACGGCGCGATGCGGGTTACCACGTCTACCAGCGGGCCAAGGGCGCTCCTGGCGAGACTACGCAGGGCAGCGTCTCCGGGTCCGGGGCCGTCAATCAATTGAGCCAGGGGCGGACTGGTGGCATAGTAGCTGGCCACCAGCAGCTTGCCGATCGGCGTGGTCAGCAAGGTGCGGTCGCGGAAGGCGCGCAAGGCACCGACCTGACGCATCATCGGCGAGCCGTAGGCGGCGGTGGCGATGAAGCAGCCGGACAGGGTGGTGAACTGCCCGAGCTGGGTGATGGAACTGGCGCTGGCCAGCTTGGAGGTGGCGCCGCAGGCGGCCTGGGCGCGGGCGGCGACGTAATAAGTGGTCTTGGGCAAAAGGCCCTTGAGCTGGGTCGAAAGGACCCCTCCTGCGGCGGCGGTCGGCGCCGGGGCTGGCAGGGCCACGTCGAAGCTCTGGTCGGTGATGGGCAGGGCCTCGCGGTAGCGTACCTGCAAGGTCGCTCCGTTGCTGCCGTCCTGCAGCCGCAGGTTCACCTTTATGGTCGAGTCGGTGATATCGCTGAAATCGATGGACGGGGCCGGCGGGGGCGGGGCCACTCCGGGTAGCGCAGAGACCAAGTCCACCTTGACGCGCCAGTTCCCGTCGGCATCGGTGACCAAGGCCAGGCGGTCGGCGCCGGAACCGTTCTTGGTGGCGATGGTCATGTCGGGCGGGTGGAGATCGCCAGTATCGCCGGTGACGTCGCCATAACCCTCGTAGTCGGCGACCAGACCGCCGCGATTGCCGGCGTCCAGATGCACGGGCACGGAGTAGACCACCGATGGCTGGCCAAGATATTGCCCGCCGAAGCCCGCGTCCCAGGTGGAGTATTCGTCATGGGCGGAGCGCCCCGGGGCCCACCAGGGCAGGTTGAAGTCGTTCTCGATGTTGACCTCGACGCGGATGACGTAGTCGCCATCGGGTAGGGTACCGGTGACCGTCCAGCGCACGGGAGGGTTGATGACCTGTCCATTGGCGAAGGTGGCGCCGGAGACAGCGGCAACGTCATTCATGGCGGCGTAGCGGGCCAGGTCGGGGCTGTCCAGAGCGCCGAGCTGGGTGGGGTCGATGTCCGCGCGGGGGGGATACAGGGAGGTCCGGTTTGCGTCGAAGTGGCCCTTGCTGCTGTAAAAGGGTGAGGCGCAACTCACGACATCCACGCCGTCGACCTGCTTTTCGATCCGGTGAGACGGAGAGCAGAAGAAGGGGTCGGCGCTGGAGACGCTGCCGTGGTAGGCGACAGTGTTCTCGTCATCGGGGTTGGCGGCGCCGTTGTGGGCGTCGCCGCCGCAGTTGGGGGAACACTTGCCGCCCATGACGACCATGGGGTAGGTGTGGTTGCGTCGGTGGGCCCAGACAGGGAGCACATAGGGGCGCTTGCCATAAGGCCAGCGGAAGTCGCTTTTCAAGACCGGGCTGCCAGAGCGATTGCCCAGGCCCAGGAGGCCGGTGGTGCGGCTGACGTAGAGGGTGTCGATGTAGTGGCCGTCCTTGTCCTCGACCCAGGCGGCGATCTGTGGGCTTTGGGGCTCGCGATCGGTTTTGGGGAAACCCTGCGGCTGGAAGCGGACCTCCAGGGTCCTGCAGGAGCCATCGGCCCAGGCGGAGGATGGCAGAGCCCAGGGAATACCGGCAAGAATCAGGCCAGCGCCGCACAGAGCACGGAAATGACGGATGCTCATCACGTGTAAATCATGTCACACTGGGCGGGGCACGCCAAGGCAGGCGTTTCTTTCTTGCTTTCCAGGCTGCCGCACGTCGACGAAGAGCTAATGGGTGATCGCCGCTACGTGGAGGGCGATCAGCCGGGCGGATTCGTCCAGGCAATTGGACTCGTCCTCCTGGCGGTACAGGATGCGGTCGTCGGCGTTGGCTACCGAAGCCTGGGGGACGCTGGCGGCGACGGTATCCAGCAGGTGGACTACAGGGCCGATGGACGCTGATTGCCCGGCGACCAAGAAGTGGACCCGGCAGTCCATCCAGCCTGCGGACGGGCGCAACTCGGTCACCGCGCCGCTGACGAACCACCCTGCGGGGGGCGGCGGGATCTGCGGGTCTCGCATCAGGCGGTAGCGGCCGAGTCGGATGAGGTGGCCGGTCACTGCCTCGCGGAGGCGCACATCGCCATAAAAGCCCGCGGAGATTGGACGGCCGGGGGGAAGCGACTCGGCGACGCCCGGCACCTGGGCGGATGCTGGCGCCGAGGGACGACCACTCGGGCCTCGGGTAGCGCTGGCTGAAGTGTGGACCGGCCGTCGGGGCGCAGGAGGGGGGAGCGTGGAATCGCCAAGCGCCGCTGTTGCTATCATGATCATCATCAGCAGCGAAAGACCGGCTAACCCCAGGGGCCTCAAGGTGTTGAAGGGGACGGGACGGGTGGCGGGGTGGGAGGGACCAGGCAGCAGGGAATGAACTGAGGTAGGACGATAAAGGGACATGGCTTCTCCTTCGGGCCCACAAGTTTCGGGCAGTTGGAGAACTAAGCCCCGGAAAGGCAATGTAAAGACCTGTTGGCTTGCAGGCTCAGTTGGCGCAATTCACTCGGTCAGGAGGGGAGAGGTACATGTGGCCGTCGCCTGGCTCGAACATGAAGTCGAACTCACCGGGAACATCGGTGCCGATGCTGCCGTGCTCCTCTGGTTGGTGGAAAGCGGCGGGTTCCGCGGGCTGGAGGGGAATCTGGTGCAGGAGCAGCTCAGCCCGTCCCATGCGGAGCACGGCCTGGACGATGCGCTCGCGCACTTCGGCCTCGGTGAGGGTGGGTCGGGCCACGTCGCTCTCACCCCCCTGTCGCGACAGGGAGCGTCCCTGATCCGGGGCGTATCGCAAGACGCTCGGCCTGACCAGAGTACGGCGCTGCCCCAGGTCCAGGCGGAACAGGAGAGGCGGGCCGCCCGCCAGGCTGGCATCCGTGAAGAGCCCACCGGCCAGCTGGTAGAGCGGCACTACGAACGGGTGCTGCAGGCGACAGGGCCCGGTGGCGCTGCTGGTGGCGAGGCGCATCTCCGTGGCGCGGTGCAAAAGGCGGGCGTAGCCGGTGCGCAGGAGGCGCTGCAAGGGCAGTACGCCGACCAGTTCGACGCTGCGAGAGATGCTCCGCTTGAACAGGTCGCGCAGGGTAGAAAAATCGCTGATCAGGACTGGCACATCGCGCAGAGTGAAGAGCCCAAGTTGGGCTTTCTGCAAGGTCGCCGTGGGGAAGTCGGCAAAATGGCCGGCGATGCGGGTCGTACCGGGCACGTCCCGGGCCGGCATGGGCCGGTCTGACTGCTCTTTCAGGTGCAGTTCCTTCGACAGGGCAACATCCAGGAACATGTCCGCATCGCCGGTGGTGAGCAGGAACTGTCCGCTGTGCTCGCGATCGAAAGAGAGTCGCGCCACCAGATAGCCGGCGTTGGCCGCGATGGGGTCCAAGGGCAGCCTCTGCTCCCCAGTCGGCCCCTCAACCTGAAACAGGCGTGGCCCGGCCGCCGATGCACGCGCTCGAAGCGCAGCCACGGTCTTGTGCACCCGATCGCCCCTGCATCCAGGGACGGCAGGGTCCAGTTTATCCAGCGCTCGTACAGTGGCTTCGCCATCGCCGAGTTGGTAGAAGGAGATCAGGGCCATGTCCAAAGCCAGGCAGAGTTCGGTGGCTTCCGTGGTTCCAGGGCCCGCCGATGCGGCCTTCTCGATGAGGGCCAGGCCCTCTGTCGGATGGCCCTGCGCGGCCAAGAGCAGGCCCAAAAGGTCCGGGGCCTCGTGTTCTGCCGCCACCGAATCCTGCGCCACCCGCTCGGCGAGCCTGGCGAACCGCCCGCCTGCATACAGGTGTTCCAGGGCCTCGTGCAGCGAGACTTTCGCCGGGCGCGGCAAAACCCTGGGGGCGGGGCAGCCCGAAAGGAGCAGCATCCCGAAGAGAACGCCAACGGTGCCAAGTTTGGGTGGCAATCTGGTTTTTTCCATAATCCGGCCTAGTTTATGCGATCCGAGACATCACCTGGTGGTAATAATGCCGTGTCCCTATTTGTCGTCGCTTCCGAGACAAGTGCATGCGGCGTCGGCTTCGGCGTCATTAAGGATAACATCGACGCGATAGTGGGAAGATAGGGGTTTTCCTTCCTTGCGTCGGCGTTGCAGATCGGTTCGGGTGAACAAGGTGTTCTTGTTCGCCTGGATCTGCTTCAGATGCGTGCGATCGTCCGAAAGCGCGGCGAACCGGTCGATGATGGCCGAGCAATCCAGTTCCGCGCCAATCCAGCGACGGCCGGTCAGTTCCGCGGCCACATACGTCGTCCCCGAGCCGCCGAACGGGTCGAGCACCAGCGAGCCCGGATCGCTGGCCATGGCGACAATCCGATCCATCAACTTGAGTGCCAGGCCGTTGGCCTCCCGCTTCTTGTATTTGGCATGGCGGACTGGCGGAATATCCAGCCAGACATCCGTCAGGCTCACCCCCCTGGGGTTCATCTTGTCCTTGTACCCGCCATAATCCGGGAGTTCTCCTCCGCAATGACGACAACAGGGAACCGGCAGACGGTCAGGGTGGAAGATGGCCGGCTTCTTCCCCTTCACGAAATAGAGCAGCGAATAATGCGAAGGATAGAGCCGCCCCGAGATGGGCAGGGAATACTTGATATCGACGGAGATCCAATGACGAAAGGTCAACCGCTCGGCCAGCCGCGCGCCAAGAACCAGGTTCCACTTGGGCAGGTTCCACAGAAGCAGCGCGCCGCCCGGCTTCAGTACCCGGATCATCTCGACGAGCCAGGTCTGACACCACGCGAGATAATCGTGGCCGGCCCGGGAATCGTTGATGTTTGAAGTATAAGTCTTTCCGAGATTGAACGGCGGGTCGGCGAAGGCAAGGTCCACGGTCTCCGCTTCGAGGGCCTGCATCATGGGCACACAATCCGATTGATGCAGGCGACCCAGGGGGGTCTCAAGAATGGGGATCATCGTGACCATCAGACGGCCCGCGAAAGGGCGGCCAGGTAGGCCCGCCGGGCGCGGACGAAGTCAGCGGCGTGGCCGCCCCGGTCGGGGTGAGTGGCAAGGGCCAGGCGATGGAAGGCGCGGCGGACCTCGGTGCGGGTGGCAGAGGACGAGAGTCCCAGCACCACAAAGGGGCAGCCCTCGCGGAACTCCGGGGGTGGCTTCCTGGGCGGTGGCGGTGGCGGGCGGCGTTCCCTGATGAAGTAGGGCGCCTTGCCTGCCTGGACGCGCACCCAGGCGCCGGCAAAGTGACCTTCGATTTCGGGCAAGGGTCGCCCGGCGATCTTGTAGGCCGCGGCCAGGGCCTCCTCGCGGGTCCTTTCGCTGCCCCAGGCATCGGGCCCATGCCCATGAAAGCCGGGAGGGGCGCGCTGGGGGGGGCATGCAAGTAGACGCAATAAATGAATCGCCGTCGTTTGGTCGCCGTCAGGGAGACCGCCCCGGCGAAAGCTGTGTGCATGGAGCGAGACCTCTTCGATAGATATGGAACAATACATTTATTTCGCATCATGTTAAAGTAAAGAGTCTCAACTCCAGTGTTTCAACCACTTGGACGATGCAGGTCCGTCTCCTGTAAAGGGGGCGGCGCCCGGAAAGACGAACAAGAATATGAGCCAGGCCGAAAGACCCAGTTCCCTCCTCCCACCCCGGTCAGCGATCTGGCGGGTGGCGCGGCCCGGGCGAATGGCGCGACCCGGGCTGGGTATCATTCTATGCAGCGGAATGCTCCTCGCCGGCTGCGGGGCCGCGGGCCTGGACGACCCCGCCTCACGCGCCGGCGCCGTCTCCGGTCAAGATGGACCCCTCTCGGTGACTGCCCCGGGCACCATCGTCAACCGCTATGCCGAACTGCTCTCCGACGCGGCCCCTGGCGATCGCACCCTTTACCTGCGCTCCGCGGCGACCCTGGCGCCCCTCCAGAAGGGGGACCTGCTTCTCATCATCCAGATGCAGGGGGCCAGCATCAGCACCCGGGACGATGCCAGCTTTGGCAGTGTCACCTCCCTGGGCAGCGCCGGCAGCTTCGAATACGTCACCGTCGCCAACGTCAGCGGCGACACCCTCACCCTGGACGCGGGTTGCCGCCTGCGCAACGCCTACCGCGCCGCTGGCAAGGTCCAGCTCGTACGGGTACCCCAGCTCACCACCCTGCAGGTCGCCGCCGGCGCCTCGGTGACCGCCCCGCCCTGGGACGGCAACCGCGGTGGCGTGGTGGCCATCCGCGTCCGCGACGAGGCCCAGATCGACGGCGCCATCGACGTCGCCGGGCGCGGCTTCCGCGGCGGGCAGGTGCACAACCAGTCCCGCGACAACGACGGCACCAACGTCATCTATCGCTCCGGCAACCTGACCCTGGGCGGCGAGAAGGGCGAGAGCATTGCCGGGAACTCCGCCGACCTTGCGGTGTTGGGCGCGCGCTACGGCCGCGGCGCCCCGGCCAACGGCGGCGGCGGCGGCGACTCGCACAATGCCGGGGGCGGCGGCGGCGCCAACGGCAACAACGGCGACACGTGGACCGGCCAAGGAGTGATGAACGGCGCCATCCGCGGGGCCGGCGCCTGGGCCCTGGACCCACAGTTCAAGGCCAATGGCAACCAGCTCACCCAC
>JBBRLA010000318.1:0-9448 GCA_038231615.1 Polyangia bacterium | reverse complement strand
TAGTGGCCGTGGTGCAGCACCCACACGCGGCCCGTGGGCGTGCCCTCCTTTTGCGCACGCGCGCTGAGGATCAGGTGCGGATAAGCGATGCGCACCGGCACGTCCCAGTCCGGGGGAAAAAACTCACTGACGAAGGCCGGCGGGGCCAGGTCGCCCATCGGATCGTGAGGAAAGCCATCGGGGACGTGTTGTCGGAAAAGGGTATAGTCGTGGTTCCCGGGTACCCAGATGACCTGGCCCAGATGAAGGCGACCGCGTGCCTCGGAGAAGAAGAAGTGCGACTGGGCGCGGCGCAGTTCCTCGCTCTCGGGCGTGGTCATCTCGAAGATGTCGCCACAGAGCACCAGCCGCCGCAGCTTTCCAAGTCCCTGTTGCTTGATCAGATCGAGCAACGGTGGGACGCCCTGCTGATGCACCACATTGTAAGGATCGCCGAAGTGAAGATCGGAGAGTACTGCGGTGTTGAGCATGAACCTCAAGATATCACATTACGATTGCAGTCCCCCGTTCCCCCAGGCAATGAGGTACACTGATCGGGCGTGCTTCTCCTCTACGCGCTCACGCTCTTCGTCAGTGCGACGCTGCTCTTTCTGGTGCAGCCGATGGTCGCCCGGATGGTCTTGCCCCTTCTGGGCGGCTCGCCCGCGGTGTGGAACACCTGCATGCTCTTTTATCAGGTGGTCCTGCTATCGGGCTACTTGTACGCTCATCTTTCGACGTCCCTGCTGGGCGCGCGGCGGCAGGCCAGGCTGCATGTGCTGCTTGAGCCGGTGCTGGGCGCCCTGGCCCGCGATGCCGGGCTTTCATCGGTCGCCCGCGTCGATGATGACTGAGACGGTCGCATCCATAAAGACGCCACGCACTATGTGGTGCTGGCCCGATCCGCCGCGACCCTCTTGCCGCTCCTTTCGGAAGGGACCTGGGAGCAAAGCCAGTCGTTGCCGGGGTTCCCGATATGCACCGATGACTTCTCCAATCTGATCCACATCACCCACTGGCGGTGAATGTAGTCCCGGCGCATGCCGGTGATGCTCAGGCCCCGCAATCTGCGCTCCCTCATCCCCAGATCGCGGCATGCAGCCCGCACAGGAAAAATATCTCTCTTGCGAGATCAGAGCGTTATTTGCCTGGTACAGCGATTGCTTCGTCAGTTGCGATCGGAATGCCGAACTGCGCGATAAGGAGTGCTCCAGCCATGAGGGTCCACCCATCTACCTCCGTGCTGTCGCCCTTCGGGCGCGACCAGCGCGGCTTCACCGGGGCCGAGAAGGCCCTCATCGTCTGTATCGCCCTGGCGCTCATCGCCCTGATCAGTTTCCTGATCACCGGAGGGACCGAAAAGGCCGGCAAGGACGCCAACCGCACCCTCGCCGCGGGCGGCCAGGGCGTCAGCAGCCAGCTCGGCCAGGTGGTGGGATCGATCCCCAATGCCGGGGACCCGGGCAAAAGCGGCGGCGTCGGCACGCCCAGCGGCGGCAGCACGCCCAGCGGCGGCAGCACGCCCAGCGGCGGTAGCACGCCCAGCAGCGGCCAGCCTGGCGCCGGTGGCCAGCCTGGCGCCCCGCCGCAGCTTGGACAGGACGGGAAGAAGGTAGGCAATGGTGGGGAGGCCAAGTACCGCTACAACACCTATGAGAAGGAGACCAAAAAGAACTACGGCGGCGCCGATATAAAAAAGAAGGAGGGCGACGACGGCAAGGCCAAGTCCAAAGGGAAGCTGGAGTTCGACGTCAAGGTCGCCGAGATAAGCAAAGAGGTGAAGGCCGAGGGGGCCGTGGGCAGCACCAACATCGTTGGCAACGAGAAGGGCGATTTGCTCTACGGCAAGGCCGGCGCCAAGGCCAGCGCCTCCGCGTCGTGGAAGGAGGGCGCCAAGGCCGGTGGCAGCGCCGAGGTCAAGGGCGCCGTGCTGCGCGAGACCGGGGCCTACACCCTGCCGGGGAACATCCAGGAAACCCATGAAGTCCAGGTGCTTTCGGCCAATGCCAACGTCAACGCCAACGTCGGGATCAGCCGCGATGTCGTCGGCGCTCAGGCCAGCGCCGGGGCCGCCGCCAACATCGTCGAGGGCAAGATCACGGCCAGCCACACCTTTCACATCCCGTTCACCAACATCGGGCTGGAACTGGGCGGCGAGGGCTCCGGGGCGATCGGGGCCCAGGCCAGCGCCAACGCCAAGGCCGGCTACTTCAAGGGCGACGATGGCAAGCGCCGCGTGGGCCTGGGCCTGGGCGCCAAACTGGGGTTCGGGCTGGGCGCCGGTCTCAAGTTCGGCATCAACTTCGTATGGTAAAGAAAGCCCCGACTTTCCACTATACTGGGACCATGGCACGTGTGGCTTTGGCGCTGATCGTCCTCATCCTGGCAGGTGCCTGGGGCGTGGTCCTGCTGCGCGAGCGCCGCCCACAGGGGCTGCAAGGGCAGGCCACGCTGGATCCTCAGGTGCTGATGCCGATTGCCGGCCTCTATGATGCGGGCGACATCGGCAAGGAACTGGACTGGGTGCAGATCGCCCCACCCAGCCGGCGCAAGCTCTGGTCTCAGCTTTTGCTGCCCAAAAGCTGGGAGCGGCGCGAGGTGCCAGTGGCCGCCGATCAGCAGGATGACAAGCAGCCGACGGCGCTGCTGGAAGCGGCCCCACACGGCGAGGATGAGGCGCTCATCGAGGTGCGCTATGTCCGGGTGCCGGCGGAGGTGTCCCTTTCGCGCTTCATCCAGGGGCTGGTGGCGATCAGCAGATATCAGGTCGTGGCCGAAGAAGACCGGGTGCTGGGCGGGGGCAAGAAGGTACGCGACGCCCTGCTGAAGATGACCTCCCGGCAGTTTGGCCCCACCCTGACCCGGATGGTGGTGAGCCGCCGGGGCGAATATGTGCTCCTGGTCGCGGGTTCGTCCCCCGCGGAGTCCTTCGGCAAGTGGGCCCGGACCTTCGGCGCCGCCGCCCTGAGCCTGGATCCCTGACACAAGTGAGGCGATGATGCGTTTGCTTTCCCTGATTCTGATCGCCGGGCTTTCGGGGCCCACGCTGGCCTTCTCGGCAGCGCACGCAGAGGAGCGCCCCAAGATGGAAATGAGCCAGGTGAAAGACCTGCTGGAGTCCACCGGCCTGCCGCAGGACGACGAGATCCGCAAGAAATTCTACTGGGCGCGCACCACCCCCTACGACAACCCAAAGCTCTTCCTGAAGCTTCTGGTGCCCAACGACTGGGTGTCGCGACCGCTGACCGCGACCCCGGAGCAGATCGCCGGGGACGCCGATCACCCGGTGCCGCTGCTGGAGATGGGGCCGAAGAAGGCCAAGGACGTCACCGTGCAGGTGATGTACATGCGGGTGAAGCCGGAGGTGGCGCTGGACCGCTTCCTCATGATTTACGCCGGGAAGTCAGGCCTGGAGGTTGTCGGCCGGCAGCGGGGCGAGTTCAACAATCGCCCGGTCGAGGAGGCGCTCCTGCGGGCGGAAAGCAAGGAGTTCGGGCCCCATCTGACGCGGCTGACGGTGTCGCGTCGTGGGGACCTGATCTTCATGATCGCAGCCTCCGCCAAGGAGGCGGAGTTCGCGAAATGGAAGCGGACCTTCGCCACCGCGGTGGTCACCTTCGATCCTTCCAGCAAGCCCTAACCCAAGCGCCTCGGCGGATCGTCTGTCAGTTGACCAGCAAGAGCTTCCCGGTGGTCCCCCGCGACTCGAGCAGGCGGTGCGCCTCGGCCGCCTGGTCCAGGGGAAGCGTTTGGTGGATTGCGATCGACAGTTCTCCCTGGCAAATCGCCGAGAGCACATCGCCAGCCCGCTGCAGCAGTTCTTCGCGGGTGGTCGTGTAGTTCAGCAGGCTCGGCCGAGTGAAGAAGAGCGATCCCTTGCGGCCAAAGAGGCCCAGGTCCACCGGCGGCACCACTCCGCTGGACTGTCCGAAGAGGACCATCATCCCCCGCGGTCGCAACGCATCCACGCTGCCTTCGAACGTGTCCTTGCCGACGCCATCGTAGACCACGTCCACGCCACGCCCGCCCGTGAGGCGGCGGACCTCTTCGGGGACGCTCGTCTCGCGGTAGAGGATCACGTCCCCGGCGCCTGCCTTGCGGGCCAGCTCCGCCTTCTCGGGCGTGGACGTGGTGCCGATCACCCGGGCGCCGGCCCGTCGCGCCATCTGGCACAGCAAGAGCCCCAACCCCCCCGCCGCCGCGTGGATCAGGCAGGTGTCCCCGGCCTTGAGCGCGAAGATCGAGTGAGACAGGTAGTGGGCTGTCATCCCCTGCAGCATCGCCGCCGCCGCGGTCTTCAGTTCGACGCCCTCGGGTACCGGCACCAGCCGATCGGCGCTAGCGACCACATGGGTGGCATACGACCCCTTGGTGTCCGACCAGGCGACCCTGTCCCCGACCTTGAACTCGTCAACCCCCGGGCCAACCGCCTCGATCCTGCCGGCCCCTTCCAGGCCGAGGGGCACCGGCAAGGGCATCGGGTACAGACCCCCCCGGTGGTAGGTATCGATGTAGTTCACCCCGGCGGCCTCGACGCGGACCCGCACCTCGCCGACGCCCGGCTGAGGCGTCGGCGTCTCTTCGATGATGATCTTTTCGGGACCGCCATATCCGCGAATGATCGCTCTGCGCATGCACCGGTTATTTACCGAATGCACCATGCTGTCAATCACCAGCCCCTGGCATTTACCGCGAAATCGCTTTACAGCCAGCCCATCATGGTCATGTTGTCAGGGCCGGTCATGATGCGGTAATTAGAACGACAAGGACCTGAATCGATGCGCGGGCTGCTCGCTCAACACGCCACCCTGGCCAGTTTCCTGATCCTCTTTCTGGAAGATCTGGGCATTCCTATGCCCATCCCCGCGGACATGGTCATCATGTACGCCGGCTACCGCGCCCGCGAGCACCTGATTCACCCTGCGTGGGTCGTCTTCTTGCTCCTCTTCGCCGTGTGCAGCGCCTCGACCATCCTCTACGCGGTGGTGCGGGCGGGCGGACGTCCCCTGGTGGACCGCTACGGCCGCTACCTTCACCTGAACGAAGCCAGGCTGGCCCGGGCCGAGGTATGGGTGCGCAAGCGGGGCGTCCTGGGCATCATCGTCAGCCGATCCATCCCCGGGGTGCGCCTGGCCACGGTGATCTCCTGCGGGCTATTCCGAGTGCCACTGCGCAGGTTCCTGCCGGCCCAGGTGATAGGGACGCTGATCTACATGATGTTCTTCTTCCTGATCGGCTATCTGCTCGGCCCCCAGGCGGTGGAGCACATCCGGTTGCCGGCGCATTCCCTGCAAATCTTGTTGATGGTCGTGGTGGCGGTGGCGGTGCCCCTGGCCCTGCGCAGCGTCAATCGCAGCACCCGGGACGAAGACACCCGCGCCATCCTGCTTCGCTTGACCGGGCGGCAGCGGGACTCGGCCTCGCTGCTGGCGGGCTTTTGCGGCACCGTCGAGCTGGCCCTCATCTGGGGGACCTTCGCCACGCTGGCCAACCTGACACAGCGGCACGAGGTGCAGCACGCCACCCGCGCCATCATGCGCTGGCTGGCGTCGGGAGCGGACGTTGGCGGCGCCGCGGCCTATGCCCTGGACTACGTCGTCATGCTCCTCCTGGGCCTGCTGGCCAGCCTGGTTTACTTCCGCTGGGTGCTGCCCCAACTGCACCTGAGCCTGCAACGGCTTTTCGGGCAGATTCTGACCCTGTGGCTCTTCTTCGCCGGCCTCATGGCCCTCGGCGTGGCGGCCCAGATTCTGCACCATGTGAGCCACCCGGATCGGGAATCGCTGTGGTACACCCCGTCCGGGGTGATGGTGATCGCCATCTTCGCCCTGGGTCTTCTGGGGTACGCCTATGTCTCGGTGGAAATCCGGCGCCTGGCGGTGGACCGGTATGGGCGGAACGGACTGAGCAGCCAAAATGGGGCCGATGTCAGACCCACGATCTAGGGTGAGGGTAGTTTTGGACCACAGGACAAACCAAGATGCAGTTCAAACTTTGTGAGAATACCGGGTTTTTCCTTCGTATGGGGCTGGTCGGTCCCTCTGGCTCGGGGAAGACCTACACCGCCCTGAAAATCGCCACCGAGCTGGGCCCTGAGAAGATCGGCATCCTCGATACCGAGAACCGCAGCGCCCGACGTTATGCCAAGATGTTCGGCAAGCGCTTCCAGTCCCTGGAACTGTCCACCTTCAGCCCCAAGGACTACATCGAGGCGATCCACGCCGCCGAGGCCGCTGGCATTGAGGTGCTGGTCATCGACTCGCTCTCCCACGCCTGGATGGGCAAGGGGGGCGTGCTGGAGATGGTGGACCAGAGTGCCCGGCGGCAGTCCCGAGGCGGGTCGCCCAACTCGTTCAGCGGCTGGCGCGAAGTCACACCGGAGCACAACAAGCTGGTCGATGCCCTGGTGCATGCGCAGCTCCACCTGATCGTGACGATGCGGGTGAAGACCGAGTACGTCATCGAGAAGGACGACAAGGGCAAGTCGGTGCCGCGCAAGGTGGGCCTGGCCCCGGTGCAGCGCGATGGGCTGGAGTACGAGTTCGACATTGTCGGCGATCTGTCTGCCGAGCACGACCTGCTCATCGCCAAGTCTCGGTGTCCCGCCCTCTCCGACGCGATCATCCAGCGGCCCGGGGTGGAACTGGCGCGCTCGCTGCGCGCCTGGCTGGAGGGGGTCGACGCCGTGGCGGCCCCATCGGCGGAGTCCGCCGAGACGGACCCGGAGACCCACTACCCGACCCACGCCGATCTTCCACCGGTGCGCCCGGTGGCCCCGCGTCTCCGGGCGATGCAAGCCGATGCCGGAGGGGACGAGCTGGGGGCCATCATCCCCTGGCTGAAGCGCATCCAGGAGGCTGAAGAGGGCGGATCGGAAGAGCAACTCGACGCGGTCCGCGAGGAGATGAACGTCACCCTGAAGAAGCGCACCCGTCTCCAGGGCGAGGCCCTGCGCCGGGCCATCGAGACGGCACGGGCAGCGATCCGCGCCACGCAGCAGGCCGCCCCGGCAGAACCGCTTTTGCCCGACGTCGCCACCGCAACCGGGTGAAAAGGCTGATTCCCGACGCCCGACCTAGAACGGAATCCGCGCCATCACGCACACTTCTTCCCCGTCGTGCCGCAGCCCCAGATCCGCCGACGCCTCGTAGCGGATGCGCGCCAACCCCGACTGAGACAGCCCGGTCCCGCTCTGCCGTTCGAGGCAACTCACGTAGGCCTCCAGCGGATCGCCCTTCACCACCTCTTCCATGAACTGCGCCAGCACTCGCTGCTGCTCCTGGGTCGCCCGGTTGGTCACCGACACTTCCCCCACGCTGTCCTCCAGCCGCAGGTCATAGCGCACCCACGCCGTCGAAGCGTACTTGGTCGCGTTCTCCAGTAGCTCCGACGTCGTCATCGCCACTTGGTCCGCCGTCTCCGGAGCCACCGACATGCCGATACAGAACTCCCGCACGAAATGGCGCAGGTTCTTCACATGGGCCCATACCGGCTCCAGCTCGACATGGATCCAGTGGGGGATCGACTGCATCACGACCTAGCGCAGCGGCTCCAGGCGCAGAAAGGACGGCGCCACACAGGCCAGCGGCTTCAGTCCCTTCCCCTGCCAGGTGATCCCCTCGTCATACTGAAGGACAATAAAGTACCGTGACGACGGCGGCTGCTGCTTCACCGCCAGCAGCCAGTTCACCAGCGCCTTGATCCCCGCCGAATTCAGGAATTCCAGCCCGGTCACGTCCAGCAAGAGGTTCTTCAGCCCCGCGTGCAGCACCGCCGGGTGCACCCGCCGCACCAGAAACGTGTCCAGCGTCGGCCCGGCTTCCCGCGCGTCAGAATCCCCGCGCAGCACCACGGACACCGAATCCCCCGCGTCCAGCACCTCCACCGTCAGCGATCCCACGCGCAGCGGCTCCAGGCCAAGCCGGTTCATTGCGCTCCCCGCCTTTGCTGTATGCACGTTCATCCTGCTCGCTTCGCTTCCTGCACGCCGCCTGCGGCTTCTACGAACTGCTCCATGATACCCCAGTCGAGGGCAGGTTTCTCGCCACCACCAGGGTCTGATCATCGTCCAGCTCGACCGAACCCACGAAGCGCGACACCTCGCCCAGGATAATCTCGCAGATCTCCTCGACATTCCGATTGTGCGATCGCTGCACGGTCTGGCGCACCCGCTTGTCTCCGAAGGGGTCGCCTGCGGCGTTGGCCGCCTCGATGAGTCCGTCTGTATAGCACACCAGCAGGTCCCCCTGCTCGAAGGGCTGGGTGCTGGCGGTGAAGTCCGGCGCCTCGCTGGAACCCAGCGGCGCCCCCGGCGCCACCAGGGGCACGAAGGGCCGTTGCGGATCGCGCACCCGGAAGAGCATCGGGAACGCATGCGCTCCGCTGGCATAGGTCAGCAGGCACTCCTTGGTGTCCAGGATGGCGGCGAAGCAACTCATGGTGTACTTGCCCCGCGTCGTCGAGAAGATCGCCCGGTTCAGCCGATGCAAAAGAAGGTCCGGCTTCAATTCCCCTTGCAGTTCCTGATAAAGCTCCGCCGCGCAACCGAACGCCATGGCGCCCACCACCGCCGCGCCGACGCCGTGGCCCAGGACGTCCGCCAGCACCAGCAGGGTGCGGTCCTCGTCCAGCGGGTAGTAGGTCCACCAGTCCCCCGAAAGGCGGCTGACGCTGCGGTATACCCCGCACAGTTGCAGCGGACCGCGGGCGATGCGCCGCACGTCGGGCATCAGCGTCTGCTGCACCACCTGGGCGTTGTGCAGTTCCTCGTTGATGCGGCTGGCGTGCATGTTGCCCTCGATCTGCGCCTGTTGCAGGCTTTGCACCTGTTCCGCCGCGATGTTCAGGCGCTCGGCCACGTCGCCCAGCTGCGGGTCGATGCGCGCGTCGAAGTTGCCCGAGGCCATCTGCCCGGCCATCTCGCTGACCTGCTCTGCCTGGAGGCTCAGCCGCCGCGCCCCCAGCAGCGCCAGCCCCACCGCGATCAGGAACCCCAGCAGCCCCAGACCGATGACCGCCGCGATGGGTACCCGCGCGGGCGGGATCACCACCACCTTGCTCAGATCCTCCTCGATGGCCGCGGTGGTTTCCAGCAGATAAAGCCGCGCCAGCACTGGCTGCTGCCCCATCGGCGTCAGCACCACCACCTGCTGCCCCGCGTGATCGGGAAACGACACCGGCCCGTCGCCGCCGCCAAGCCCTGCCCCGCTTCCACTCCCGGCCCCGACCCGCTCCTCGAACATCCGCGCCGCCGGCCCGGAAAGTCCCTTCGATACCCGCGCCGGGTCCGAGCACGCCAAAAGCGTCATCGTCGGGTCGGTATCCGCGACACCGATCTCCACCACCTCCGGGCTGCCCTGCGCCGCCAACTCGACCTCCGCCTGAAGCTGCCGGTAGTTTCCCGACACCAGCGTCGGCAAGAGCCGCGCCGCCAGATGCGACGCCCGCTTCTCCGCCCGCTGGGTCACGG
>JBBRLA010000317.1:0-9454 GCA_038231615.1 Polyangia bacterium | reverse complement strand
TTTCGGTCAGGCCATCGCCGCGGTGCCCTCGATCTGGACCGATCTCACCGGCGTCTCGTCCAGCCAGAGACTTGGCGACCTCCTCGCCACGCGGCCCGACCTTCACGACGCCATCGTCCTGGGCGAGCCGGACTTCCTGATGGAGGCGCTGCCCTACTATGCGAAAAACCCGATCTATCTGCCTCGCGAGGGTCACTACCTGTTGAAGGTCAACTTCACCTCGGCCAGCCGCCGCGTGCTTTCCCTGACCGATCTGATGACCGCTGCCGACGGGCTGCGCCAAACCACCGGGCGAAAGGTGCTGATCGCCATGGGCCATCGCCTGGCCCCCGAGGGCCCTTTCACCATCGCCGCCGGCTTTCGCCGCGAGTTCACCTACACCCCCGCGTCCCTGCGGGAGTTCCTGGCACGGGGCAAAAAAGTAGCGGTCCTGGATGGCGCCGAACATGATGAAAACTACGCCCTCTATCTGTGGCCCTGACCTCCCCATGCCCGCGGCGCGAGATCCTGCCTCCCTGCCCGCGTTGCGCTGCGCCGCCCCAGGCGTGCTGCTGGCAGCGCTGGTGCTGCTGCCCTTCCTCGGCAAGGCATTCACCATCGACGATCCGCTCTTCCTGATGCAGGCGCAGCAGCTCCTGCGCGACCCGCTCCACCCGACGGCTTTCGAGGTGGTCTGGGGCGACGTGCCGCAGCGCCTCTCGTCGATCATGCCGAGCGGCCCCTCCATGGCGTATCTGCTGGCGCCCGCCGTCCGCCTGGATGCACAGGAGTGGGGGGTCCACCTGATCCAGCTCATCGTGCTGGTCGGCGGAGTGCTCGCCACGACCTCCCTCGCGCTGAGGCTGAGCCTGGGGCGAACAAGGGCCACGCTAGCAGGCCTTTTGCTAGCGAGCACCCCGGCGGTGCTGGCGATGGCGGGCACCGCGATGCCGGATGTGCTGGCGATGTCCCTGGGCGCCCTGGCCATGGATCAGTTCGTCGCCTGGCAGGAAGAAAGACTGCTTTGGCACGGGATTCTCTCGGCCGTCGCTTTCGCCCTGGCCGTGCTCGCCCGCTCGCACCTGCTCCTGCTGCTGGGGGTCGGCGCCCTCCTGTCCTTGCAGCCAGAGGACCTGTGGCGGCGGCGGCCCTTCGCCCTGAAGCCGCACCGGCTGGCGCCGCTTTGCGCCGGGCTCCTTCTGGCCTGGTGCGTCCAGCGCCTGACCCGCGACCCGCAGACCGACGCCGTCGGGATCTTCGGCGCTGCGCAGAGCTTCGTCACCTGGCGGCACCTGGACCGGCACCTGGTGGCGCTCTTCGGTCACTGGGCGCTGAGCCTGCCGCTGGCCATCCCATGGCTGCTCCTGCGCCGCCGCGAGGTCCGCACCTGGCCCTTCTGGCCCGCTGCCGCCCTCCTGCTCATCCTCACCTGGTCGACGGGCTGGAGGCGCATGCCATGGATCGCCTTGCCGGCCGCGCTCGGGGTCCTGTGCTTCATCGACCTCTTCGTCGATGCCTGGACCCGCCGTGATCGCATTCAGCTTTGTCTTTTTGCCTGGCTATTCTTGCCGCTGGCGGTACTCTTCTATGTGCAAGTAGCCCCCAAGTATCATGTGGCCGCGGCGCCCGCGATGGCCATCCTCCTCTGCCGGCACCTGCCCTCGCGAAACTGCCTGCGCGGGGGGCTGTCCGCCCTCTTCGGCGGAACGATCCTCGCCGGGACCACCCTCTCCGTGCTGATCCTCCTGGCCGACGCCCGCATGGCCGGCCTCGGCAAGCAGGCCGCCGCCACGATGATCGCCCCCGCGGTTAGCGCCGGCCACACCGTCTGGTTCGCCGGGCACTGGGGCTTTCAGTTCTACGCCCTGAAGGCCGGGGGCCGCCCCCTGACCCGCACCCCGCCTTTCCCTCGCTCCGGCGACCTTATCGTGGGGAGCAGCCTGCCCGGCGGCGACCTCGACGCGCGCTATACCCACGGTCCTCTCCTCCGCGTCCTCAGCGACAGTACCCCTGGCGGGCGAATCATGAGCAAGGGTGACGGCGCCGACTTCTATTCAAATTTCTCCGGCTGGGAAGGCTGGGAAGGCTACCTCCCCTGGGTCTGGGGCCGCGGCGAGATCGCCCGCTTCACACTGTGGCAGATGCAATGATCGATCTATATCCTATTCCTACATCAGATCAAAGGACCAGCCGGCGCCCATGGGGATTGAAGATGGCCGGTCGCACCAGGCCCAGCTTGGTAGCGCGGAAGAGCGCGGTAACCCCCAGTACCCCGAAGCCGTAGATCACGCTGCGGCGGAAGTCGATGGACGACGACTCCGGCTCGTAGCGCGTCGGACAACTCACCTCGCCCACGCGGTGGCCGAAGTACAGACACTGCGCCAGCATCTGCGCATCGAAAACGAACTCGTCGCTGTTCTCCATCAGCGGCAGCGAGGTCAACACCTCGCGGGAAAAGGCCCGGTAGCCGGTGTGGTACTCGGACAGTTTGGCGCCCGTCACCAGGTTCTCGGTTGCCGTCAGGATGCGGTTGGCGATGTACTTGTACACCGGCATTCCCCCTTTCAGCGCCCCCCCCGACAGGATGCGCGAGCCCAGCACCACGTCGAACTCGCCAACCGCGATGAGCGAGGCCATCGCCGTCAGGAGCTTGGGCGTGTACTGGTAATCCGGGTGCAGCATGACCACCACGTCGGCCCCCAGCCGCAGCGCCTCGGTGTAGCAGGTCTTCTGGTTGCCGCCGTAGCCGCGGTTGCGGTCATGTACCACCGTGTGCAACCCCAGCCGGCGGGCCTCCGCCACGGTATCGTCTCTGCTGGCGTCATCCACCAGAATGATGTCATCCACGATCTGGCGGTTGATCTCCTGCAGCGTCCGCTCCAAAGTAGAGGCGGCATTGTACGCTGGCATCACCACCGTGATCTTTTTCCCGTCGAACATCTCGGAATTTTGCCGATCTACGGGCCCCCCTGTCAATCATTCTCCGGCTGGCCCCGCTTGCAGGTCCAGCGGCATGGATCACGAAAGTTTTTGTCATTCCGGTTGGGGCTGGCGAAAATTTTTCGCGGGGCTCAGCAGGCGCGAGAAGGGCAAGGGCGGCCTTTTCTCGTAGTTCGCTATCAATATCATGCCGCTCCCTAGCGCTTTAGGCCCTTGGCATGGGCCGTGCTTCATATTCTCCTGCCAGGCGAGACAACACGAGGATGTGATGACGGGAACTGCCGCTGAAAAGTACGAAGAAACTCACCTCCAACACGAGTCCGAGCTGCCGGAGGTATCCGGAGCACTGGACTCTTATATGCGCGATTTGAGACGCTATCCGATGGTCACCAGAGATCGTGAAGAGGAGCTGGCAAGAGAATTTTCGCGGACCCGGAACCCGGAGCTGGCCCACCAGTTGATCACGGCCAACCTGCGGCTGGTGGTGAAGATCGCCTATCAATACCGGCGCGCGCGGCGCAGCCTGCTCGATCTGGTCCAAGAAGGCAATGAGGGCCTGGTCCAGGCGGTGCTCCGCTACGACCCTGAACGGGGCGTCAAGCTATCGTCTTTCGCGGCATGGTGGATCCGAGCACGGATGCTCAAGTCCATCCTGAATGACTCGCGGCTGGTGAAGCTCGGGACAACCCAGGCCCAGCGCAAGCTCTTCTTCAACCTCCGCAAGGAGCAGGAGAAGCTGGAGGCATCGGGGTTCGTGGTGACCGACAGCATGCTGGCAGAGAAGCTCAGCGTGAGTGAGCACGAGGTCACCGAGATGCGGCAGAGGTTGAGTGGGGCTGAGGCGTCATTGGATGCCCCGATAGCCTCCGAGGATGGGGCCCGCACTGTGCTTGACCTGCTTCAGGGGAACAATGCCCAGCGGCCTGATGTGATGGTCGAAGGACGGGAGTTTTACCACAAGCTCTGTCGCAAGCTCGCCGAGTTCGAGAAAACTCTGAGCGGAAGATCGCTCATGCTCTTCCGTGAGCGCCTCATGTCCGAGCAGCCCAAGACGTTGAAAGAGATCGGCGAGGCACACGGCATCAGCAGGGAGCGGATGCGTCAGATCGAGGTCGGCTTGCTGGCCCGGCTGAAGGCATTCCTGGAACGCGAACTGGGCAGCGCCGCCCTGGTGGCGATCCACTCGGGCAGCAACTGAATCCGGGCTCGACCGCTACCAAGGAAGTGGAACATTTTCCCGGTTCAGCGTCCTTTCCTGACCAGTCGAGCGAGGGCCGGCAGGGCCAAAAGAGCTGCCAGGAGGCAGGTGATCTCCCCCAGGTCCGCCAGCAGGCCGAAGGACTTGAGAGCGCGGTTGCGCGCCAGAAGCAGGGAGCTATACCCGATGATGGTGGTCAGGGAGCACAAGGCCACCGCCGAACCGGTATTGGCCAGCACCTGGTCCAGGCGCTCCAAGCCCTCCCGGCGAAGCCGCTCCCAGATGTTGGTGGCGTATTCGGTGCCGACCCCCAGGGTGATGGAGAGGGCGACGAAGTTGACGAAGTTGATCTTGAGCTGGATGATCTGAAGCAACGCGATGAGCCACGTGAGGCCGATCCCTAAAGAGGCCAGCACTGGCAGAGCATCCCGCAGCCCGAAGGCCAATAGTACCAGCAGCGTCACCCCCAGCACAGCCCCCAGGGTTACCTTGGGTCCGTCACTGAGGATCGTCTCCAGCATCCCGCCGAAGACGGGGGCGGCGGCGGCGGCCACCCAGGTCTTGCCCAGGGCGTCCACCTGCATCGAATGGGCTTCGCGCAGCAAGTCGTGGCCGTCTTTCTCGTTGACCTTGTCCGGCGCCGCGTCGATCCCGATCAGGCGTCCGGCGGTCTCGTCCACCTCGGTGAAGCTGTCGCGGATGCGCTTGGGCAGGTCCATGGCGCTGATCTTGCGCAGGTAGTCCGGCGGGCGGAAGGATTCCACGTCGCGCCGCTCGTCCACGTCCATCAGCCGCTGGTTGTGCTCGATCTTCTGCCGAATGCGCGCCAGGACCGCCAATTTCTCGTCTTGCTTATTGGGTAACATCGCACTCATCGGCCGAACCGCTTTGAGCACCGAGCGCGCGCCCAGCGCCTGATCCTTCTTGAACATCGCCTCCGCCACCGCGTCCGCCTGATCCGCCCGGTCCACCATCAGCACCCCATCGGTCCCGATGTAGCCCGCGACAAAGGGCCCCATGCCCAGGGCCCACATCCGCCCCCAGCGCTTCTGCGCCCCGGTCTCCTCCTGCCGCAGGTTGCCCATGTTCCATTCCAGCGGGTCCCGCAGATAGCGCGCCACCGGCACCACCGAGAGCCCCAAAAGGACCAGACAAACGACGGCCAGCAGCATCGGGTACCGCCCGGCGAAGCGCCCGAGCAACGCGAAGGGGCCGCCCCACAAGGCCGGACGAGGCGTCAACAGATCGCCGCGGACCCGTTCGCCGAAGAGGACCAGCGGCGGGACCAGAAGAAAGGTGACGATCCACACCAGCAGCATGCCGGCGCCCCCCACCAGACCGAACTGGGACAGGCCCCGCAGGCTGGTGAGCAGAAGGCACCCATAGGCGATGCTGGCGGCGCAGGTGGCGACCAGGGTGGCGCGCAGGGTAGCGTCCATGGCGTCGGTGAGAGCGGCGGCGACGGACTTGCTGGCGCGGCGCTCCTCGCCGTAGCGGGCGAGTAGGATGATGGGCGTATTGATGCCGTTTCCCAGGATGATGGAGATAAGGAAGGCGGTGTTGGCGTTCAGGAAGTGGATGGTGAAGCGCGCCAGGGCCAGCGAAAGGAGCAGGCCCAGCACCGCTGGCGCCCCCACCAGAAACAAGACCCCGAATCGACGAAAGTACAGATAAATACTCAACATTACCAGGGTAACGCAGACCCCGGTGGCCAGGGTCAAATCGTCGCGCACCGCATCGTGCTCCTCGATGGCCATGTCGATGTTGCCGGTGTATTCGACCTTCATCGCCGGATGGAAGCGCTCCGGGTGGATGTTCTGGACCACCTCCTTTACCCGGGCCAGGGTCTGCTGGTCCTCCATCCCGGCAAGGCCGCTGCTGCGCCGCCACATCATCGCCCCCAGGTAGTGGGTGCCGTTCTCGTTCGAGCTGAAGTACGTGGCTTCGGATCGGGCGGGGACCTGTTTCCGCAAGTGCTCGCGCAGCCCGCGCAGCTCCTTTTCGGGGTCCCCTTCCAGGTCCACGAAGAGGGGCGAGTGACGCCGCGCAAGGATGCGGTCGAGCAGTTCCTCGGCGTGCTGCAGGTCCCCAAGGTCGGCGTAAAGCCAGCTCCAGTGCTGGTAGTAATCCGGGATGTCGGTTTCCGGACGCCACTGGATCTCGGTAAAAACCGTCCCGACCAGCTTGTCCAATTCCGGGCTCAGCATCTCGGCCATACGCTGGTTTGCTTGGGGGTCCGGGCTGCTGATCATCAGCACCAGATTGGTCGAACTTTTCTGCCTGCCGGAAATCCGACGGAAGGCGATGACCGCCGGGTGCTGGTCCGGCAGGATCTCCGTCAGGTCGGTGTGCAGTTCCAGACCCAGGATCGGCACGATCGACAGAAGGCCCAGGAGACCCAGGCCCAGAAGGAGCCAGCGGGCCCGCTTTTCAGCGAACGCGACATAGCGGGCGAAGATGCTTGGCGGGGGATGCTGCGACAAGGAACACCTGCTAACCAGTCCAGTAAAATCCAGTGCAGGAGTTATACCGCAGTTGGCCTTTTCGTCCAGACGGATCAGTCCACCCAGCGTTTGCCGCCGTACCGCTGCTGAAGCTGATCGTCGATGTTGTCGGCGGTGATCGCCAGGCCCACCACCGCGTGTTTCAGCTCGTCCAGGTCCAGCGTCTCCCCCAACAGGTTGTGCTCCACCACGATGGCGCCGGTCCCCTCGGTGTCCGGGGTCCAGTAGATCTTGCCGAAGAGGAGCCGGTCGTTCATCGTCGAGAAGTCCTCGAACATCCCCTCATTCCCCGACTTGCCCACGCCGGTCAGCACGACGGCCACGATGCGCAGCACGGATGACTCATCGCGCCACAACATGGGTTGTACCCACACGCAGGTGGAGCCGTGGCGGACCAGGTAGCGATCTCCGTCCACCTCGTAACGGCTGGCGATCTGACGAAGGAATTGCTCGGTCTTCGAGCGCAACGCTTGCACGCAGGGGGGCTCGGCAGCGACAGGTTCGGACATGCGACAGCTCCTTTCATGACCGGGTCATAAGCGGGCACCCGGCCAAGGCGTCTGGGGTCGCCCGACCTTATCGTACAGACAAACGGGGTCGCGGTCTACTTCGACCTGTCGCCGGACCTTGCCGGTACCCAGCGATTGGCAAGTGGTGGGGGGGCTTGCCTGACGGGCCTTCTCGTGATTGGCTGGTAGGGAGCACAACATGACGTTACCCAAGCACGCGTTTTTCAAAGGCCAGATTGTCCCTTACGCGGATGCCCGCGTGGGGGTCCTCACCCACGGGCTGAACTATGGCACGGCGGCCTTCGGCGGGCTCCGCGGCTACTGGATTGAGGACGAAGAGGAACTCCTGGTGTTCCGTCCGCTGGACCACTTCCACCGCTTCCTCCAGTCGGCACGGCTCTTGATGATGGAGCTGCCCTACAGCAAAGAGGACCTGGCCGGGAGCCTGCGCAAGCTTCTTCAGGCTGAGGGCCTGCGGAAGGACTGCTACGTCCGGCCGCTGGCCTACTACAGCGATGAGATGATCGGGGTGCGCCTACACGACCTGCACGCCGAGGTCTCCATGGTAGCGGTGCCCTATGGCAACTACCTGAGCAAGGAGGACGGCCTGCATGTGGGCGTGTCGTCGTGGCGACGGGTGGACGATAACGTCATCCCGGCCCGGGGCAAGATCGCCGGGTCCTACGTCAATTCGGCGCTGGCCAAGACCGAAGCCATCCTGGGCGGCTTCGATGAGGCGCTGATGCTCAACGCAGATGGGCACCTGTGCGAGGCCTCGGCGGCCAACGTCTTCGTCGTCCGCGACGGGGTGGTACTGACCCCGCCGGTGACCGACAACATCCTGGAGGGGATCACCAGGCGCTCGCTGATGGTGCTGCTCAAGGACGAGCTGGGGCACCCCGTGGTGGAGCGCCCCATCGACCGCACCGAACTGTACCTGGCGGAAGAAGTGTTCCTGGCCGGGACCGGGGTGCAGATCGGCGCCATCGGCCGCATCGACCACCGGCAGGTGGGCAATGGCAAGATCGGGCCCATCACCAGCACCTTGCGCGATCTCTACTACAAGGTGGTGCGAGGCAAGGTGCCCAAGTACCGGAGCTGGTGCGCTCCGATCTACCGGGACCGCTGAATCCGCCTTCCTCGCACCCGATCGACCGACGACCTACCGCCCCTTCAGCTCGGCCATGACCCGCCATCCTGCGGCACGTGGATGTTGCTGGGCTATCTGCGCCGCCAGCGACCCGACCTCAGGGCCCACCGATTGCCGCGACGCTCCCAGCGGTGGGGCTCCCAGCTGTAGCCCGCGCGGCCCCGCTCCCAACGGCCGTCGTGCCAGACATGCCGTCCGCCTTCCCAGCCCCAGTAGCCGCCGATCCGCACCGCGCCCGGGTAGGGTGCGACGCCGATCACCTCCTCCTGTGGCGGAGGGGGCCCATCCGGCACATAGATCTCGCCGGTGTCGGCGCATGACACGGACAAGGACAGGGCAACTACCGACAACAGACGATGCATCAGACCGCTCCTTTTCAGTGCCGCTTCGCAGGCCGGCGGCTTCGGCCTTTTGCAAGGAAAGGCCCAGGTGAAAGCATCTGCTTTCATACTGACTGAAAGGTAGGTCTGGTCAAGCCAGAAGCAAGGGCTGCCTTCCATCCGAAAGGCGGAACGGCAGCGGAGAGATCCCGAACCGGTGCAACGCCGAAAAATCCGGCTGCCGGTTGTAGTGGACAAAGCTCATCACGCTGTCACTGCGAAAGGGCGCCTTCACCCCCATCGCCTCGACGCACCTGAGCCCTAGATAAAGCAGCCGCCACGAGACGGGAATCAGGCGGATCGTTCGACCTTCCTTCCGCGCGATCTCTTGAACCAGCGTGCGAAAGGGCCACGGCTGGGGATGAGCGATCGTCAGAACGCCCTCCCTGCTATGATCGAAGCACGGCACTTCGCTTCGCTGCGCCTTATCGAAGTCCCCCCGCGCCGCCCGCAGGATCACCTCGCCAAGGGTCCGCTCGTGAAGCAGGTACTGCGGCTCAAGACCCGCATTGATGAGCGGGACAATCCTGCTCTTCTGGACCTGCCGACGGATGTTGCCGAACATTCCCCCGTCCCGGTCTTCCCGATCTTCCCGATCTCCCCGGTCTCCATACACCAGGCCCAGGCGCAGCACCACACCGCCCCGCTCCAGTGTCAGCCCCTCCACTGCCAGCTTGGCGCGGCCGTAGGCCGAGCGGCACCCAGCGAAGGCGCTGATCGTCGAAACAAAGATGATCCGCTCCACCCCGGCCGCCTGCGCCGCGTCGAAGAGCTGCCGGGAACCGCGGACGCAC
>JBBRLA010000316.1:0-9471 GCA_038231615.1 Polyangia bacterium | reverse complement strand
GCCCCTGCGGCATCGCTGGCCCATATTACGCCACTGGACGCCGCCTCCGCGCCAACGGACTCCGACTCCGCAGAAAAGCTCTCCAATAAACCGACACATGACGCCGCTACAGCGACAGCGCCGGCCGACATTCCGTCAGTAGAAGCCGCCGCTGCGGCACTGGACGCCGCCTCCGCGACATAGCTGACCGATATTCCGCCGCCGGAATCCGTCTTCGCGACATAGCTGACCGATTTTCCGCCGCCGGAATCCGCCTCCGCGGCATCGCCGGCCAATATTCCGCCGCGGATCAGGAGAGCTGGGAGTAGGTGATACGGGTCCGCGGCGATACTACGGAGGGTCGCGACGGGGTATCCGCCTTCGCCAATATCCCGGCCGCCTCCGCGCATGAGCGAAGGCCAGGACGCGAATTTCACTCGGTAGTTCCATATAGATCACCCCGTATGGAAACCGTTGCAACAGGACGCGGCGGGTGCCGAGTTCCGTAGGGACACCAGGAACGAGACTCCATCGCGAAGGCCCGTCCTGGATGAGCCCGAGCGCATGCAGGGTAGCCGAACGCAACTCGTTGCCCAGGCCGGCTCGCTGACTTTCATAGCGCAACACGGCAGCCAGAAGCTCGTCGAAAGCCTCCGGCTCGAAGCAAATCGGCTTGCTCATCGAGGGCCAAGTACCTCGTCGAGTCTGCGGGTTACAGTGTCCAGAGGAACTCCCTTGGATTCCCCCGCAAGGGCCCGACGAGCACGGCGCTCGATTTCGGAGGCCCAGGCTGATTCCGCGTCTAGGTCCTCCGGTTCGTCCATGCTGGCAAGTAGCTCCGTGGCAATCACCGCCCGCTCCTCCAGGGTTAGCTGCAACGCCTCGCCGAGAACCTGTCGAACCCGTTCACTCATAGGGACCAGGATAATGCATGAGTCGACCGGGCGCCAACGAACTCGATACCTGCCCTCATGTCGTCCTTACTTCGGCCGGCAGGCCCTCATGTCCCCGCCCGATCACCCAGGATCGCTCGCACCAACGCGTCCGGGTCGCACAAATTGACATAATGTCAAATAAAAAGAGCATCACCCCCGCCCAGTGCCGGGGTGCTCGGGCCATGCTCGCCTGGTCGCAGGAGCAGCTTGCCACCGCGGCCAACTTGACCCGGCAGACCATTGCCAACTTTGAGAGCGAGACCCGGACGCCTGGACCCAACAATGTGCTGGCCATCAAGGTCGCCCTGGAGGGCGGTGGTGTCGTCTTCATCGACCCCAACGGTGGAGGCCCTGGAGTCAGGTTGAAGGAGGGCTAGGCGTCGGCGGCATCGATCATCGAGATCAATACTGGGTGGTTAGCATCAGACGAGGTGCTCGACCTAAGTCAGAAGATTCAAGTAAGATGCACTCTGCTCATGATTCCGCTGCGCTGGGTCCACTTATCCGACATCCATTTCTATGGAGATCGCAAACCCGAGAATCTCCTGTATGAGCAGAAAAGCATCGTTCTGGCGCTGAAGAAGGACCTGCTCAGGATGGCCAGGGTCCTGGGAGCACCAGACTTGATTCTGCTCACAGGTGATGTGGCCTTCTCCGCTGACGCTAAAAAAGAGTACCCAGCGGCACAGGTCTGGTTGAACGGCCTGCTTCACGAACTGGGAATCGACAGAAAACGCCTCCTCCTGGTACCGGGAAACCACGATGTGGAGCGGGGCACAGTCCGGAAGAGTCCGGTAGCCAACCTGGTCCATAAAGAGCTGCGGGCCAATCCCCAGGCACTGGATCAATATCTGGAGAATGAGGAGACCCAGGCAGTATTCAGGAATAAGTTCGCAGCATTTGCTGAATTCGCCCGTAACTATGGTGGGATGCTGCTCGATTCTACCCATCCCTTCGCCCGTTGGCAGGATCCTCTCCGTGGAGGAGGGCTGACCGTCCTCGGTCTGAACTCGGCGCTCCTATGTATGGACGACCATGATGAGGGGAACCTGGCCTTGGGCCAGCGGCAGCTTTTAGCGGTTTCGGAGGAGAACGAGCAGGATCTATTGCTGGTCTTGGTGCATCACCCTCCTCAGTGGCTGCGTGATGGGGCCGATCTCAAGAATCGATTGCGCGGGCAGAACGCGATCCTGTTCAGCGGCCATGTCCACTCTGCCGAGGTCCTGCTAAGCTCTCCCTGGGGCGACGGCGCCCCACTTCACTTTCAGGCGGGAGCCTGCTTTGGAGAGTCGCCCTGGACTCATGGCTATTCCTGGGGAAAGATCGACGCGTCCGGCCTGTCCTATTATCCTCGGCGCTTCGAGCCACAACGACACGAGTTCGTCGATGCGGCCCAGGGCAAGGGCCGACGACGGATCAGCCCAAAGATCAACGAACTTGGCGATTATCTGTCAATCCCGCTCAAGCAATTGCCAGAGGGCCTTCAAGCTTGGATCCGTCGGCAGAAGGAGGCGTCGCTCCCAAATCTGGACCCTCCTCTCGTTGTGCGAAACCGTGAGTTAGAAGAGGAGGTTCTTGGCGATCAGGTGGACGCAGACTTCCAGTCTCGTCACACGGACGTCCACGCGCTGCGTCAGCAGGAGCGATATGAAGATGCGCAGCAAGCCCTGTCGCGGATGGAAGAAGAGGCAGCTCGCAAAGGGTCTCTGGCACAGCAGCCAGCGCAACAGTTGCGATTCAGAACGTGGGGTGCCCGCTTCCGGATCACCCGGGCCATCTGCCTGATGGAGGCAGAGCAAAGGGCCAAGGCCAGGGATCTGGCCTTGAAGGTGGTCGCCGAGCATGAAAAGGATTCGACGCTGCTACCTGTCCGATCTAGGGTCGCCCTGGCGGCGGTTCTGGCCAGCCTGGAATTGGGAGATGTGGCAGAGCGGGTCTTTCCTTTGAGTGAAGAGCGGGCCACCTTGAGCGAGAAAGATCAGGCAGATGCGGAGAGCATCGACCAGCAGATCCGCATCGAGCTGGGTGAAGTTCCTGAACCGCTCACCGACCCGTGGCTGATCAGTCAGGTGGGCCGCAAACTGCTCTTGCAGGGGGATGCGGCCCAGGCCGTGCGACTGGTCCTGGGGACGCTGATCCCGGAGGCCATGGACCGGAGAAGCTCGGCGCTGCGCTACAATCTTTTATTGCTCCTGACTGACGCGCTTGGGGCGACCATTTGGGAGTATGCCGGGCTTCGGCATGGGGTTGAGAGGGGCGACCGCAAGCGGGTCCTGCGGATCTTGGAACAACATTTCGGGCAAGCCGGCGCGTCGGAGAAGCGCTCTGATCGCAACCTCGTACTGAAGTATTTGTCTTTGACCGAGCAGAGCGACCGCTTTTCGAAAATGTGCTCTGAGCAAAAAGAGGACATTGAGAAAGAACCGAATCCTGACAGGGCCGGAGGGGCTCCTTCCGAATGGTGGAAGGAATTTACAGAAATCATGCGCCAGGGCCACAAGGCTAGCGAGGAGCGACGCGACGCGCTTTCACGTCTTTTGGAGCGGTACCCAGGTCGTGTGCCCATTCTATTCGAGCTGGCCAATTGCCTGGCCAACATGGGGCGGGCCAAGGAGGCCTTGCCCTTGGCCCGAGCTGCCTTTGTGGCGCTCCCTGGGCCTGGCCAGCGCCTGCTTCTGGCCAGGTGCCTGCTAAACCGCCAGCGCTTCCGACGCTCCCTTTGCCTGCTTCGTCCCCTGTCGGACCAGAATCCCGCGGTTTTGCGGATACGGGCGGTGGCCATGGCTGCCGATCCACAATGCATGGTCGAGGCGATCCCGCTCCTTGAGCGCTCCCTGGAGCAACGTGACGATGCTTCTGTCCGCTTCGCGCTCGCTCAGACCCTGGCCCGCATGGGGGAGGCAACCAAGGCGGCGGCGGCGGCCTGGCAGGCGCTGAAGCAGTTCTCCCCGGAGTCTCTGACCCCGAAGGTCCTGCTGGAGATCGCTCAACTCCAGCCCCTGTCTGGCGAACGCCAGACAGAATCATGCGAGCGGATCAAAAAGGTGATCCGCCAGTTGGAGCACCGTTTTCCTGAGTCGCCCGAGGTGGGACGGGCGCGCCTGTTGCTGCTCTCTCGGCTTGGCTTCCCATCCGATCACGCACTTGACCTAGAGAAACTTGCAGATCAAGGAGTCTTGCAGCGGATCGCTCCCGAGCAAGGGATTTCGCACTTGCTCAACCAAGCGCAGCTCTCCGAACACCTGCACGGCCTCTATCGGCGGGGCCTTCTCCCCTTTGAGGCATTCTGCGAGCTGACGCACAGTTCGCCGGCAACCTACCTTACCCACGTCATGCGAAACAGAGAGCCAGGCATGTTGTGCCCGCCACTCTTGTTTGGTGAACAGATATCTCGGATTGGAGGTAGTCACCTCCTGTGCGGTGAACTAGAGCTGCTGCTCCTGTGCGAACTGTCTTTGATCGGAACCCTTGCCAAGACCCTGAGGGATTCTTCGGGCAAACTGCTCCTGTTTCAGGACGTGATCGATCAGATTCGCAATAAAGGGATTGACCTTCAGCGAGGGCTTCGGATGATCCCAAGGGATCGAGGTAAAGGCGCCGCTATTGAAGAGGAAGCAGCAGAGGCTGCGCACCTCGCCCAGCGCTTGCAGCAGGTGGTGGCAGAAGGCCAAGAGGACAAGTGGATCCAGCCCATCAAACGCCCGGATCTGCTCCCTGAGTTGCCCCTGATCCGGATGAAGGAGAGCCCTGAGCTCTGGGAAGGCTGGGTCCGCAAGCCTCTGGCCCGAGCGTTGGCCTATCATCGGGCCCTGGGCCAAGATCCCCGGCGTCTCCTATTGAGCGCAGATCTGCTTGGTGCGAACCCGATGGAACCAGTTGAGGTGCTGATCCAGAGTATCGATTTCGGCACAGAAGAACGCTATTCAAAGCTACGGCAGACAATACAAGGTGGCGCCCGGGTGATCGGTCTGCCCCGGCTGGCTGCGCTCCTTGCACCAAGTAACCTGCAGAAGCAGGAAACGCTGCTTCTGTGGGGCTTCCAGGAGACGTTGGTCCTGAGCGGACTCCTGTTCCACCTCGCCAGGCGTTACCGTGGCCAATACGCACAAACCATGGATGAGTTCCTCCGGCAAGGAGAGTGGCGGGCCGCCCAGAGAGATCATGCGGGTCGCTCCCTGGCTCGGGCACACCTGGGCCAGAGTTATGGTGGGCTGATCTGGACTGCCTTCTGCACAGACGCACTGCCCGATCTGACCATGCAGCAGGAGTTTGCCCAGACTCTGCTTTCGCGTTGCGACGCGCTGGATGGAGGCCCCGGGCCTCGGATACTCGATCTCGCATTGGAGCACGTAGCCCTCTGCTGCTCTGATCGACCTGCTACCGCGGTTCGCCGAGCAGAGGGATCGGAGGCCGAATCTCATGAAGTCAGCGACCAGACTCCCATGGGTCAGTTGTGGCATGCGATTCAGGGCTGGGCCAGTCCTTCATCCCGTTGGCGAGCCGCAGTGGGTCAGGCGCTGCGCACGGCCTGGCTAGATATGGACGACCATCAGGATGCCCCGGATGCAGACGTCCGGTCCCTGGCGCTGCTGATGGCCTCCGTTGTTTCAGGAAGGAGGGTGGATGGAATTTACCTGGACTCCCCAGAGATCGGGCCCGTCGCAATCCTTTCCTCGAACTGGCCCACCCGGCCCCTTGCTCTCTATGATATTGAGCAGACACTCGCAAGGGCCGCAGTTCACCTGAGCGGGTTCGTTCAGAAGCCGCAGGATATCCCCTGGAATGAGTCGATCTACGCATTCCCGGATGCCGATCTCCATCGTCGCTTATCCTTACCAGCAGAGGCAGTTCTGCTGCGGGCCAATGCGGAGACGGCCTCGTTTGCCGCACCAAGGCTAGCCCGATTTCAGGCGATTCATGACGCTCGTGCCTTCCATCTGCTCATGCAGCTAGCCGAGCAGCCCGATAGTCCTGAGTTGCGGCGTCGCTACGCTCGCCTAGTGGCTGACGCCCCCTGGCGCCGTGTCCGCGAGGACCCGACCCACCTATTGACCTGGGGCGGGCCTCATCTGTTTCCTCATCAGCCCGTCGATCTCGACGATCTGCGTGACATATTAGGAGAACCGGTGCTGGATCCCGCCGCGCCGACCATGCTCGATGCCCTGTTGCTCCGCACCAAGGATGAGTTGCATTCCGCTCTCATCTGGCGAGCCATCGAAGTCCCCGGTGGATTGTCCAGGCAGCTCACCGGGCTCTGGATGAAGCCCGAGTATTATGCCCAAGCAGTCGAGAGGTCGCTGGACCATCTGTCCAGATCTGAAGAGCAACCAGCGGGCGGGCTATGTGCGGACCTCCTTTTTCTACGGGTCGCCACCGCGCGCCAGCCCCAAGTGACCCTGTCCACAGGGCCTTGTGACCTGCGAGAGATCTTGCCGGGTCGCCTGGTCGAGGTGCTTCGTGCGGTCTCCGCTCCTCGTCCCCTCGATAGAACTACTCTGGCAGATGTAGAGTCCTCGCTTCTGCGCCTATGCGCTCAGGTGGTGATAGCCCTGGCAGGGCAGACACCGCTGCTTCCACGCGAAGGGCTGTGGCTGAGCTATCGGCTCTACCAATGGCTTTGGGATCAAGTCTCCTCGCTTTCTGAAGACGAGCGCTCGCGTGCCCTGGCCGACTTGGAGAAAGTGGCCCCGCCTCCCATTGATGACACCCAAGGGGACCTCCTGGACCCCCGACACATGGGGCCCGGGCGCATTGACCTTCGCCTTCTTTCCGTACTTTACGGGATCAGCGCGGGCGTGCAGTTGGTCAGCCCAGAGGTTGGCCAGGACACCTTCCGTCCTGCCTTGCTGGATCTCCCAGTGTCCATGCCCACCGCGCTAGTTAGCTCTCCTGCGCTGGAGGCGAGATTGGCAGAGATCGCCACCCGACCCTTGAGCCGTGACGAACAAACTCTGCGCAAGCTTTCGGCTCATCCCTCTTGCCTGGATTGGGACCTACCTGCCGCCGCTCCTGATGTCGCGCTCGATGCGTTACTACGACTGAGCGGCGGGCGAGGAATTCTTCTTTTGCCAGCTTCGGCCCGGCTGCGTTGGATCAGCCAGATTCCACATCTTATCGAAGACACCGATCTGCTGGAGCCCAAACTGGTCAGCCTCTTTGTAGATGCCGCGGGAGATAACTGCCAGGCCCTGACCGACGAGGAGTGCAGGGCCTTGCACGAGCGTCTGGCCAGTTCGCATCTGGCCGAGTATTCCCCGTTGTGGCGTCTCTTTTTCTATAGCGGCCTCGTGGGTGGCGGACAGATCGATCTAGCGGAGGAACTCGAGGCGCTGATCGTCGACCACTTGGACCAGGGGGGGGCACCTGCCTTTTTTGGGCGTTATCTCACCGGATTGTCCTTCAAGCGGTCCTCTGATTTTCTGTCTGCTACCGGACGAATTTTTGCGCGGGCGTCGGAAGAGCAGAAGCCCCAGCTTTTGTGGGGCCTTGGACACGTGATTCTGCACGGCAGCCAGGACGGCAAAGCACAGGCGACCTCGCTACTGCTGGAACTGGCCGAGGCTGCGCCTTGGCGAGGACACCCATCTGTCCTTCAGCTCCTGCATCTGCTTGGACTTTCGAGTAAGCTTTCTTCATGAATCGTTCGCTGCACCTCCATGCCTTCTGTTCCATGAAGGGAGGAGTAGGCAAGTCAACTCTGGCCGTCGCCAGCGCAACCCGTCTTGCCCAGCAAGGTCGTCGGGTCATCCTGATTGACGCGGACATGACCGGCAGTTCACTTTCGGATGGCCTATTACTCCGGGCGCCGGTGGTCGCAGTGAACAGCAACGGTTTCATGGATTTGACGGCGCCAGCGACGGGTGAATTCCTCTCCTTGGAGGAAACGGTGCGTCGACGTGATGAGCGACAAAGAGCACAGAAAGATCGCGTGCAGGTTCCTCCACCCTACTTCAACGATGCCTTGATATGCCCCCGGATCGATGGAAGGGAGTGCAACCTGGATGCGCTCCTGTGGCGACACGACGAGATCCCAAGCCTTCGCGTGCTCCCCGCCTCCCCGCTACGGGCCGATGTGGCCGTGGCGGTAGGCTGGCTGTATCGGGAGGAACACTTCGTCTGGGCGACGCGGCTTTGTCAGCTTCTCTTCTCGCTGGTAGAGCAGCAGACGGATCTTTCTGACGTGGTGTTCGATTTGCCGCCGGGTCTATTCGGGTTCGCCCAAGCGGCACTTACAATGATGGCTCTCTTGGGTGGAGAGGGCCCACTTCCCGAGACGCTACCACGTTTTGTCGAAGCTGGGGTGCAGATCCGGCTAAATCCCTTCTTGGTGACCACTCCAGATCGTAACGCGCTCGTGGTTTCGGTGGAAGAGTACCTGCGGTTGGCACCTCATCTCCCTGCGCTGGAATTGCTGGTCAATCGGAGCTATGAAGGTCTCTACGGGGTCTTGCGAGATCTGGAGCAGCGCTTCGGTCTTGCGCTTAAAGCTCTCGATCTGGCGAAGAGCATCCGGGTCGTAGGAGAAGACGTCGACCTGGGCCGGATCTTCCGCTCGGGTGGGGTAGGCATGGTGACACCCATGACCCTCCTGGACCATGTTTTGAGGCTGAACTAACATGACCAGGGGCATCGCAGTCTGCGTGCTCACCGTTAATGCGGTGGACTTATCGCTGTGCTGGCACAAGCCGGTCGTTGCAGCGCTCAGCATCAGGCCTGCGAACGATACATACTGGCCTGAGAAACTTGGCGGTCCACGGCGCTCTGACGACTCTCTGCCAGAAATGCAGAGTATCCCGCAAGGGGATGATCAGATCCAGGAGACCCTCCAGCATGTCTACAAGCTGGCCGATCAGAAGCAGAACATCAAGGCGCTGAGCATCCTCTACGATTTACTGGATGGAGCACTGCTCTTGGGTCAGTTCGAGCGCTGCAACGCCGTGCTCGCGGCGCTGGACGTGGATCGACTCAACCCTGCCTGCTGGGTTGGAGTGTTGGGAATCACCGCTTCGGCTCGCATACGACTGCCTGGCCGTGAGCGGATTTGCCAGCAGATCAAGGAGCGACTGAGCACACGGGAGGTATCTCCCCAGGTACATAGCGCGCTCCGGAGTCTTATGTGACTCCGCTTGAGCCCTTGTGGCTGCTTTTCCCCGGCGCACACTCCCAGGTTTCCATTGAACTGGCTGGGGTGCTGATTGGCATGCCACGTGAACAGCAGTGGCATGCTGGCCTCCTGTATATGGAAGATGGACACATCCGATTGCTTCACCTTCGGTGGCACCTCGATCTGGTCGCCTGTGATCCGCCGACCGATTTCCCCTGGGCCTGTGTTCCTCTCGCTCTCGATGCAGACTTGGTGGAGCCGCTGGTCGCGTTGTGCCAACGTACGCAACTCCTTCTGCAAAAAGGGGTCGGGCCACGTATTCCCTATGCGTTGCGCTACTGGGAGACCACGTTTAGTCAGACTGGTCAAATAAAGCTTGGCTCCGCTGAACATGGGCTTACCTGCGCCACCTTCGTGCTTGCCATGATTCGGACCTTTGTCCCTGACTTTATC
>JBBRLA010000315.1:0-9481 GCA_038231615.1 Polyangia bacterium | reverse complement strand
GGAATTCTACCAGGGGACCAAGCGCATCCGGCAGACCAAGCAGGCCTTCGAGCACCTCCAGCCCGAACTGGCCGACAAGGGCGTCGAGCTGGTGAAGGTCCTGGTGCGCAAGATCACCTACGATCAGGCCTACCAGGTCCAGATAGAACAGCGCAAGATCCAGGACCAGACCGTCTTCAAGAACCGCGCCGAGGGCGCCGCCGCCAAGGAAGAGGCCCGCAAGCGCGAGATCATCTCCACCGGACAGGCCGCGGTGAAGGTCGAGATCGAGAAGGGCCAGCGCGAGGTGGCCAAGGTCCTGGCAGACGCCAACCTCCAGCGCCGCAGCCGGGAGGCCGACGGGGACTTGCTGATCAAGACCGCCGTGGCCACCGGCACCGAGATGGAAAACCGGGCCCTCCAGGGTGCCGGTGCCCAGAGCCTGGTGGGGCAGCGTCTGGCCGACGTCATGAAGGGCATCCGCGTCATCGTGCTGCCATCCACCGGGCCCGGCGGCACCAACCCGCTGGACGTGGGCGCCATCATGCGACAGTTCGAGGTGGGCAAATGAGGCGCCCGGTCATGAAAAACACCCTTCTTCTCACCGGCCTGTGCGGCCTTTGCGCCTGGTCCTTGTCCAGCCTCACCGGCTGCACTTCCTTCTCCACCGACAGCACCGAGGTCGGCGTCCGCACCAAGAAGCTCTTCGGCGCCGGCATCGAGCAGCGCATCTACGAGCCCGGCGCCACCTACTTCTTCGCCCCCTTCCTCTCGGACTGGGCGACCTTCGACGTCAAGCTGCAAAACCTCGAAATGACCCGCGAACCCGGCCGAGGCGATCGCACCGGCGACGACGCCATCGAGTTCAAGACCAACGACGGCAACGACATCAGCATCAACGTCACCGTCGCCTGGCGCATCGAGCCCAAGATGGCGCCCCAGCTCCTATACCGCGTCGGCGACTCCACCCGGGCCGTCAAGGAGCGCCTCATCCGCCCGGCCTGCCGCACCTACGTCCGCGACATCCTCAACGAGCTGCATTCCGAGGAGCTGTACATCTCCGACAAGCGCTTCGAGAAGGCCCAGAAGGCGGTGGACAAACTCAAGGAAGAGCTGGGCCCCGAGGGCATCATCATCGAGCAGGTGCTTCTGGGCGAGCACCGCTTCCACCCCGAATACGAGAAGGTCATCCACGACCGCAAGATCGCCGAGCAGAACGCCGAGCGCATGAAGTCCGAAGGGCAGGCCGCCGAGGCCGAGGCCAACCGCAACCTGGAAAAAGCCCGTGGCGACGTGCAGGTCCTCGTCGCCCAGGCCAAGGGCGAGTCCGAGCAGATCACCATTGCCGCCGACAAAAAGTACTACGAGAACCAGCGCGAGGCCTCGGCCATCCTCGCCGAGCGCACCGCCCGCGCCAAGGGAATCGAGAAACAGAACAAGGCCATGGCCGGGGCCGGTGGACGCACCATGGTCAAGCTGCGCCTGGCCGAGGCGCTCCAAGGCAAGCCCATCCTCATCCTGCCCGCTGGCAACGGCGCCAACATCCAGAAGCTCGACCTGAACCGCCTCATCGACGCCACCGTGGCCGGCGAGATCAACAAACCGGAGAAGGGCGAGACCCCGGACCTAAATGGACAGTGAGCCCCGACACGCCTCGGGAACGGCAGCCCCTGATCGGCTGCCGGCACCCGGCAAAAAGGGCGTGCGTTGTACTTGCGCTGGCCATTTTATTGGGCAACAATCCCGCCTGTTGAACAGGCAGCCGGGATGCAGGGACAAAGCGAGAGACGAACGAGAACGCCGATGCCGTTCATGACCGATGGACAGCAGGGCCCGCGCGTGGGGACTCTCCTGGCCGATCGTTTCCAGGTCCTGGAGGTGATCGGCAAGGGAGGCATGGGCATTGTTGTCCGTGCGTTCGACCAGCTCACTTCCAGTGAGGTGGCCGTCAAGCACGTCCGCCCCGATCTGGCGGAGGACCCGGACTACGCCGAGCGTCTGCTCCGCGAGGCACAGCTCGCCCGGGATGTATCCCATCCCAACATTTGTCGCGTCCACGACGTCTACCGCCACGGCGACGAGGTGCTCCTGTCGATGGAGTACGTCCACGGCGAGACCCTGCGCAAGCGCCTTGACCGCGGCCCGATCCCCCCCGCCGAGGCGCTGGACATCTCCCGGCAGATCTGCGCCGGGGTCGCCGCCGCCCACCAGAAGGGCGTGATCCACCGGGACCTCAAGCCGGAGAACGTCCTTTTGGAAAGCAGCGGCAGGGCGGTGGTGCTGGACTTCGGCGTGGCCCGCAAGGAAGGCACCCCCAGGGACACGGTGACCGGCATCGCCCTGGGCACCCCGCGCTACATGTCCCCCGAGCAGCAGCAGGGCAAGGCCGTGGGCCCGGCCACGGATGTCTTCGCCCTGGGTCTGGTCATCGAAGAACTGTGGGGCAACCGCAAGCAGCCCGGCTGGCTGCGCACCCTCTTGCGTAAGGCCACCGAGCGCGATCCCCGACGCCGCTTCCCCGACGCCGAGGCCCTGGGCACGCAGCTTGCCCACCCGATCATGCGGCTGTCCCTGGCGCCGATCCTTTTGCTCAGCGGCGCCGCGGCGGTGGCCACCCTGCTCTTCGTGGTCCACCCCCTGGTCCTTCTGGATCTTCTGCATCTGGCCGGCTCCGAGCGCGGGCAAAGGGACGAGGTGCGCAAGACCCTACTTACCCGGCAGTGGAGCGGCGCCCAGCTCGCCACTTTATCTCCCGACGGCAAGCTCCTGGGCTACCTGGAGGAGACCGGCGGTATCATGGCCATCTTCCTGCGTCCCATGCGGGACACCGGCGCGCCGATCCGCCAGATCCTCGCCCCCGATGGGCGATCCGTCGCCTGGATCAGCTTCTCCCCCGACTCCCGGCGCATCACCTTCTCCACCGGCAGGCGGCTCATCGACCGCGACGCCGAGGTCTACGTCCTTTCCCTGACCGATGGCCCCGGCCCGGGCCCCGCCCCCAGGCGGCTCATCGACGGCAGCACCCCCTCCTGGTTCCCTGACGGAAAGACCCTGGCGATCTCCCACTGTAACCAGGACACCGGCCGCTGCCACCTGTCCCGCATCGCCGCCGAGGGCGGCGAGGCCACCGCCATCGAGGCGGATCCGCCAGCCAGCCTGGAATATTGTCCCGCCGTCTCCCCGGATGGCAAGCAGGTGGCCTACTTGGCGGGCCTGGCCCCGGGCGGACTGCGGGTGGTACCGGTAGCGGGCGGCAAGGCGCTGACCCTGGACCCCGACCCCAGCTTCTACTACCGGGTGCAATGGACCCCCGATGGCAAGCGCATCGTCTACGGGTCCGACACCCGCGGGCTGCTCTCGATCGACGCCGACTCCCCGGGCGGACACCCCGCGACCCTGCTTCCCCCCATCGACTACGCCATCTCGCCTTCCCTGTCCGCTGACGGAAAGATCCTGGTCTACACGCGCAACGTCGAGGCCTACGAACTGTCCATCATCGACCGCAACGGCCATAACCGCCAGGAAGTCCCGATCAACTACCCGGTCGCCGCAATCGGCTACCCTCTCTTCTCCCCCGACGGCAAGCACATCGCCCTGCAGATGAGCATTCGCGACGGCACCCAGCGGCTGGTGGCGCTTGTGGACCGCACCACCGGCACCGTGCGGCCCCTGGTCGAACCCGGCGAGGCCTGGCTTTACCCTGAAAGCTTCATCGACAACGGCAACGCCCTCATCGTCGGCACCCGCAAGCCGGGCGGGCTGCGGGTGGTGCCGGTCCTGGGCCGGCCGGTCCCGAAGATCGAGTTCGGCGCCGACGAGACCCGGGCCGACATCTCGCCCGACGGCAAGCTCCTTTCGACCCTGCGCGCCGGGGGAAAAGAGGGGGCCATCAACAGCGGCCTGTGGGTCCGCCCGGTGGGCGCGCCGCCGACCCAGGCGGAGTGCTGGGTGGTCGATGGAGCGGGACAGCCGGCATGGTCGCCGGACAGCACCCAGGTGGCGATGCCGACCAACAGCAGCGCCGTGGTGCTCTCGCAGGGCCCGGATCGGGTGCGGACCTTGCAGCTTCAGGACCCGATCACCCACGAGCCGCTTTTGACCAAGCAGATCCGCTTTGCCAAAGACGGCAAGCTGCTCCTGATCCACTTTCCGCGCATCTACGAGATCGACCTGAGCACCGAAGCCGCCCGGCTGATCATCAGCCCCGACCATCTGAGCAACCTCTTCGGGCTTACCCTCTCTCCCGATGATCTGCTGGTGGCCTACGTCATGCAACCCTTCCACACCGACCTGTGGCTGGTGGAGTCGACGGACAACCTGTTGCGCCGCCGCTGATCGAAAACCGCGCGCTTCGCGTTCTCGGAAGCCTCCTTCCGAGAATCGGCTGGGTACTCTTGTCCCCAGTTTTGCCGGAAATTGTCCCTGCCTTGCATAAATTCCTCCCTCTGACCATCGCAACCCGCTGAAATCCCACCCCGCCGCGATGGCACGCCTGCTGCTATGGACCTGGCCAGGGTCCATTACTCTAAAACATAACGTGTTCCGAATCACATAATACGCAATAGTTGATCTATGCTACCCTTCGAGTACAGGAAGAGAAGCGGAGAAGCACCATGGTCGCAAATCGTCTCCTCAAAGCAGCATTGTTGACGAGCGCCCTGGCCCTGACTGCCGGCACCCAGCCGAACCTGGCCGGCCCGGCTGGCAGGACGTCCGCGCTGGCCGATGGGGTACACGCTTCGCTCTTCGCCGCGGACAACGTCCTGGCCGATGCCTGCCCTTCGGGCGGCTGCGAGGGGGCGAAGAAGAAAGACCGGACCTGACAGGGCCACCCGAGTTCAGAACACCAACTGCGCCTGCAATTTGAAGGCGTCCGTGTCCGGCACCGTCTCCAGCGCCACCTGTCCCGGCCGCAGGGCCACTCGTTCCCCGTAAAAGTAACGCGAATACTGAAGGAAAATCTGTGCCCCCACCAGATAGTGGGTAAAGATCGAGATCCGCGGCGTCACGATGCGGAAGCTGTTCGCGTCGTCCTGCATGTCCAGGATCACCCGGTCATAGCGCAGCGACACACCCATCCACGAGAGCGGCTGCCACGCCGCCTCGGCGCCCCACTTCAGTGCCAGGCGCCCGTCCCGGTTGATCGTCGGGTCCGGATCCCGCTGCTCGCTGAGCGTGTAGTTTAACAGGCCAAACCACTTCATCGTCACGTCGCCCCGCGGCCCCGATCGCCCGGCCTGCTCCGGCGCCACCCGGGACAGCAGCGCCCGCAGGCTGAACGCATGCTCCAGGCCTAGGTTCCACAGCGAACCCGTGCCGTTCTGGCTGTTCCGCGTGCCCAGGTAGTTTTCGGTCAAGCCGTTGCCGCCGTAGGCGTGCATCACCTCGATGGCCGGGCCCAGATATTTGGCCTGCGAGGCCTCGATGATCGAGCCGGCCAGATAAAGCCTGCCCAGGAGCGCCGTATTCAGCCGAAAATCGAGCCCGACCACCTGTATGCTGGCATCGGTGATCTCCTTGAGCTGCCGCACGTCCGAGGTGCGGGTGTCCAGGAAGTAGAAGCCGCCCTCCACCGTGCGTTGCCAGCGCACGCCGGTGTACAGATAATTGAGCAGCGTCAGCCCCTGGTTGGTGTCGATGGCCTCCAGGTGGGCGCCGACCCCTTGCAAGAGCCAGAAGGTGAGCTTCTTGCCCGAGAACTCCAGCCTGGCCTGCCCACCGAGCTGGTGGGTGCGGCCGAACACGTAGGTGTCGTAGTTCTCCAGCCAGCCGAAGCGGTCCCAGAAGGCGCCGCCCTTGACGTCCAGCTTGAAGCGCAGGCGCGGGCCGTCGGAGCCGAAGTGAAAGGTCAAAAAACCCTGCGCGATGCCCCACTGCCTATCGAGCAACGGCCGGGCCCAGTCGGAGAAGAGCGACCCCAGGAAGGCCACTTCCCCACTGAGATACTTGCTGCCCATTGACAGATAAAGTTCGGACCAGTCTGACTCCTGCAGGCGGGTGTAGGCGAAGCCAGAGTTGAAGTAGTCGTCGTCGACCAGCCAGGGGGTGTGGATGCTGGAACCGGTGCCACCGCCCCGATCGCGCCAGGCCAGACGCAGGGGGGCGCGAAAATAGCCATGCAGCGCGAAAACGAGGGGACCGACGGAGACCCCCAGCCCCGGGGCCGCCTCGGGGGCACCGCCAGCGGCCTGCGCCGCCGCTGCGGGGGCACTGGGGAACCCGCGGGCGGCGGCATCATCCTGTAGGGGCCAGCGGGCATCGAGAGCGGCCGGAGCGACGTTGGCGGCGGGCGGGGAATCGAGGGAGGCGGACCCGGCGTTGGCGGCTGACGCAGGCTTCTGGGCAGCGGGCGCAGCGTTGGCGGCTGACGCGGGCTTCTGAGCGGCATGGTTTCGAGGATTACCCCGGGAATCGATAGCGGTGGGCGCGGCGTTGGCGACTGACGCTGGCTTCTGGGCGCTGGGCGCGGCGGCCTGGGCGGCTTGGTTCCGGGGATTGCCCCGGGAATCGATAGCTGTCGGCCCGGAGCCCCAGGGACCAGCGCCGGTGCGCGACTTGGCCCGTGCACCGTCTTGCGCCGGTCCCTTTCCAGCGGCGGGTGTCGGCGCGGGATCTGAATCATCGAACAGAGGCAAGGGAGACACCGCCTGCTCGGCCTGCGTCTTCTGGGCCTCGGCAGCCCGCGTGAAGAGCAGCACAGCCACCACCAGCGCTCGCCCCACGTGGCCCCTCGCCATCCTACCCCTCAAGCGCCGCGGCCCTGCCTGCCGATTCTCACAAGATCCCCGAAACTCTTCCACCCACCGCGACTCTTCCACCCACCGCGACTCTTCCACCCACCGCGACTCGTCCCCGCGCGGCCCGCCATCATCCGGCCCGCCATCATCCGGCCCGCCATCATCCGGCCCGCCATCATCCGGCCTGCCGCCACCCGGCCTGCCGCCACCCGGCCTGCCGCCGCCCACCGAAGGAAACCACCGCTTTCTCAGCCGCGACGCCAGCAGCACATACGGCAGCAGCAGCAGCGCCCCTGTCATCGGTGCCGGGCCCCCTCCCCTGCCGCCTGCCGATTGACACAGGCACGCCGTGACCCGCGGCACCCCCGGCCCCATCACCCCAGGTCCGCCGGGCCGCCTGCCGCCGTCTGTCGTGTTGACCACGCCGCCATCGGTCACCACGCTCTGCCCACAATCGTAGGGTTCCACCAATCCCGCCCGGTCGAGCATCGTGAGGATGAACGCCCCACCCCCATATCCCACCATCGGGATGCTGCCGGCGTAGGCCCCCACCGCCCCGTTGCCGCGCACCGCGTTGAACAGTTCAGGCAGCAGGTTAAAGTTGGCGCCGGCCTTGCCCACCATCTGCGAGATCAGCTTGTCCGCGTCCGCCGTCCGCCCCGACCGCCGGAACGCATCCGACATGCGCAGGTCCACGAGGATCCATTCGTTGTTGTCATAATCGCTCATCGCCTCGTCGTTGCGCTTGAAGCCCCCGCTTTCCACCGTCAGGTGGCCCAGCAGGTCCAGCGTCTGCTTCGCTGTCTGCCCCTGGTAGTCCGGCAGGATGTTCCACGTGAACGACTCCACCACCGCCGCGTCGGTGTAGCGGTTGATCTGCAAGCCCTCGATGGACCCGCCGAGCGCTCCGTTCTTGTCCACGAACGACGCGTAGAACCCCGTCGCCGCCTTATCCGACAGGTCCTGATACGGCTTCACCTCGCCCATCTTGCCGGCCCGCAGCGCCAGCGTCGCCATGTCGCAGAACCCGCGAATCGCCGCCAGCGTGGTGAACGCGAAGTGCTTCTTGTTCGCGTCGTGGACCTCCCAGATCGACGAGTCCGCCTTGGCGATGCCGTTGGGCTCCAAGTTGTTCATGAGCGGCGTCGCCACCCCGTTCACCAGCACATCATAGACCGTCTCCCCGGCCCGCGTCTTCGATGAAAGCCAGCCCACATCTCCCGAGGCGTCGACATACTGCCGCGCCGACCACAGGAACATGCCCCAGCCGTCGATCTCCACGTTGGGCGTCATCTGCCCAGAATAATCGGCCTCTTCCCCGCCGTTGCCGAAGTAGCGCACCACCGAGATACGGTAGTCCTGATTTCCAACGAAGGACTTGTACTTGCCCACCGGCCCCGCGTTCAAGAAGAAGTTCAGCCCCGCCTTGGCCTCGTCGAAGTGGCCGCTACGGGCCAGTGCCACGATGGCGTATTGTGCGTCGCGCACCCAGCCGCTGTGCCATTCGCCCTTGGGCAGACTGGCCAACAACATGCCGTTGTTCTTCAGTGTGTCGCCGTAGGGTTCGCGGACCTGCCCCATGCGCAGGATTGTCTCGCCCTGGCGCCAGATATGGAGCTCGGCATCGCTCAGGTTGACCATGGCCGGCGGCGGCTTGCGCCAAGCGTCCCACTCGGCGCGGGCGCCTTCCAGGATCTTGTCCGGCGTGCGCCCGGCGGCCCAGGCGGTGATTTTGCCGGCCGCCGCGTCGGCGCCGCTCACGTCGTCCACGTAGACCACCGCCACCGCGAACCACCCGTCGGCGCCGAGGCCCTTCTGGAACGCCGGGACGATGTCGCTGCCGCTGCACGAGCGGTTGTCCGAAAGCCCCGTCCCGCCCTTCACCTTGTTGTACACGTCCTGACAGTCCGCGTGGTCTACGCCGGAAAGCGGCACGTAGAGCATTGCCCCGCCGCCGGGGCCGGTCTCGATCACCGATTTTCCGTCGGCACCGACCCGGACGCTCTCGCCATTTGCGTCCGGGGTATCGGGAGATCCGCCGCCCATGTGAAAGTTGAAGAGCGCGAAGGCGTCGCTGGCGCCGGGGGCCTTCATGAGGGCCACCATGGCGTTGCCCTCGTAGCCGAAGGGCGCGAAGTAGTAGGTGTCGGCGGTGCCGCCGCCGAAGGACATGGGGGCGTGGATGATGTTGCTGTCGTCGAGGTTTTCGGGATCGCCCGCGCGGGTGGCGTCGCTGAGCCAGCCGACGGTACCGCCCTTTTTCAGACCGAAGAAGAAGTCGTAGGCCAGGTTGCGCCTGCCGTACCCGTCGGATTTGGGATCGGGGCGGGGGCGCAGGTAGCGGTAGGGGTGTTCGAGAAAGGCGACGACCTTGTTGACGTTCGTGTCGTAAAGCTGGAAGCCGTGCCCGTTGCCCGTGGTCAGGTAATTCCACGTTCGCTGGACGTCGGCAGGGGCATCGCGCGCCCGGAAAAGCGGGAACATACAAAGAAGAAAAATGAACCATCGCACGGGGCTGCGCACGCGGGGACGTTATCCCGCGGCCCTCTGGGTGTCAATCGCCGCGAACGCACAGGGTGCTTACCCGCCGTGGGGGTCCCTACCTGGGATCTGATTGTACGCCTCGCGGGGGTCGAGAGTGGCGCAGATGACGGGAAGGCGGCGGTCGAGCCGGACGCGTTGGTCTACATCGAGGGTCGCGAGGAAGTTGGCCTTGGTGGAGGCCAGGGCGTCTAGCGACGCGAGAGTGTCGCCCTGGAGGGCGG
>JBBRLA010000314.1:0-9486 GCA_038231615.1 Polyangia bacterium | reverse complement strand
GGTGCTGACGGCGGCGGGGGTGCTGCAAAACCCGGTGCCGGTCCGGGCGCTGGTGGACCCGGCGGCCTCGATGGAGGCGGTGCTGCGCAACCTGCTCAACCAAAAGGGCTACGCGAGCCTGGAGGCAGTGCAGAAAGAGGCGCTGGCCAAGGGCCGCAGCGAAGGTCTGGCAGAAGGTCTGGCAGAGGGCCTAGCCGATGGCCTGCGTAAGGGGATCTTGGACCTGTGCGAGGCGCTGGATATCAAGCTGACCCCGGCTCGCGCGGCCCGCATCAGCAAGATGGAAACAAAGGGGCTCGACGCCCTGCGGACACACCTGAAAAGCCAGCACCAGTGGCCCACCGGCCGCCGAAGCTAAACAGAGTCCACTTTCAGATCCGGGGAATCCCCAGGGTAAAATCCCCGGCCCTCGAACTGGAACGAGTGCAGCGAGGCGCTGGCCCGGGGTCGGCTATCCCGGAAGCCGCCCCAGGCAAAGCTGCGCCAGACGGACCAGGTACAGGGCCAGGTCTACCGGGTCCGCCGCGGTTCGCGGGAGCCCGCTGACGAAGGCCGAGCGGGCGATGCGCTCGTCAAAGGGGACGTGCGGGGCCGCCGCGCGCAGGCGCTCCGCCGTGCGCAGGAGGTTGGCCTGGCTGGCCGGCGCCATGTCCGCCCCCAGGTAGCGATAGTCCAGCCGCCGCTCATAAAGCAGGATGTCGGGCTCCCCGTCACCGCGCTGCACGGCCAGAAAGGATTCGGTGACCACCGACTCCTGGGTGGTCTCCTTGTCGACCTTCTTGTTCAGGATCAGGCCGCCCGACATCGCCGCCCGGCTCAAGGAGAACTTCTTCTCGGTGGTCTTCGACGTGGTCGTGGTCTTGGTGGTCCGCTGTCCCCGCTGGATAAGGGCCATGGCCGAGTGCGGGCACTCGTGGCGCCGGTCTGCGCGGTCAAAGACGACCAGGCCCTGCGGGGACCACTCCAGCCGCCGCGCCATCAGGCACTCGGCCTCCCCCGGCACCACCGCCGGATCGCAGGGGAAACTGATGAACCCCAGCGCCGTCAGCGCCTCGCCAAGCGTGGCGATCTTTTCCTCCGGGGCGCTGATGATGATCCGCGGCAGCGGCCCGGAAAGCCGCTGGTTCATGTCGTAGCGGACCAGCCCGCACAGGGACGCGGCCCGATCCAGCACCTCGGGGCCCTGGGGAATCTCGGTGACTGCCAGCAGCATGGGGGACAGTATAGCCCGGCCCGGTCCCCCGCGCCGCCCTGCCTGCCGTCACTCGCCCTCGGGGGCCTCCGCCGGCGGCTGGCTTCGGGTCTCTGGCTTCTCGTCTTTGCGTTCGGGTTTGTTCCCGGTCCCGGGCGGCCGGGCCTTCCTTTTGGGCAGGGTCGCGTCCTGCTGCTCCGGCAGCCACACCCCAGGCATGACCAGGCGAAACATCTCCTTGCCCAGGAACGCGCAGGGGTGCAGCTTGGACTTGAGCACCGGGTCCTCCGGGTCGGGGAGGATCTGGTAGCGCCGGTGCTCTCCGTCTTCGAAGCGCGAGGTGAAGCGGTTCTGCAGGGCGAAGGCGCAGGGCGGGTCCTCGTCTTCGCCGTAGGACAGGAGCGGGCAGACGACCTTGTTGGCCGGCGGCACGTGGTGCTTCCGGCTGTCGATGATGCTGCGCAGCTCGGCCCCATCGTCGTTCAGCCCGGCCTGCCGGAGCTGCTCGACCAGGCCATCGATGAGGTCCTCGTCCGGGTCGTCGGCCTCCTCGCCATAGGCGGCGGACTCCCAGGAATAATGGTTGGTGTCCCGCGCGTGGACCTGGCACGGCAGGTGGCTCTCGTCGTCGGTGACAATACCCAACCGGATGAGGTCGGCGAAATCGGAGAAAAGCATCCTGCCGGTGCGCATGACGTGGTGCAGGACCTTCAGTTGCAGCTCCTGCTCCAGCCGGAAGAGCCGCCGCCGCCGCTCGGCCTGCGCGGCCTCTACTTCCTTCAAGCGCTGGCTGCGCTGCTGCCGCACCTGCGCCAGGTTCACCACCGGGGCCTCGCCGTCCTGGCCGGGCGGGTCCGTGCCTTGGGACTCTTCGGTCTTCATGCCCGCATGATAGTGGAAAGGGCCCGCCGCGCATCCCGCTTGTGGAAGAAAATCGCCTTTCCATCCGCGCATATCCTGCACCCGGCGTGGGCACTTTCTTCGCGCTGCACGTGGGCCGGAAATGCGCTACATAAGAGTGCGCCGGCCGCCCCTGGCTGGACCAGGTCCCCCTCATGATCCATTTTTTCGAGACCGATCTCCCCCTGCCCATCGCCCGCAAGCTGCAGGTCCAGAACATCGTGCCGCCCGCCAGCGTCCGTGACGTCGGCCAGAAGCTCCTTTTCCTCTGCGATCGCCTGGGCACCTGCAGGCTGACCGACGAAGAGCGGGCGCTGGTCCCGGTGCCGGTGGTGGACGAATGGTACCGCCTGGGGCGGTCCTCGCGGCTGCACCACTTCCAGTACCAGCTCAAGTTCCACGGGGACAGCGACGCCAAGGACACCTCGCTGACCGCCGAGATGTTCGATCAGGCCGCCTCGGTGTGCCACGACCTGTTCTCGATGGACTACACGATCGGGGTGGTGCGTCGCGCCCGCGAAGACGGAATGCTCGTCGCAGACCTGCTGCTGACCCGCGGCCTGCGCCGGATCGAGGAGAGCATCAAGACGCGCCTCGCCGAGCTGTCCGACAAGGACCGCATCCTGTTGCGGCGGCGCTTCACCGCCATCAAGAAGCTGCGGTCCCCGGAATCAGAACCCAGCCGCAACGACCTGGGCAACGACAACGGCATCGGGCACACGCCACGGATGAAGGGGCCCCGGGCGGTCGCCGCGCCACGAGACTTCGTCGCCCTGGGGCAGGCCATCCAGCACCAGACGCTGCGGGAAGGCACCCGTTCGCTCCACGAGCTGATCCATGGCATGAAGGTGCCGGTCCTATCGCTGCAAGGCTGGGAGAAGGAAGACCGCAAGGAGGAGATCGAGAAGGAGCTGGCCGATCTGCGCAAGGCCACCGATTCCCATGCGGTGGTGCGGGCCCGCGCCTGCCTGGCCGAACTCTTCCCGAAGGAGCCCTGGCTGGCCGCAGACAGTGGCGTGGCCCCCGAGTCGCTGGAGGTGCTTTTGGCCTGGCACGACGAGTTCGACGCCCTGGGGGCGATTGCCGACCAGCTCGCCCAGGACTGCGAGGACTCCGACCGGGTGCTGTGGACCTATGGCAAGCATCTCATCCGCACCCTGCTGCGGGAACAGGCGCAGGCGGCCCTGTCCATGCCCGAGGACCAGCCCGGCCGCTTCGGCAAGCTGATGAGCCTGGGCCTTACCGCCCGGGGCATGCACAAGGACCCGCCGCCGAAGCGGGTGCGCGAGTGGATCCGCGACAACCGCAAGAAGATGGAGGATGGCTGGCGCGATCGCCTGGGGGCGCCCCCAAAGGACCTCGACCTGGTCTGAGCCTTTCTTCCGGGACGCTGGCCCGCCAGCCGTTTATGATGTCCCCCGCAACCGAACAAAACCCACCAAGGAGTCCCATGAAGCTTTACTACAGCCCCGGTGCCTGCTCGCTCTCGCCCCACATCGCCCTGTGCGAGGCGGGCCTGCCTTTCGAGCTGGAGCGGGTCGACTTCAAGACCAAGCAGACCAAGTCCGGCGCCGACTTCAACCAGATCAACCCCAAGAGTTCCGTGCCGGCGCTCCGGCTTGACAACGGCGAGATCCTCACCGAGGGGCCGGCCATCGTGCAGTACATCGCCGACCTGCGCCCGGAGTCGGGCCTGGCGCCGGCCGCAGGGTCGATGGCCCGCTACCGCCTGCAAGAGTGGCTGAACTTCATCTCCACCGAACTGCACAAGAGCTTCAGCCCCCTGTTCAGCCCGACCGCCTCGGCAGACTGGAAAGAGGCGGCGACGAAGAACCTCCACAAACGCTTCGACTTCGTCGTAGCCCACCTGGCCACCCACCCGTACCTTCTGGGCGACACCTTCACCGTGGCCGACGGCTACCTGTTCACGGTCTTCAACTGGACCCGCTTCGTCGGGATGGACACCAGCGCGTGGCCGGCGCTGCAGCAGTACGTCGAGCGGATCGCCGCCCGACCCAAGGTCCACGAGGCCATGAAGGCCGAGGGCCTGCTCAAAGAGGCCAAGTAGGTCGACCGATCGATCGACCCCTTGCATCAATCCAGCCGGTTCTTCCCCAGCAGCCCCTTGCCATAGGCGTGGGGATGCGTGGATTCAGGGCCCGTACTTGACGCTGCAGCCGTAGGCCTTGGTGTCGTTGGCCTTGAGGGTCTTGCCAGCGGGCTGGTCGATAAAGGCCAGGGCGGCGTCGACGTAGTTGGTCACCTCTTGAGCCCCGGCGTTGACCTCGCCCAGGGGGGCGTTGTCGATGGCGCCGCGGTAGATCAGCACGCCTTTGTGGTCGATGACGAACATGTGCGGCGTGGACCTGGCGCCATAGGCCCTGCCCACCGTGCCTTTCTCGTCGATGAGGATGGGGTAGGGGAGGGTGTACTCCTTCACCGCGGCCTGGTTGCGCTCAAGGCCTGCGCCCTCCTTGCCCTGGGCCCCGGAGTTTATCCCCAGCCACACCACACCACGCCTGGCGTAGCGAGCGCCCATGTCCTTCAGCGGCCCCTTGGTGTGGGCATAGCGGACGAAGGGACAGTCGGGGTTGAACCACTCCAGCACGACCGTCTTGCCCAGGTAGTCCTTCAGGTGGACGGACTTGCCGTTCAAGTCGGTCAAGGTGAAGTCCGGGGCCGGCATGTTGAGCGCCGCCGGGGTCATCTTGGCTGCCAAGGCCATGGGCTTGCCGTCGGATGTGGCGGCAGCGGCGATCGAAAGCAGGGCAGTCGAAAGCAGGGCCGCCGACACGAAGAGGGGGAGCTTGAGGCCCGGGAGCGGTCCATGGGTCGTTGTTGCGTGGGTTGCGTAGGTCATCATCCTGGTTCTCCTTCTGTGGGTCTATCACCGCGGGGCTTCGCGCTTAGCGAACAATCACCGCGGCGCTTCGCGTTTCGCGAACAACACCGCGGTGCTTCGCGCTTAGCGAACCATACCGCGGCGCTTCTCGCTTAGCGAACGATCACCAGACGATCATCACCAAGGTGTCGATCGCAAAGCGCCGGAGGCGCTGCGGTCCATCGATGGGAAAAGCTCATAATATCTGGCCTCGCGGACCCCCTGGCGGCTCAGGCGCAGCACGCCGATCGGGACCGGCCTGGCGGCTGCCGCGGGCGTCGTCGGCATGACTGTCATCGCGGGGGATGGCGAAGAGGGTAAAGCCTCGGTACGGCGGAACTGGATGGGGTCACCGGCAGGGCCCGGGATGCGCTCTACGCCCGTTGCGGGGAAGACCTCCACCTCGTCGGTGTCGCCGAGGGCGAGTTGTAGGGACGGGCGCTCCTTTGTACCTCCCCAGCGAGGCGGGGCCCCGGCGCTCGACACCAGCTCGGAGAGTGGGCGCGGCAGCCGGGCGAGATGCGGGGCCAGGGCCGCGGGGTGGGCCGGTCGCGGCGAGGAGCCCGGGGCGGCGGCGGGAAGCGAGAGGGCCAGTTCGGCCTTGCCCGGCACGCAGCTTTCCTTGCAGGCCAGCCACCGGGCGGTCGCTCGCAGCGCCACCTGGTTCTCGGTCAGCTCGCCCGGCGGGGTCACTTCGGCGAAGAGGGCGGCCTCGCCCTGATACCCGTAGCTGATGATCGGCCCCGGAGCATCGAAGCGATCGGGGCCCGGGTAGCGCACGGGCCCGACGCGGAAGCCTGACGGCGCATGGATCGTGACCCGGGTGGGTAGGCCGCTCTCGCCGGGGTTTTCCCAGTAGATGTGCCAGCCTGGAGGGACCTTGATGCGCACCGCGGCCAGGAAGCCTTTCCCCGGCGCCACCGCCGTGGTATCCGCCAGCAGTTCGGCGGTGGCATGGGGCACGGCGGCGCTCGGCGGGCCGGGCGTGGTGGCCCCGGTCGCTGGCAGGCGCAGCGCGGGGGCCTGCGACGCCCGCCCGTTGCAGCCCAGGCAGGGCCCCGCGATCGACACGACCAAAAGCAGACCCAGCCACGGAGAAGTGCGAGTGAACCGGCGCGCAATCACCAACAGAGCTAAGCACACGAGCCTCCCCAGCGCCAGCGAATGCCGCCGTGCCAGCGAATCCCCCGGCACCTGGCGCTCAGGTGCCCGGAAAGGATCGTCAAGGCCCCCGTGACGCGGATGCAGCGGGACCTTCTATTGGAGGGGGTCGAAACTTACGTTACACTGAGCGCGCAGGAGAGAACACAGATGGCTCAAAGAGCTGTGGCAGCACCTCCTTGAGAACCACACATTTCCCAAGCAACGCGGTCCAGAGCCACTGTCGGCCGGCCGCGGTGACCACACGAGCCTTACCCGGCCATCGGAGGAACTGCATGCGGTCCCGTTTTCTGTTGTTGGTCTTTCTGATCGGGTCTTTCGGGTGCCTGGATTCGGGTCGCGCCGCCCCCACCGGCGCCCGCCCCCAGGCGGCGCCGACCCCAGCCGAGTTGAAAAAAGCCGGTCGGGCCATCGCGACCTTCGCCGGTGGCTGCTTCTGGTGCATGGAGCCGCCCTTCGAAAAACTCGACGGCGTGGTCTCGGTGACCTCGGGCTTCTCCGGCGGCCCGGAGAAGGACCCCACCTACGAGCAGGTTTCCGCCGGCAGTACCGGTCACGCGGAGTCGATCCAGGTGGTCTACGACTCGGCCAAGCTGACCTACCAGAAGCTTCTGGAAGTCTACTGGCACAACACCGACCCGACCACCCCCGATCGGCAGTTCTGCGACACGGGCAACCAGTACCGCCCGGCGATCTTCTACCATGACGCCACCCAGAAGCGCCTGGCCGAGGAGTCCAAGGCGGCCCTTTCGAAGACCAAGACCTTCAAGGAGCCCATCGTCACCCAGATCGTCGCCTACACGGCCTTCTACCCGGCGGAGGACTACCACCAGCACTTTTACCGGAAGAACCCGGCGCACTACACCGCCTACCGCACCGGATGCGGCAGGGACCGCCGCCTGAAGGCGCTCTGGGGCACCAGCGACCACTGAGCGCCGATCCCGCAAGCCAACGCCGACGTCAGTGCCGATCCCGCAAGCCGGCGACAACGCCGCAACCGCCGCCGATGACAATGTAAGATGATGTCATCGCCATGTCAGTTGATCGACACGGCGGACGATCCGAAACTCTCCGCAACCATGAAAGCCCAAAGACCCAGCCGCCCACGGTGCGGCACCGTCGGCCTTGTCACAACCATCCTTGCCAGCCTCGCCGGCTGTAGCCACAACGACACGACCCCGCCGGTCGACCTGCTGGCGCCAGCCGACCTTTCGACCTCGCCGGACCTCGGCGGCCAGATGAACCTGCTGCCCGCCTTCGTGAGCGGCCCCGTCCTCTCGCATACCTACGATGGCATCGCCGACGACCTCCTGACCGCGGGGGTTGGGCAGAAGGGCCTTTCCGGCACCGCCCCCATGCCCGCCGACCCGGCCCACCCCACCGCCGCCGAGCTGCGCCGGTGGACCCTTTTGAACCAGTACAAGGCACTGAAGGACACCCGGCCGGCGGCGGGGTACGGCACCCTCTATGGGCCGGCGGTGCCTTCGAAGTTCGCGACGCCCAAAAACGATGGCCGCGTCCCGGGGCGAGAGTACCTGACCTACGCCGACGACGGCAGCGGCAAGCAGAACGTGACCCTTGTGGTCCAGGTCCCGCAAAGCTTCGACAAGGACCACCCGTGCCTGGTAGCCACCGTGTCCTCCGGCTCCCGCGGGGTCTACGGCGCCATCGGCACCGCCGGGGAGTGGGGCCTGAAGAACGGCTGCGCGGTGGCCTACGCCGACAAGGGGACGGGCAATGGAGTGCACGACCTTTCCAGCGACACCGTCAACCTCATCGACGGCACGCGCCTGGCGCGCAACGCCGCACAGGATGCCGGCCTGCGGCCCAACTTCATCGCCGTCGGCAGCGACAAGCTGTCCCTTTTGGATTACATCGTCAAATTCCCCAACCGCATCGCGCAGAAGCATGCTCACTCCCAGCAGAACCCCGAGGCAACCTGGGGCAGGGACGTGCTCAACGCCGCGAGCTTCGGGTTCTACATTCTTAACTTGAAGGAGAACTTCGGCCAACCGGCGGGTAGCGGCACGCTGCGGACCCTCACGCCGGAACGTACGGTGGTGATCGCCGCCAGCGTGTCCAACGGGGGCGGATCCGTGCTGCGGGCGCTGGAGCAGGACACCGCCGGGCTGATCGACGGCGTGGTGGCCGGCGAGCCGAACATCAACCCCCGGCGGTTGGCGGCGGGGACGGGGTTCACCATCCAGCAGGGCGGGCTGAGCTTCGACGGCACGGTGCACGGCCGACCGCTCTTTGACTACATCAGCTACCTCAACGTGTTCCAGCCCTGCGCCAGCGCGGCGACGATGATCGCGCTGGGCGCAGATCCTGCCAAGGGCCCCCCGGCGATGGGCGGCGGCCCCGCGGGGATCGCCGGGCGCTGCGCGGCGCTGCACCGGCTGGGGTATTTGAAGGCCACCGCTCTGCTCGATCAGGCGGCCGAGGCCCAGGGGTTGATCAACAGCTACGGCACCCTGTCGGGCGCCAACATCATCGCGCACCCCTACACCCTGTTTTACGTCTACTCCAGCATCGCCGTGACCTACGCCAACACCTACGGTCGCTTCAGCGTCACCGACAACCTCTGCGGCTACAGCTTCGGGGCCACCACCGGCGCTGCGGCGCCGATGCCCAAGACCCAGGCGGCGCTGGCCGCCGACTTCGCCGCAGGCAACGGGGTGCCGCCCTCGAACGGGACCAACCTGCTGAAAAACGCGGGGAACGCCGGGGCTGGGCAGGAGATTCGCCAGGGGATGAACGCCAACGGCGAGGTGGACGAGTACCTGAACGGCGCGCTCTGCCTGCGCCACTTGGCCACCGGCACGACGGGGGTGACCGCGGATACCGGGAGCCCGCTGACCGGCGACGAGCTGGCCCAATACCAGCGGGTGCAGACCGGGATGAAGGAGGTGCTGGGCACGGGGGACTTGCGGGGCAAGCCGGTGCTCATCCTTCATGGGCGGGACGACGCCCTACTGGGGCCCAACTTCACCTCGCGCTCGTACTATGGGCTGAACCAGAGGGTGGAGGGGAAAAAGAGCCAGGTGTCGTATGTCGAGGTGCTGCACGCAAACCACCTGGACAGCTTCAACAAGTTGTTCAACATCGACACTCAGATTCCCCTGGACTATTACTTCCAGTCGGCGCTGGACCGGATGTACGATCACCTGCGCAACGGGGCGGCGCTGCCCGGGAGCCAGGTGCTGCCGACGAAGCCCATTGGGACCACCGGGGACCCGATGCTGACCACGGCCAACCTGACCGACTTCGATGGGGCGGCTTCGTGCCCCATCAAGTGGAGCCAGGACCTCCTCGACATCCCCGAATGCTCCAAGTAACAGAAGCACCTGGC
>JBBRLA010000313.1:0-9488 GCA_038231615.1 Polyangia bacterium | reverse complement strand
TCCTATTTCGACGTGGACTGGGACCCGCCAGAGGCCAAGCTGCGCAACCTGGTGCTCTTGCCCGTTCTGGGCGACCACTACGGCAAGGTCTTGGAGGCCGGCGAGATCAAGCTCGTACGCGAGGGCGGCTCCTTCGTCTTCCGTTACCACGATCATACCGCCCCGGTGGCACCGCGCAGCCTGGACGGCTTGCTGATGACCGCGGCCCGGCGCGCGGGCTCCGACCCCTTGGCTTTCATCGCCGATGCCTACACCCAGCTCCCCCTGGCCACTGCCCTGGATCGGCAGAGCACCACCCGACGCCATCGAGACAAGGAAGTGCTGCGGACGCAGCTTTACCGCCTGTGTCGCGAGGACGCCGCCGTCAGAACGGCCCTCGATGAAGGGGTCGCCGCTCTGAATGCCGATGTAGACGCCCTGGACGCCTTGCTCTCGCGACAAAACCACCGGCTGGCGTACTGGCGCACCGCCGGCCGCGAGCTGAGTTACCGGCGCTTCTTCGACGTCAACAGCCTGGTTGGCCTGCGCACGGAAGACGAGCAAGTCTTCCGCGATACCCACGGCCTGGTCCTTGACTGGCTTCACCGCGGTGTACTCGATGGGGTCCGGGTGGACCACCCGGACGGGCTGCGCGATCCCGAGCAGTACCTCCGCCGCTTGCGGGCCGAGGCACCCGAGGCCTGGATCGTCGCCGAGAAAATCCTGGAGACCGGCGAATCTTTGCCCGATTCCTGGCCCGTTGACGGCACCACCGGCTACGAGTTTTTGACCCGTACCTGCGGCCTTCTCATCGACCCGGAGGGCGAAGAGCCGCTGACTCGGGCCTACGCCGAGTTCACCGGGGAGCGCCGGGAGTGGGCCGAGGTGGCCCGGGAGAAAAAGCTCCTGTGCATAAGGCAACTCCTGGGCGGTGATGTGAACCGCCTGACCTCCTCATTCATCGACGTATGTGAAAGGCACCGGCGACATCGCGACTATACGAGGCACGATCTGCACCAGGTGCTAAAGGAATTCATCGCCTCATTCCCGGTCTACCGGACCTATGTCCGCGCCGATGCCGGACCCAACGGTGGTGGACCGAGCGATGAGGACACCGCCCGCATCCAGGCCGCTACCGAGGATGTGCGGGCGCGGCGCCCCGACCTGGACCGCCCGCTTGTCGATTTCCTCCGCGACCTTTTGCTCCTGCGGGTCCGTGGCGAGGCCGAAGCCGAGTTGGTCATGAGATTCCAACAGGTCACCGGCCCGGCCATGGCCAAGGGCGTCGAGGACACCGCATTTTACTGCTACAACCGGCTCCTGTGCCTGAACGAGGTCGGGGGCGATCCCGGGACATTCGGCCTATCCGTCGAGTCGTTTCACCGCGCATGCGAAGAGACCCAGCGCCGCTGGCCGCGGACCCTTTTGGCCAGTTCGACCCATGACACCAAGCGCAGCGAGGACGTCCGCGCCCGCCTGTGCCTGCTCTCCGAGGTCCCCGAAAAGTGGCGCGAGGCCGTGGCCCGCTGGGCGGCGCGAGCCGAACGCCATCGCAGCAACGGCGTGCCCGACCGCAACATCGAGTACCTGTTCTACCAGACCCTGGTCGGCGCCTGGCCCATCGACCAGGACCGCATGATGCGTTACCTGGAGAAGGCCGCCCGCGAGGCCAAGGTGCATACGTCATGGATCGACCCATGCCCGGCCTACGAGGAGGCACTGCGCGCCTTCGTCAAGGGCGTATTCGAGGACCGGGACTTCGTGGCGGAAGTCGCGGCTTTTGTCGATTCCCTTCTGGGGGCCGGGCGAATCAACTCGCTGACCCTTTCTTTACTCAAACTTACGGCCCCGGGGGTGCCTGACATCTATCAGGGGACCGAGGTGTGGGACCTGAGCCTGGTGGACCCGGACAATCGCCGGCCCGTGGACTACACGCTGCGGCGCGGGCTCCTCGCGGCGCTGGAAGAGGCGCCTCGACCGCTGGACCTGGCGTTGTCCCGGTCTGAAGAGGGGGCGCCGAAGCTCTACCTGATCCGGCAAGCATTGCATCTACGGCGACGACGGCCCGATCTCTTCGGAGTCGATGGGACCTACCGGGCCCTTTTCGCACGGGGTGAAAAGGCCGGGCACGTGGTGGCCTATTGCCGAGGCGAGGGGGCAATCACCGTGGTGCCGCGCCTGGTGCTGCGCCTGGGCAGCGGGCCCGAACACGGGCCCTGGGACCGGTGGTCCCGTGGGTTAGGCGACACCACCCTGCCCCTGCCAGAGGGAGATGGCGCCTGGCGGGATGAACTGAGCGGGGACGAGTTTCGCGGGGAGGTCCAGGTCGCCGGACTCTTGCGCCGCTTCCCGGTCGCCCTCTTGACGCGCCGCTGACGCCCTTCCTGCCAGTGTCAGATCTTCACCGTGCTGTTCTCTGGATTGGTGGTGATTTTCCACCACAAAACGCCATACATCCCCCGATCTGATACCAACCAGCGCCCGTTCCCATCAGAAGCGACTTATTTGTCCCGGCGCCGATACGGGCATATGTTATGCATACAGAGATTTAGACCCGCACGACATTTGTGCTGTGGGGAGACCACATGGCCACTGTTTCACTCAAAGTACGCGCCCAGGCCCTCCGCTCCATCGTCGAGAACCGCCTGCGCGATCGCCCCCTGTCGATCACGCTGGAGTTGACCCGTCGTTGCAACGCGAAGTGCGATTACTGTAATCACTGGAAGGAGCAGAAGCAGACCGAACAAGAGATCGGCGACTTCGTCAAGGTGGTGCAACGCTTTCAACCCTTCACCGTCACCATTTGCGGTGGCGAACCGTTCATGCGCCGCGATGCCCTCGACATCATCCGCGCCGTCAAGACCGCACCCGGTGCCCCGGGTGGCTTCCGCTATGTCGCCATCATCACCAACGGCTGGTTCTTGACCGAGAACAAGGCCAAGGATCTGATCGACACCGGCATCGACCAGATCAACGTGTCGCTCAACTGGCCCGACGAGCGCCAGGACAATGACCGCAAGATCAAGGGGCTTTTCAAGCGCATCTCCACCATCGTCCCCTGGATGGTGCAGCAGGGCGCCCGCGTCCAGATGAACAGCATCATCATGAACGACAACCTCGATGACGTCGTGCCCATCGCCCGGCTGGCCCATAGCTGGGGCGCGTCGGTGATGTATACCCTGTACTCGGAATTGCCGGCGGACAACCACGGGCACCTCTTCCCCCCTGAGCGCCTGGGCAAGCTCGATCAGGTGCTGGCGGAGCTGACCCGCCTGAAACGCACCCAGCGAAACATCGGCAACGCCCAGTGGTATTTTGACAAGATCCCGGCCTACGTCCGGGGCGAGGTCATCCACGGCTGCACCGCCGGCAAGAAGACGCTGCACATCTCCCCGGGCGGCATGGTGCGACCCTGCGCCGAACTGCCCATGGTCTCGCACTTCAGCGAATACGACAACCGCGCTGCGCCGGACCAGACCTGCACCAAGTGCTTCCAGGCCTGCCGCGGCGAGGTCCAGGCCCCGCTGAACATGGGCCGGATCATGGAGACGATGGCGATGATGTAGCCTGGGCTCATGCTTCCGGGCCCGCCTGGGCAAACGCTCAGCGGGCCTGGAACACCAGCAGGGTCGCCTGCTCCCGGCTGTCATTGCGCAGGCCATGGGGCATGCCCGCCGGGGCGAAGGCGCTCTGGCCGGGTTTTAGCTCGCGCTCCTCATCTCCCAGGATCACCGTCGCCGTCCCGGTCTGCACCACGTAGACCTTGTCGATGTTATCGTGTACGTGGGTCTTCTGCGACTGCCCCGGCAAGAGACAATACACGTCGCACAGCAGGCGCGGCGACTCGAAGAGCGCCGCCTTCACCATCTTCGCCTCGGAGAAGTGTACCTTCTCGTTCATGTCGGCCCAGGGCATCTTTCCTCCGCGCGCTGTTCCTGAAAATCAGGTTGGGTACACTGTATCCGCCATGTCGTTTTCGCGCATCCAGCCGCTGCACCATGATCTAGGCCGCCACTACCCGGCCCTGCGCCAGATCCGGCGGCGCGAAAGCCTGCTCAAGAGCCCCCTGTACCGCGAGATCGGCCCCGAGATCGAGCGGGTCGTCGCCGGCATCGAACGCGGCGATCGCCCGCCAAGGGGCCCGTGCCAACCCGGGCGCCTGCGGGTGGCGGCGTGGAACATCCAGCGGGGAACGCGCTTCCCGGAGCTTTTGCAGGCGCTGACCCGCGAGCCGGCGCTGGCCACGGCGGACGTGCTGCTGCTGGTCGAGGTGGATTGCGGCATGGGGCGCTCCGGCAACCGCAACGTCGCCCGCGAACTGGCCGAGCAGCTCGGGATGAGCTACGCTCTCGGCGTCTCGTACCTGGTGCTGGAGGACGATTATCTGGAAAACCCCGAAAAGACCGCCAACACCCTGGCGCTGGCGGGCACGGCGATCCTCTCCCGGGTGCCCCTTTCCCGCATCGAGAATGTCGACCTGCCGGAGCTGAAGGACAAGTTCTCCTCGTCGGAAAAACGCCTGGGCAAGAAAAAGGCGCTGCTGGCCGAGCTGCTGCTTCCCGACAATCAGAAGCTGACGGTCGGGGCCTGTCACCTGGACTCCAACGCCTCGCCACCACAGCGGGCGCGGCAGATGGACGCACTGCTGGATCGCGCCACCGCCTTCGGGGACGAGCGAGTGCTCATCGGCGGCGACATGAACAGCACGACCTATGACGCCGCGGCGCCGCTGCCTCTCTTGCGCGATCTCCTGCACAAATACTTCGTCACCGGCTTCCGAAACACCGTGGAAGGGTACATGACGCCCGAGGTCCGCTACGAGCGTCCGCTCTTCCAGTCCTTCGCCGCCCACGGCTTCACCACCGAGGGGTACAACGATCGGGCACAGGGCAGCTACAAATACGACCTGCACAGCCCCTATGCCATCCAGAAGGTGCGGCAGAAGGTGGGCGGCTTGCTGACGCGGCTCTTGCAGTGGAAGCTGCGCCCATGGAACGGGGTGGTACCGGCACGCCTGGACTGGTTCGCCGGCCGCAACCTGCGCCCGATCGCCGCCGACCGGGTCGAGGCCCACGATCCCCAAGGGGTCCCGGTTTCCGACCACGCCGCCATCCTGGTCGACCTGGCGTTGGGCGAATAACCGATCAGAACTCGAAGGCCATGCCGGCGTTGAAGGTGGTGTCGGACAGGTCCAGCTTGTTGGCCGCGCCGAAGCCGTTGACCCAGGCGTAGTTCAACTCGACAAAGAGGCTGACGCGGTTGACCCCGATCTCTTCGTCCATGATCTTGGCGGCGGACCGGTCGATGGCGCCCAGGTCGATGGCGATCCCCGGGTGTACCACCAGGCCGGTAGAGGCGCCCGCCGCCTTGTCGTGGGGCAGGTCCTTGGGGATGTCGTGGTAGCCGCCGTTGATAGACACGACGTCGCGGTGGGTGACGAACTCGCCGGTGGTACCCATCCACCAGATGTAGTAGGCAAAGCCGAATTTTACATAAGGGACGATCGGCACCCGCCATCTCTTGTCCGGGTAGTCGAACCGGTACACCGCCAACAATTCCAGCGGCACCAGGTTCAAAATGTTGCGGTCGTTGGAGAAGCAGGCCCCAGCCTCCTTCACCACGCCCTTCAGAGTGAACTGCCTGGGTGCGCCGGGATCGCCGCTGACGTCGCAGGCATAAAGGGGCCCCGGTTCGCTGCCAAAGAGGATCGGCTGCGGCGCGGTCAACCGCAGATACCCGCCGGAAAGACCGACCCCCAGGGAACCGAAGCGATGGAAGAACTGGTAGTCGAACTCCACCTGGGTCAGCAGGGCCCGAGAGGGGGTCGCGCCAGCGGGGTCGTTGTAGTCACCGAAGAGATCCGAGAAGGGCGTCTTGCCGGAAAGACCCGCGGAGCTATCGATGTGGGGAATATAGGGGCCGAACTTGATCTCCAGCGCGAAGTGTTGCGGCGAGGGCGTGTACTGGGCGCGGGCCCCCTGGGCGAACGAAACCAGGGCGCAGGCGATGGCCAGGGCCGGAAGGCAGAAGATAGGTAGATGACGGGAGCGGGTCATGTCACTCGACCTCGCCCCTGGCCGCCGCCCGCCGTGCCCGGCGAAGCCGCAAGGCGTAGAGCAGTGCGAGGAGCGGTACCATCCCCCCGGTGGCGGTAGCGCCGGTGGCGGCGTTGCAACCAAAACCGCCGGCCTGGTTTCCATCGGTGTACAGGGCCTCGATCAGGTTCAGGGCCGGCGTCGGCACACCGCCGCAAGTCGGTGCCACCGTGGGGTTGCCGAACGTATCGATGGCGACCAGCTTGACCGCGTAGACGTGCCCATTGCACAGGCCGTCCACGCGGAACGTCGGGTTCAGGTCCGAGCTGCGCAGCCCATCGCTGCACAGGAAGCGGGGATCGAGGGCTTCGAAAGCCGCCTCGTCCGCGTCCACCAGCCGGGCGGGGTCGGCCCGTTGAAGCTGAGAGGCGCTGCCGCAGACTCCCGAGACCAAAAGGTCCACCCCGCTCATGTCGCCGGTGCCGCCATCGGTCGCCAGGCTCATATCGCCGGTGCCGCCATCGGTCGCCAGGCTCATGTCAACGTCCTCGGGGCCGGGCAGCGGGACCTTCCCGTGGGCCCGGAGGGCCTGGATCGTGCCGCCCATGCTCTTGGCAGTGGCCATGTCCACAGTCGGGGTGGGCGTGATCGGGGTCCCGGTGGTGCCGGGGATGTCGATGCGCCGGTGAATCGTCTTGTTGATGCAAGCCGAATAATAGAGGTTGTTGGCTTCGGTGAACTGGGACGGCTGACAACTCGGGTCCGGCGGCGAGCGGCCCATGTCCGAGGACGGGCCGCCCAGGTCCCGGCACAGGATCTGATAGCGATCGATGCCCGATCCAGCCTGCACGTTGAAGCTGACGTTGAGGGCGCCGTCTCCAGGCTGGACATTGACGTTGGTCGGGCCGACCGCAGGGATGGTATTGATGGGCAGCGAGATGGAGCAGGTGGCCGGGCTGCTGGTGGGGCCCAGGATGATGTTGACGTAGTTCGCCTGGTTGATCATGGAGCAGGTAGGCTGGGTGTGGTTGGCGATGTCCTGCTGAGAGAGTGGCGAACTCAGGATGCTGGCCGGCAGGGGGATGTCGATGGGCGGCTGGCTGTGTTCGAAGGCGGTGTAATCGATGTTCCCCACCTGCTGGCAGGAGCTGGCGGGGTTGGTGCGCGTCGCCTGATCGATGCAGTCGACCTTGCCCAGGAACATCGAGGCCCCGGCATTGGGGCCCAGGGGCACGACGCCGGTCGAGGCCATGATCACGCGCAGCTGGATGTCGTTGGTCGCGCACTCGCATTCAGCCTTGCCGAAGATGCCGCCGGCATTGCCGGTAGTTGGCGTGACTTGCCGGCCGTTGACCAGCAGGTAGACCTTGCCCGAGATCATGTGCATCTGCCCGTCGCCACCCGCCAGAGAACCGCTGCACGTGCCGGGCATGCCGGTGGTCGTCGTCGCCTGGCCGTGGCCGGCAACCGGCGTCAGGCAGGCCGCCCCCAGCGCCAGGGCACAAAGGACACGCCGCGATGGTCGAGAAACCAAAAAGATCATAAAAGACAGGCTAGCAACCCCGGGGCCAAGAGGGGAAAAAAGTTTTTCCGACGGTGATCGAGTGCGCCGCGGAGAGGCTTGCCATCCAGTCACGAGGGCCGGGGTCGATCAAGGACAAATTGGCAAGCCTGAGTTTCACAGAAGAGCGACCTTAGCGGCCAGCGGCAGCGGAGTCAACCCGCGCCGAAGTGGGAATCACCCGCTCCTGGCCGCCGATGCGCAGGCGGTATTCCTGATCCTCATCATCCTGCGCCTCTTCGTGGCAGATGAGTTCGGCGAGTCGATAGTAGGCCGGGCTGTTGAATCGGGCCTCGAAGGCACCGCCCTTGACCCGGCAATAGAAGCCCCTGCCGGGCACGTAGCGCAGGGTCGCCGGGTCCAGCGGCTCCTGGGTGTCGTCGCTCAAGCGCAGGATCACCCGTTCGGCGCCGCCCCCGGGGTCTTTCATGAGCGGAGGGACCAGCGTCACGGTGCGGACATGGTAGGGGGTGTCTTCGACCGTGATCGGATAGGTGTACGGGGAGATGTGCAGCACCCAGGTCCCGCCGGGGGTGCGATCCACCGATCGGTGGAAAAGCCGCCGCAGCCGCTGGTTCAGGATGGGCTGGCCCTGGTGGGTAAAGCGCCCTTCCTGGTCCAGAACGATCGATTCGAGCGTGGCACCCGCTTCGAGGAAGCGGCGCACCGGATCGGGCAGGGTCGGGTCGATGGCAGGGGCGTCCATGGTGATGATGCAGGTTTAGCATGCCCTTGGCCCCGACGCCGCAGGCGGACCCGCGCGAATGACCGCTTCCTATCGGTGTGCGCTCGTGTATCATGCCGGCCATCGACCGATCGCGCTACCGACGAGGGCCATCATGACAACGACCCACCCGCCTGACCTGGCCACGCTCAAGGCGCTGGCCCGACGCATCCGCCGCTATTCGATCAGCGCCACCACGTGCGCCGGATCCGGGCACCCGACCTCTTCGCTCTCCGCCGCCGACCTGATGGCGGCGCTGTTTTTCACCCAGATGCGCTACGACTTCAACGATCCGAAGCGCCTGGACAACGATCGTTTCGTGCTTTCCAAGGGGCACGCGGCGCCGGTGCTCTATGCCACCTGGGCGGCGGCCGGCGTGGTGACCCCGGAGCAGATCGACACCCTGCGCGAGCTGCACAGCGACTTCGAGGGACACCCCACCACGCGCCTGCCCTGGGTCGACGTGGCCACCGGCTCCCTGGGGCAGGGCCTGGTGAACGGCGCCGGCATGGCGATCTATCTGAAGGAGGTCATAAAGACCGACGCCCGGGTCTTCGTCCTTCTGGGCGACGGCGAGATGTCCGAGGGCTCAAACTGGGAGGTGGCCCCCATCGCGGCACAGCGCAAGCTGGACAACCTGATCGCCATCGTCGATGTAAACCGCCTGGAGCAGAGCGTCGCCACCAAGTTCGGGTGGAACCTTTCCGCCTATGCCGCGCCGCTGCGCGCCTTCGGCTGGGAGACCCTGGAGATCGACGGCCAGGACATGCAGGCCTGCGTGGACGCACTGGCGCGGGCGGTGATCCCGCAAGGCAAGCCGGTGGCCATCCTGGCCCGCACTACGAAGGGCGCCGGGGTCTCGTTCATCGCCGATCACGATGGCTGGCACGGCAAGGCGCTGAGCCCGGACGAGGCAAAAAGGGCGCTCGCCGAACTGGGCCCGGACGACCCATCGGTCATCATAAAAGCGTCCGTGCAGCGCCCCGCCGGCCCCTCGCGGCGGCCGGTCCATGTCGAGAAGGGCCTCTCCGATCTGGCCCCCCCGAGGTACCCGAAAGACAAGCCCATCGCCACCCGCAGGGCCTTCGGCGACGCCCTCAAGCGGCTGGGCGATTTCGACCCCAACGTGGTGGTTTTTGATGGAGATGTAAAAAACTCGACGTTTACGGATGCCTTCGAGAAGGCCCAC
>JBBRLA010000312.1:0-9531 GCA_038231615.1 Polyangia bacterium | reverse complement strand
TGCGCGGCCGTCCAAAAATGGTCTTGACCTCTTCCGCGTCGACCGCCTGCGGGGGCGCCGGCATGCGCATCAGCGTGGACATCGGATCTTGCTCTTTGGCCATACTCCTATTTTCTCCTACCGTTGTGTTTCCCGCCAAAACCAAACCCAGCCAAACCAAACCCAACCCGGGGGGACGTTTCCGTCCCGTCCCCCCTGGGCGTTACATTCAGCAAAACCCGCTTCGGGTCACAGCGATTCGAGGAAGCGGACCACCTGAAGCTGCTGGGCGTCCGTCAGCGCATGCCATTTCTCGATGGTGTTGCGCGCCTCGCCCCGGTTGGGGCTGTTGCGCGAGCACACGTCGTTGGCGCCCGACACGGCCGGCGGGCAGTTGGCGTAGTTGTTGTCCGGCGGCGCTGGCAGGTCGTGGATCTCGATGGCCGCGCGGAGGGCGTCTTCCAGGGTGCGGATCTCATGCACGTCCGGCTTGCCCTTCGGCGTGTCGGCGCTGGTGAAGACCGTCGTGGCCACCGGGGTCGGGTACCGTGGGTCCACGCCCTTGTCGTCGGGCTCGCCTGAAGCCAGGGGCGGCTCGATGGGCACCGGTACCCGCTTGTTGACGATGTTGATGTAGATCCGGGCGTCATGCATGAAGGGCGCCCCGGTCTTGCCCAGGCCCATGAGTGGCGCCGTGCGGAACTCGTCCCCGTTGGCCACGCCGGTGACGGATGGCGGGATGGCGAAGTCGCCCAGGTTGCGGTTGATGTTCCCGTACATCGCAGTATTGATCGGCGGGTTCACCAGGTCCGGCCGCCCCTGGGGCAGGCTGGGGTTTTTGTGGATCAGGAGGTCCGAGAAGAGAGGCGCCCACTTGTTGCTGAGCTGTTCGGCGCCGATCGACGCGGGGGACTTGCCGGTCTTCTGGATGGGGATGTGGCAGCCCACGCAGTTGAGCATGCGGTCCTTGGCGATGCCGCGGTCGGCGTCAAAATCGCCCACGTTGACCGGGGTCATGCCGGGGACGGTGCGGCTGCGGAAGGCGGCCAGATCGATGCCGAAAAGCTGGGCCCCTGCCTGCACGTTCCCGGCCAGGGTGCCCGGCGAGGCGCCGGCCTGGATCAACTCCTGCGCATAGAACGGCGGGGCGAAGAGGCGGATCATGGCGCGCAGGTCGATGGCCTTTTGCGCCTTCAACTCGGGGTCTGCCACCTGGTCGCAGCCCCGGCCGCTGTTGTCCACATTGTTTTGCTCGGTGGGGAAGAACGGGTTGGTGAGGCCGATCTCGCCCTGGAGACCGCCGACCACGAACGGGAGCATCGAGGGGCCGGCGGCGCGCAGGCCGAAGCGGGACACGCGGACCTCGGGGTCGGCGCCGATGATGGAGACGTCACCGCGGTTCTCGTTGTGCCGGCCCGAGACGCAGTCACCGGGGCAGATGTTGTGGTCCACCGTTGGCAAAAGCGACGAGCAGGACTTGCCGTTGTTGGGGCAGAGATCGGTATCGCTGTACCGGGTGTCGTCGTTGTCCTCGTTCAGCAGCAGGTCCTTCCAGTAGATCGCCTCCATCAGGCCGCGGCCGATGTAGGGCGGGCCGGCGCGCTCGCCGGTCTCGCGCCGGGCGCCAGTCACCGAAAGGCCGGTGTTCGGGTCCAGCCCGCCGGCCAGGATCGGATCCACGGTCAGCGAGGGCAGTTCCACGCTCTTGCAGCCCCGATCGGCGTTGACGGTCACCACGTGCTGGAGCGGGCCGCCCAGGATCGAGATGGCATCGAAGGCGCCGCTGGACGGGAAGTAGTCGCCAAAGAGGGTGAAGGCGGCGCTGTTGGGGCGCATGTTGTCTTTGACGAAGTCGTATATCGTCGGTCCCTGGCGGCCGGCGCGGGAGACCGGGGTGTTCTTGGTGTTCAACCCACCCAGCATGTCGTTTTTGATGTTGTTGTCCTTGATGTCCTCGGAGTTGAAGTGGCAGCCCAGGCAGCGCCGCTGGTTGAAGAGCGGTCCGGTGCCCTCCTCATCGGTGTGCAGGGTGATGAAGAAGTGCAGCGGGCTGTCCGGGTCGGTCCCGGCCATCAACGCCTGGCCCTCGGGGCCCAGCGTGGGATAACCCAGGGCTTCATAGGTGTTGGCCGAGCCGAACGTGTTCCGATCGACGAAGTGGATTGCCGTCAGCTTGCCGGGATCGCCGGGCCCGGCGATGCCGGAGATGTCGCGATCGGAGATGGTGTCGATGGACTCGGTGATGTTGCCCAGGTCGCAACCGGAGAAAAACCCGGCCCCCACGAGGGCGAAGGCCGCGAGAAGAGTCGGAAGTTTATTGCGTTTCATTGTCATCTCTCCCGTTTATCGGCCTAAAAATCGGCGATCAGGTCCACGAAGAGGCGCTGCACCCGGCTGTCCTTGGTGCCGGATTGCAAGTTGCCACTGTTCAAGGACGCCTGGTAGTCAAAGTACGAGATCTGGGCCATCAGGTTCTTGTAGATCCGGTGGTTGAGGCCAAACTCCAGGCCCTTGCAGCCGGTGCCGCTGCACAGGTCGGAGTCGGCCAGGAAGGCCAGGGTGGCGTCACGGTCCACGTCGCGCCAGGTGAACCACAGGTTGGTCGGATGCAGCTTGGCGTCCTTCCAGTCACCCAGGCGGATGCCCCCGGTGATGCCCCAGCCGTTGTTTTCCCCCGAAACCCCGAAGTTGCGGGTGTAGTTGCCCATGACGAAAATCTCCGGCTGTCCCAGGCTGGCCATGCTCTTGAACGCATAAGCCAGCTGCACCAAAATGTTGCCCACGCGGAAGGCATCGCTGACGAAGGCGCTGGCCGCCCCCTGTGGGGCCCCGGGGCCGACGCCGGTGCCGCCGGCATTGATCGTGCGGTTGGTCAGGTTCAGGCCCGGGGACAGCAGAAATGCGTTCTGGTTGGTGGCGGGGAAGGCGCTGCCGTCGAACTTGCTGGCCGCCCGCAGGCCGGCGTTGATGTTCTCGAAGTCGTAGAACCCCAGCGCGGCCGAGACAAACGGCGAGGCGAAGTGAAGCTGCTCGGCGATCATGTAGGTGGTGCCGGTCAGGCCGACGAAGCGGAAGGGCTGGATGTCGTTGATGGTGAAGTAGGCCAGGGTGTTCTCCAGCTTCACGCTGGGCTTCTCTTCATGGGAGTGAAAGAAGGTGACGTGAAGGGAGATGCCTTCGGGGTTGATGTCGTCGTCGAAGAGCAGCTCGTCGCGGATGGTGCCACGATCACCGCGCCATACCGGCTGCGGCATCTTGCCGATGGTCAGGCCGATGCGCTCGCGATCCGCAAGGGGGCGGATCGAGGTGTAGAACTGGTCAAAGCCCAGCGACTTGGGGCGGAAGGCATCGCCAAGCTGCACTATGGACACGGTGGGGTTGGGGGTCTGTCCCGCGGTCAGGCGCAGGCCGATGGTGATCGGTCCCTCGGTATAGGTGGCGCCCAGGCGGACGCGGGTGCGCAGGGCATTCCACAAAAGGCCGCTGTCCTGCAGCGAGCCGGTCTGGTCCTCCACCTTGGTCCAGTCGTAGCGCAGGGTGGTGCTGCCGTTGATCTGGATCTTCGCCAGCGCCTCCAGCATGGTGGCGGCGGTGACATTCTCCTTGGGCGGCGTGTTGGGCATGCCCGAACCCGGCATGTCGGCCGTCGGCACCATCGAGCTGGGCAGGGTCGGCTGGGGCTCCTGCTGGTTGCCGACGGTCCCCACCTGGAGCTTCAGGCTGTCCAGTTCCTTCTTCAGCTCCGCGTACTGATGCCGCAGCAGCACTGCGTCGGCATTGCTGCCGATATTGGGCTGCGCGGTGACTTCAGCCAGCACCCGGGTCTGCTTGCCGGCGTTTACCTGCACCTTCTGCTTCCACAGCTCCTCGCCTTCCTGCCCGCGGACCTCGACCAGGTATTCGCCCTGGTCCAGGTCGTCGGCCATCACCGGGGAGGACCCCCGGTCCCGCCCATCGATGAAAATGCGCCCCGCGGGCGAGGCCACTCGCAGCGAGCCGTGGGTGGTCTCCGCCTGGAGCGCCACCACCAGGTTGGTGATCTCCCCGCTCTTGGTGTTCACCGTCTCGCGGAAGGTGCGGAAGCCGGGCTTGCGCACCTCGACGACGTGGGGCCCTTCGTTGAGGTCCAGCTCCCCGGGAACCATGCCGGTGGCTGCGCTGTCGATGAACAGTTCGCCGCCCTTGGCGTCATCGCCTGGGGCCTTGACCACCAGATGCGAAGCGGAGCGCTCCAGGGTGAAGGCCAGCCGCTCATGTTCCTTGGTCAGGTGGATGGTCTGCTCCAGGGGCTTGTAGCCGTCCAGTTCCAGGCGCAGGCTGTGCGGCCCCTGTGGCAGGTGCAGCTTCAGGTGCTCCGAGGACTTGCCCCGGACCCCTTTCTCCTTGCCATCGATGAAGATCGTGGCCCCGGGTGGCGTCGACATGATGGTCACCGACAGGGTGGCCGCTCGCGCGGATAGCGGAATCAGAAGCAGGAACAGGTACAGGATCTTTCTCAAATTTCGAGGCCGCATATCCGCTCTCCTTGATCGAATCGGGTTCATTTGGCTGCCTACACGTGCTGCGGACTACTTGTGACGTCGTACGACGTTGATGCCCAGGACCTGATCGCCGGTGCCGCCCTCGTCGAACTTGACGAAGTCGTGGCGCTTCAGGCCAAAAGAATTCAGCTTTGCCTTGAGTACGTCGCCCCGGGGGTCAAACTGACGGGAGGATAACTTGATCTCGATATACTTGATCGCATTGTCCTTCTGCAATGCCTCGGCCAGGGCTTTCACCACCGGTAGGGATTCCTCGGTGATCTTGGTGGTATTCGGCACGAAGGCGATCGGCCTGTCGAACTGGATGTCACTCTCGCCGATTTTCACCAACGGCCTGGTGGGCAGCAGGGCAGGGGGTTTGGCGCCGGGCAGCTTGGCATCGGGCGGCTTGGGGGCCATCATGCCGGGCTGCGTGGCATCGGGCAGCTTGGGGGCCATGGTATCGGGCAGCTTGGCGTCGGGCAGCTTGGGGGCCATCATGCCGGGCTGCGTGGCATCGGGCGGCTTGGGCGCCAGGGGGCCCGGCTTGACCGCCGTCGGCGGCGTCGCCAGGGTCTTGTGCTTCGCCCCCTCATGTCCATCCTTGTCGGCGACCGGGACGGCGCGTTTGAACTCCGGGGGGTTGGGCGCGTCGATGGTCGAGCCCTTCGGCCCGATCTTGATGGAGAAGGGTGAAAACCCGTACTGGTTCAGCACCGCCAGGATCGCCGTGATGTCCGAGTCCCGGTGCTCCTTGGGCTCGATGAGGATCGACCGCCGCTCCTTGCTCACCCGGTAGCCCTTGATCCAATCCAGGGGCAGCGTGCCGATGGCGCTGAGCCCCAGTGCCTGCCGGAGTTCGACGTCCAGGGATTGCGAGCACGAGAGGCACTCGACGTGTCGCAGGAACACCTCGATCTGATAATCCTCCATCCCGCCAAAGACGATGTGCTCGGCGAAGAGCCCCGCCTCGTGCAGGGTGTTGTCCAGGGTCACGAAGTCCATCACCCGCAGGTTGGTGATGGGCAACTCCAGGCTGGCGGCCTCGCTGGAGGTGGGGCCGGGCCCCCCGGCGGCGGCCTGCCGGCTTTTCCCATTGCCGACCCAGCCCAGGCCGGCCAGCGCCGCCTGGACGTCGTCGATGCAGGTGATGCAGCACAGATGGTTCCCCCGCAGGCTCACCTGGGGCGACCCCTTGCTCGGCGGCGGGGCGGGCTTGGTAAAGAGGTTCCGCCGGGGGTTCTTCCATTGATCGATGGCGAACATCACCGCCATCCAGGCCACGATGATGACGACGGACTGTCGGAGGCTGGCGAAGCGTAAGTGGGTCATGATGCGGTCCCCCTCAGAGTTTGCTGCGGTCGAAGAAGGAGATGATGTAGAGCGCCGGGAAGATCAGCAGGAATGCCAGCGCCAGGGAGGGGACGCCGATGAGCAGCGCCTGTTTCAGCCACTTTTTCTGCCGGTACAGACGCTCGGTGATGGCTTCCAGGGGATCGAACTCGCTGGTCAGCTTGTTCGAGAACATCACCGCCAGGAAGGCCCCGATGGGGTAGATGTGCGGGATCTCTTCCCAGCCGAAGTCGAGGAGCATCAGCTTGGTGAACACGATGGTGTTGATCAGGCACCACAAGCGGGTGAAGGTCCCGGTGGTCATCAGGAAGCCGAACATGATCTCCGCCATGGCGAAGGAAATGATCCAGCACTCCCGCTTCAGGCTGGTCAGGGGGCTGGCGTTCAGCAGTACGTTGTGCATGTCGCTGTCGAAGGCGAAGAGCTTCAACATCGGGTCGTTCATCACCGCCGGGAAATTGTCGGGCACTCCGGCGGTCAGGTTGTGGTTGTAGATCTTGAAGAAGCCCAGGAGCATGAACCCAAACCCCAGCGTCAGCCGCGCCCAGCGCATCTGGGTCTTGTTGAAGCCGGTGATGGCCAGCTTGTGCGAGGTCCACGGCGAGGTGATGTAGACCACTGCCGCGGTCAGCACCGGCACCGCGTCCATCGCCACCATCACCCCCCAGCGGTTCAGATAGAGCCAGGTGCCGATGATCAGCGCCCCGCACAGGGGCAAAAGGGTCTGGGTCAGGATCAGCAGGGCCAGGCCGACCTGGGCGAACTTGAAGTACACCGCGACGCTCGGATCGAGCGGGAAGCTGGGCATCACCAGGGAGTTGTTGGCCGCCGAGTACATCAGCACCAACCCCGGGGCGCGCATGAAGACCAGCACCGCCCATTCGCCCAGGGTGTGGAAGACCTGGTTGCGCACCGGGCGATCGGTGATGAAGCAGGCCACGTTGTGGACGAAGCGTTGCAGGCCCCCCCGGGCGAAGAAGAACACGTAGCGTTTGGCCGCCTCTTCCAGGCGGAAGCGCAAAAACCACGCCACCAGGAACGCCCCGGTGACGACGGCCCCGTTCAGGCCGATCAGCCAGATGTTGTTGTTGACCCCCAAAAACCGGTCGGGGTCTCTTTGCGCCGCCGGAAGGATGGCGTTGTTCAAGAAGAACTGCTTGTTCAGCGGCACCTTGAGGGCGTGGGGGATGAACCGCTCGTGGGCCAGGCAAAGCCCCGAGAAAAGCATCACCGCCACGCCCAGCCAAATGCGGCCGGCGCGGGTGGCCCAGGCGCCGGGCTGAAAGAGACCGCGTCTCATGCCCAGTCCTTTTCGTATTCCAGCGACCGCTCCAGCGACTTCACATCCGCGATGACCAGGTATTCGCCCTCCCGGCGCAGGACCTTCTCGTCCTCGAACTTGTCCAACAGGCGGCTGACGCGATCGGCGGTGCTGCCGACCATGCCGGCCAGCCCGGCGGAGGTCAGCGGCAGGTCGATGCGCAGCCCGTCGGCGCGGCGCTCACCGTGCTGGTGGGCCAGGTTGACCAGGGTGCGAATCAGACGGTAGGGCACGTCGCGGAAGGACATGTCCAAAAGGTCGTCGGTGGTCTGGCGAATGCGGTCGCACAGGGCCTCCATCACCTTCCACAGCATGTCGGGGTGCTTGGCGCACAGGGCGCGGAAGGCGGTGTGCCCGATGACCAGCATCACCGTTTCTTCGTTGGTCGCCACGCTGGCGGAGCGGGGCTTTCCGTCGAGCATGGCCATCTCGCCGAAGATCCTGCCGCTGCCCATGGTGGTCAGCGTGCGCTCCTTGCCATCCTCCGAGGTCTGGTACACGCGCACTGACCCCGAGAGAATGAAGTAAAGCACCTCGGAGCGGTCACCCTCGAAGAAGACCGCCTTGTTGGCGGGGAAGGTCTCCTTCTGCGCGATTTGCGCCAGCTGATCCATCTCTTTTTGGTCCAGCATCCGAAAGATAGAGACTGTAGGTAGTGCAGACATCAGCCCTCCCTGGAAGGCAACTTGCGGGCGGTCAGAAAGAGGTTGTGAAGCGCCACGGTCCATGAATCAAGAAGTTTGCTGAAGGGGTGACCGGCCTCACATGATCCTCGACCCGCGCCGTCGGTAGGTGCGGGCACGTCGAGGCTCCACGATAGCCGTCATGGGCGGCATGATAGCCCTCAGGTGGGGAAATGGGAACCACCAAACATCGATTTGAATACGCATGCGGTGGACTGGAATTTTTTTTGGGCAAGAGAGCGCAGCGCAGCCGCGCCGTTCGTCCTTCCGTCCTTTAATGAGTGGTCGGACCAGTTGGGTGCCGACTGACTTTGGCTGACTTTGGCGTCCATCTGGCAAGGTGGCGCTGACTCTGATATCATCGTCGGCAGCCGACGCTAGCCCCCCTGTGGCCCCTTGGACCCAGGGTTTCAGGCTAGCTGGAGACAGAGTCTGGCATGCTCACCGTTGGAGATTCGATCGGCAACTATCGCCTGGTCCGGCGGATCGGGTCGGGCGGTTGCGGCGAGGTGTTCGAGGCTATCTACGATCAGATCAGCCGGCGCGCGGCCATCAAGGTCCTTTTTCCCGAGATCTCCGAGCACGAGGAGATGGCCCAGCGCTTCCTCAACGAGGCGCGGGCGGTCAACATCGTGCAGCATCCGGGCATCGTCAGCATCTACGAGCACGGGCAGCTTTACGATCACACCGCCTATATCGTCATGGAGTACCTGGAAGGGGAGCGGCTCCGCGACCGGGTCGGCAAGATGGGCGTGAGCCAGATCGTGCAGATCGGCAGGCAGATCGCCTCGACCCTGGCGGCGGCCCATGCCAAGGGGATCGTCCACCGCGACCTGAAGCCCGAGAACATCATGCTCGTCCGGGATTCGGAGACGGCGACGGGCGAGCGGGCCAAGATCCTGGACTTCGGCATCGCCAAGGTGACTCAGGAGTACCAGGGCGCGGGCGCGGCGGCCCTGCGCACCCGTTCGGGCATCACCATGGGCACGCCGATCTACATGTCGCCGGAACAGTGCCGCGGTGCCTCGGACGTGAACGACAAGACCGATGTGTACGCGCTGGGGGTGATTCTTTACGAACTTCTGGCCGGGCAGGTGCCGTTTTACGCCCGCTCCCTGGCCGAGGTCACCGCCAAGCAGCTCTACGAGGCGCCGATGCCCCTGCGCCAGCGCAACGCACAGGTGCCGGAGTACCTGGAAGAACTTGTCGGGGACATGCTGCGCAAGCCCCAAAAGGACCGCCCGACGATGAACGAAGTGGCGGATCGGCTGGTGCAGTCCGACACCGACGCGCCCAAGACCCTGGTCGGCAACCTGCTGCCCCTTAGCCGGGAGACCATGACCGTGGTACGGGACCCGGTCCGGCCGCGCACCTCGCCGATGATGGTGGCGGTGGTCAGCTTCGCCCTGGTGCTGGGTCTGGGGCTGGGGGGCCTGGGCTACCGCAGCTACCGGATGTACCACCAGCGCCTGATCGAGATGCAGCACAAGGTGGAGCGGACCCCGGTGCCGGTGCCGCCGCCGCCGCCCAAGAAGGTGCGGTGGATGATCCGCACCACGCCGGACCACGCGCTGGTGGTCAAGGTGGGGACCGGCGAGGAGTGGGGGGAGACGCCGCTGACCCGGGAAGCCGAGCCGGGCACCCGCCCGGTCGAGGTGGAACTGCGCCTCTCTGG
>JBBRLA010000311.1:0-9554 GCA_038231615.1 Polyangia bacterium | reverse complement strand
GCCCGGCGCCGCCGCCGAGCGAGAACACGGTGAGCAGCTGCGGCATCGTCATCCGCTCCTGCTCGCGGATCACCAGCAGCGGCCACAGCACCTCGTTCCAGGCCCCCATAAATGTGACGATGGCGACGGTCGAGAGCGCAGGCCTGGTCAGCGGCCAGAACAAAGTGAACAGGATGCGCAGCTCGCTCATGCCATCCAGCCTCGCAGAGTCGACCAGGGAGCGCGGGATCTGCGTGAAGAACTCGCGCAGGATGAGGGTCGCGGTCGGATTGAAGAGAGAGGGAACGATCAGCGCAGCGTAGCTGTCGACCCACCCAAGCTTGACGATGAGGGCATAGGTCGGGATGAGCGTGAGCTGACCGGGGACCAGGAGCACGAAGACGGTGAGCGCGCGGACGAGGCCCCGTCCCGGGAAGGTCAGGCGCGACATCGCATAGGCCGTCATGGAGGCGGTCACAAGGACCGCTGCCGTGATGGTGAAGGCGACGCAGAGGCTGTTGACCAGGGCCCGGCCGACCGGCGCCCGGGCCCACATCAGGCGGTAGTTGTCCAGGGTCGGAGCGCTGGACCAGAGCGAGAGGTCGCCCACCTCGAGCGGGGGCTTGAAGGTCGTCGCCGTCATCCACAGGAACGGATAGATGAAGGTCGCCGCTGCAATCGAGAGGGCGACGTAGAGCAGGACCCGCTTCACGATTCCTCCGCCCCGATGAGCCGCCGCTGCACCGCAAGCACCGCGAAGATCACCAGCGCCAGGGCCAGACCGAGTGTCGCTGCGTACCCCATCTTCTGGTACGCGAACGCGTTCTTGTACATGTAGAGCACGACGGAGAGCGTGCGCCGCAGCGGACCGCCTCCGGTCATGACGTAGGGTTCGATGAAGAGCTGGAATCCGTTGATGGTCGAGAGCGTGACCACGACCCACGTCTGCGGCTTCACGAGCGGGAGCGTGACATGGCGAAATCGCTGCCAGGCGGTCGCGCCCTCGAGAGCGATGGCCTCGTAGCAGCTGCGCGGCACGTATTGCAGTCCGGCGAGGTAGATCACGACGTAGAAGCCGATGTTCTTCCACGTCACCATCACGGCGATCGCCGGCATCGCGATGTTGGGGTCGGTCAGCCACGCCACCGGCGGAATGCCGACCATGGAGAGCACGCGGTTGATGAGGCCGACGTCCGTGGCGTAGAGCGAACTCCACAGGATTGTCACCACCGCCCCGGAGATCACCACCGGCAGAAAGAAGGCCGCTCGCCAGAACGACCGACCGGCAAGAGGGCGATCGAGTACGCACGCAAGCCCCAGGGCCCCGGCGATCTGCAAGGGGAGGTGGATCGCCAGGAACACGAACGTGTTGAGGATCGCCTGCCAGAAGCGCGTATCGATCAGGAGGAGCTTCACGTTCGAAAGCCCGACGAACGTGGGCGCGGTCACCATGTCCCATTCGAAGAAGACCATCACCAGGGCGGCGGCGATCGGGCCGAGCGAGAACACCAGGAGGAAGACGACATAGGGGGCCGCGAGCAGCAGGCCCGTGCGCCGCTCGCTGCGGTCGGGCCCGGGCCCGGTGGCGTCAATGGGCATCGATGACCCGCTTCGCCTCGACCGCGGCGGCGTGGACCGCCCGCCTCGGGGGCGATACCTGATAGATCGAGGACGCCTCATACGCCTCCGAGACGATGTCGAAGATCTCCACCACATCGACGTGCAGATCGAGGTCGCGGCTGCGCTCCACCATCGGGACGAACGCGGAGAGCGAGGCCCAGCGATCGATGGCGGCGCCGAACCTGGGATCGGCGGCGAGCTGTCGCCGATAGGGGAGCTGCGCCGCCTGCTCGATGAGCAGCCGATCGGCCTCCGGCGAGGTGAGGTACGCGATGAAGCGTGCCGCCTCGATCGGATGTCGCGACGTCGCGAACAGGGCGATGCTCTTCATGTCCGCGAACGCGTAGGCGGCGTCGGGCAAGGCGCCGTCCGGGACGGGGATCGGCGCGACGCCATACAAGAGCCCCGGGACCTTGAGTTCTTCGAGATCGCGAAGAAACCAGGGGCCGACGAACTTCATCGCCACCGTGCCATCGACGAAGGGATCGCGTCCGGTGAAGTTGGTCCGTGGAAAGAGCCCGCGCTCAAACCCGCGCTGGAGCACCTCGAAGGCGGCGACAGCGGCATCGTTATCGAAGAGAATCTCGCGGCCGTGAACGAGCGTACGACCGCCCGACCCCGCCAGATAGAGAGGATAGAAGTCGTAGAACCGCTCAAACCATGTCGTCTTCACGGGCGCCCACATCGCCCATTGGTCGAAGCGACCATCGCCGTCCCGATCGGCGATGAGTCTGGCCGATACTTCAAGGAGGTCGGCATGGGTGCGCGGCGGCTCGACCTTCGCCGCGGAGAAGAGGCCGCGGTTGTATAGCATCATGATGGGGTTGACCTTCCAGGGAAGCGCGTAGACGTGCTGATCGGGGAAGCGCAGAGGTTCGATCATGCCCAGGGTGGTGCGTTCTGAGAGGCGCGCAGCCGTGGAGGCGAACGCATCGATGGCCAGGACGCCCCGAGCACGGACCAGACGCGCCAGGAGGGCCGAGGAGATGTTGGAGCAGATGTCGGGCGTCGACCGCGCGACGATGGCGGCGAGCAGCACCTCCTCGGAGGATTTTCCGGCCGGCGCGGGCTGCACGCGCACCTGGACCTCCGGGTGTGTTCGATTCCAGGCGGAGGCAAGGCGGATCGCCAGCTCGACCTCGACAGGGTTGGCGGCCGGCCAGTAGGTCAGGCTTGCCGCCGCCGGGTCGTTGTCGAGCCGGCGAAGCTGCACCTTGCCAGGGGACCGAGGCAGGTCCAGGTTGCCCACCAGCGCCAGCTTCGGCCCCGTGGCATCGGCGAACTCACGATAGGCGCCGGGCGCTGCGATCGAGGTCCTGGCCCCCAAAGGTGTCAGCCGGACGTACTCGACCGCGATCGGGCTCTGTGCCAGAGCGCCCAGCGCGAGCAATGCCTCGACGGTGGATTCGGCCCCGGCGTCGCGGTTGATCTTCTGGGGCGTGTCGCCATCGAGGCCGTCGATGGTTCGCCCGCTGGCCTCGTCGTACAGGACGGCGTGCGAACCGTTCGCTCCCAGGTACCAGCCGGCAGAGAGGCCGGCGAGGAGGGCGTATCGATCATCCTTTGTCGCTTCGGCGAGCGCGAGAAAACCCCCCACGATCGGCGAGAGGCCATAGGCGATCTGCGGATAGGATCGGATGGCGCCACCTGGACCGATCTCTGCTGCGAAGTCCTGGGCCAGGAGCATGCGCGTCCACAGCGTGTCTGCTTCGCGACGCGCCGCTTCGGCGAGCGCCGGGCGCTGGAGATCGATCGCAGCCTGAGCCAATGCCATCGTGGCGCGTGCCCCCCACGCATGCCACGTCGGCCCATCGACCCGCCCTCCCCAGGGTGGCGCCTCCTCGCCTGCACCCGCCGTTCGACGGGTCAGCTCTTCGAGGGTCATGCACGACGGGCTCGCCTTTTGCAGCGTTGTACACCCGAGCACGATCGCGGCACGCTCGGCGAGGGCCGCGCGTGCCGCCCTGGGCTCGGCACGCTGGTACGACAGGACCCCGAGGAGCGCTTCGGCGGTGGCGACCATCGACCCGGAGGTCAGCTCGCCGGCATCGATGTCACGGGCGAAGCGCGCCACCGCGCGATCGAGGGTCTTGCGATAGGTCTCCGCGATGTCACTTCGGGTGGCCAGGAGCACGCGCATCGCCTCGCCGAGGGCCCACAGGCTGCGCGCCCCCCAGTACCCAAATGTCTTCCTGCTCGACGGCGAGGTCTGGTTGGGCGTGCCGTCCGCGAGGATGAAGTTTAGGAACTCGCCATCGCCCTGCTCCATCGCGACGACGAAATCGAGGAGACCGCGCGCCTCGCCGAGCGATCGCGGGTCCCCGGTCCGCTCGAAGTCACGCAGATAGACCACGGCCGCGCGCGCCGCATCGTCGACACAGGCGATCCCCTCGGAGCCATCGCGGAGCGGCGAGGCCACAGGACGATAGTCAGGCGCCTGCGCATAGAGGGCGACGACGCGCACCCGCCGTCCCCGCACGGTGGCGTCCAGGCCGAGCCTGCGCAGATGATCGAGTTTGGGGCTCAGCGGTGACGACGCGAGTGGGACCAGATAGGGAGAAGGCGCCTTTTCGCACGCCGGCACCCCGCCGAGCACGGACACCAGGCCCAGCAGCATACAAGCGCAACGCGCAAATTGCCTCACGAAGTGGGTGCCATGGGCGGACGATAACACCGATTCGGCCACTTCCTCTGTGTCGAAGGCGGGATCGCGGTAGGGACGGCCCTTCGCCACTCGGCTCGGGCCGCCCCCCGCACAGATCCGAGCGAGCGGAACTACCGCACTCGGCTCCCACCTCGGGTTCGTTCGTCAAAGCGGTCCCAAGGTTAGGGATGGAGAACTCGCGAGTCGGGAAGCCATCGCTTGCCCAAGTGTGAACGAGCCAACCGGCGAGCTGACCTTCACGATCAATCACACTCTCGCGACTGCCACCGCGGCCAACCAACTGCATCCGCGACGGGAAACGAGGGCGCGACCGCTTCGTGATGCTGAGCCAGCGGTTGCTGGTCTTTCTTCGCCAGTACTGGCGGACCATTCGCCCCACAGGGCCCCAGGTATTCCCAGGGGCCGCACCGGGTAGCGTCGTGTCAGCCAAGACGGTAGCTGAGGCGCTGCGCAAGGCGGTGGTCAAGGCGGGGATCAGCAAGCGAGTGACGCCGCACGTGCTGCGGCACTGCTTCGCCACGCACTTGCTGGAGGGAGGCGAGGACAGCAGAGACGGTTCTGGCGCGGGTGCTACCCCTGAAGGGGCGCCGAGAGACAGGGCCCGAGGAGCAGCGGGTGGTTTTCTACGAGAATCCCAGAGATCCCCAGGTGAACGCAGCGGTGGCGGACGCATGCAAACGCCTGAACGCCCGGAGTTTTGTCAGGGATGGCAAACGAGTTTTTTACGAAATCCGTCCCCCGCCACCGGTTGTGCCTCAGGAAAATCAGTTCGGATGATCTGATCCTCCAACTGTGGGGTTGGCCGAACTCCCTGTCAGATCCTGCGCCGGTATTGATCCAGGCGGCCCCTCCAAAAGGGGGCCTGCTTCAGGGGGCCCAGGTCTTCTGAATGGGGACGGCGGACACCGAGTTCTTCGGGGACCCGTCAATGAGCTTGTCGGAGTAGACCAGGTAGACCAGCACGTTGCGCCGTTTGTCCAGGAAGCGCACCACCTGCATGCTCTTGAAGAGCAGCGAGGTGCTCTGCTTGAACACGAAGTCGCCGTCGCGCAGGTTGTCCTTGATCTGGATCGGGCCGATTTGCCGGCAGGCGATGGAGGCGTCGGAGGTGTTCTCGGCCACGCCGATGCCGCCCTTGATGCCGCCGCGCTTGGCGCGCGACAGGTAGCAGGTGACGCCCTGCACCTTGGGGTCGTCGAAGGCCTCGATGACGATCTTGTCGTTGGGCCCCAGGGTCTTGAAGGCCGTCGAGACGCTGCCGATCTCCTCGGCGGCGGCGGGGACGGTGAGGCCCAGAAGCAGGAGAAGGGGCAGCCAGTTTGCACCACGCATGATTCGCTTCCTTTTTTGTGAGGTCTTTGGACTTTACCCGGGGGCAGTCGGCCCCGGTGCATCGGGATGCAGGCGCGCCGGCTGGTCCGCCGCGCCCCCTGGAGGCACGCCCAGCCGGGCCCGCAGCTCGCCGACAGTGAGGGCGATGAGCTGGTCATAGGGGAGGGCATCCCGATAAAGTGTACGCTGGCCGCCGGCCCGTGAAAGGGCACGGAGCGTGCGCCGTGGGGCAGTCAGGAGCCCGAAAAGAGCGGCGCTCCCGTTGAGGGCCCACAGGATCAGGGAGTTGCACCCGCCGCGCAGCTCCCACATGGCGATCTCCGCTTCTCCGACCAGGTCCGTGCCGTAGCCGGTGGCCACGTGGTGCAGGTCATGGAAGGGCACCACCTTCTTGCGCGCGGCGGAGTTGTAGAACTTCACCGGGACGCCGAAGACCTTGAGCTTCACCCAGCGGTCCGCATAGCCGGCCAGGGAGAAGCCATTTTCGACGAAGTAGCTGTCGCGCCCCTGCGCGACGCGGGTCTGTGGCTCGATGGGCGTCGCGTACCGGTTCATTCGGCCCCCCCGGGCGGAGCCTGGAAGTTCTGCATCGCGCGCAGGGGGTCGGCGTCCGGGTCGGTGCGCTCTCTGGGCAGGGCGTCGTCGATGCGCAGCCAGGGGAGCTGGCTCTCGATGCCGAAGTGGATGCCGGGCTGGACGCTCTCGGGGTGGTCCAGGCTGCCCAGGGTCAAGGCGATCCAGCGCGAGACGTCATAGGCGAAGCTTAATGGCGTGCCGCAGCGGGCGCAGAAGCCGCGCTCGGCCACCGAGGAGGATCGGTAGAACGTGGGGGCCTCTTTCTCCCAGATGAGCCGCTCCTTGTGGACGGGGACCAGGCTGGCGAAGAGGTTGCCCACCGCCCGCTGGCACATCCGGCAGTGGCAGTAGTGGACGCCCTGTGGGGCCATGGTGACGCGGTAGCGCACCGCGCCGCACTGACAACCCCCGGTCAGGTCCGCAACGGGGGCCGCTTCGGCGACGGTCGATGCGCACGGGAATTCGGTGGAGGTGCTCATGATGCCCGCGAGGATAGCCCTTGTTGAAGTCGATGAGGACGGTGATGGTGCGCTTGTGTTAAACTGAATCTAGTTCGAGAATCGGAGTTCCTCCTCCCGGGGATCGAGGGCCAATTTGAGGGCCAGCCTAGGAGCTTGATTCACAACCCCCACAATTTGTAGATTTTCCGGAAAATTGCTCAACATTTGGCCAGCTCGTGGCAACGTTCTCGACGGGAGCAAAATTCTGCAAGCAAGACCCGTGCTGAGCCGTGAATCAAGCTCCTAGCGGCCAGGGTATCGGGGTCCAGGTTCATTTCAAAGACAAAATTGGCGACACGCTGATGTAGCTCGGCGATGGATTGATAGCAGTAGTTGCCGGTGACCACTTGGCGCAGCCACCGCCACAGAGCCTCAACCGGCATCAAGTCGGGGCTGTACCCCGGCAGAGGCATCAGGGCGATACTCAACAGGGCCGCCGTCTCGCGGACCAACTGGGAGCGATGGTAGGAGACGCCGTCCCATACAAGGACCAGATGCCGGTCAGGGTACTCGTTGCGGAGGCTGTGGAGCATCTGGACGGTTTGCTCGGTGTTTGCGCAGGGGGCCTGCCAGATGTTAACTCGGGACAGAGGGAAGATGTAAAAGCCGTAAAAGCTTGATTTGTAGCTGAGGCCTACCGAGCCCGCGGCCTCCGCATCAGCAGCGGCGCCATCGAGAGTGCCACCTGCCGTTGACCTGAGAGACACCGCCTGCCGGCCCAGGCGGCGCACAAACACCTGGCCTGGACCTTGAGGGCCCACCCTTGTGGGTGGCGGGACTTTTTGCACAGCTGACTCAGCGCCCAGACACGCCAGCCGGCTCATCCGGTGGTGCATGGAACAAGGGCCGTGATATGTTCTTGGTAATGGGCACCGTTCGCTCTGGAGATTTTGAATGGGACGAGGACAAGGCTCGTGCCAACGAGGCGAAGCACGGCGTATCGTTTGCCGAAGCTACGACGGTGTTCGGTGATCCCCAGGCGATCGATGCCCCTGACCTGTACGAACCAGACCGCTTCATCATCATCGGCATGTCAACACGGGCACGCGTGCTTTTCGTAGTGCATGCCGAGCGCGGAGAGCGCATCAGAATCATCAGCGCCCGCCAGGCATCCAAGCCACAGCGGAGGATTTATGAAAAAGGACCGTAATCGGAAGCCGCCTGAAACATCCCTGACTCGCTATGACTGGTCGAAGGCGCAGCGAGGTCGCTACGCGTCCAGATTTCCCCGGACTGCACATGCCGTCGTCATCGATGCGAAGGTCTACGATCAGTTTGGCAGTGCGGAAGCCATCAACTCCGCACTGGCCCTGATTCTTCGTATCCGCTCCCTGACAAAAGCATCCGTGGCTACCCGCAAAAAGGCACAGAAAATTGCGTGAGGGTCAGACTGCTTCAGTCCGCCCCTTGGCAAAGCCCTCATCGATGAGGGGTTGGGGCACCACGGCTGGATCGCGCACTGCCTGGATGTTCTACCGCGCCTATCAGGTGGGCGTCGAGCATGTCGGCGACCAGCGGCCCCCGCCACCAGGCGGAGCGGCCCGTGGGACATCTTCCTGGCCCACGCCGGCCCTGACCTGGTTGCCGCCGAGACCCGATGGGTGCCCTACGAGTTCAAATGCAAGCCGGGGGACATTCTGTGCCGTCCCTGTGTGCTCAGCCCCTTGCAGCTTCGCCTGGACTGGCAGATCTGGTTCGCCGCGATGGCGGAGCCGGCGGACGATCCCATGCTGATTCAGCGGGAGACAGTCGACCTGCCCACTCCGACGGGCCCCATGCGGACGTACCTGTACCGTCCCACGGCGCCGGGTCGCTATCCGGGGCTGCTCTTGTTCTCCGAGATCTTCCAGCGAACCGCGCCCATCGACCGCAGCGCTGCGTATCTGGCCGGGCATGGCTTCCTGGTGGCGGTGCCGGAGATCTACCATGAGCTGGAGGCGCCCGGGGCGGTCTTCCCCTACGACACCGAGGGCGCAGAGCGCGGCAACCGCCACAAGACCACCAAGCCCGTGGCGGCCTACGATTCGGATGCTCGCGCCGGGTTCGATTACCTTCGCGGACATCCGGCCTGCACCGGGCGACTCGGGGCCATGGGCTTCTGCATCGGCGGACACCTGGCCTACCGAGCGGCGCTCCAGCCCGATTGCCTGGCCGCCGTATGCTTTCAGGCGACCGACCTCCACAAACGCAGCCTCGGCATGGGGATGAACGACGATTCCCTGGCTCGCGCCCACGAGATCAAAGGAGAGTTGCTCCTGATCTTTGGCCGCCAGGACCCGCATATCCCGGCCGAGGGACGGGCGCTCATCTATGCGCGCCTGAGCGAATCCGGTGTGCTCTTTGGCTGGCATGAGCTCAACGCGCAGCACGCTGCCCTGCGAGATGAGGGCCCTCGTTACGATCCCGTGGTGGCGCGGCTCAGCTATGAGCTTGCCCTGGAGGTCTTGAGCCGCAACCTCGACAAGGGCGACCAAGGCGCCACCTGAGCTCGCCGAGTTGATCGGGATGGCCTGCCAGTCCTCCGCCGCGACCGGTCAGGGAGAGCCGGGCCGCTCCGGTGGCGTGAGTGGGGCAACCAAGAGCCGAAGCAGGCTCGCCCGCACAGGCGAATTCGCCGGCAAGATCTGCTCCACCCCGCGCACCCCCAGACCGGGCACGCGCAGCAAGAGCTCCCGCGGCGCGGCGTTGACGTCCACCGGGAAGAAGTCGCGGTGGCGCAGCGCCCAGCTCAGCTTGAGCGAAGTACCTGGAGCGAGGGATCAAGGGAAGACTGGGGGTGGACTGGGACAGTGAGCAGGGCCCGCGCCAGCTGCTTGGGCGGCTGGTGGAAGATGCAGGACGAGTCCGGGCGGAGATCGAGCGATTGGTGGGGGAGGCGGAAT
>JBBRLA010000310.1:0-9554 GCA_038231615.1 Polyangia bacterium | reverse complement strand
GGCTGGCCGCGCGGCCGTCCCAGAACAGGCCGCCGGCAAAGCCGGTCTCGTTTCCCGCAGCCCCGAGATAAGGCGTAAACGAGGCGTACACGATGCTTGGGGTGTTGCGCGAACCGAAGAGGCCGGTCACTGCTCCTTCGGAAGTTGGCGTGACCTTGCCGTCGGGCCCAAGCCGCCCGTCGGCGAAGGCGTGGGCCGAGTCGTGGCAGGTAGCGCACGACTGCCCTGCAGGCTGGGATAAAGCGGTGTCGGAGAATAGAAGCCGGCCCAATTGGATCTTGTTGAAGCCGTTCGATTCGGGCTGGAAACCGTTGGGCTCGTCGGCCTGGTCGCCCAGCCCCGCTCCGCCACAGGCGGCCAGGGTGATGGACATCAGCAAGGCGGCTGGGGACGTCTTCATCATCGGGATCTCCAGATCAAGAGGACAGAACGTGACAGCCGGAGGGACGGTGCGTCTGACCGTGGATGTGCAGGGTACGAGCGCTATCGACGGCGTCTCCATGACTTGGAGCGGTCCGGCTGGCTCCGTGACCAACGACCTGAACAACGAGGGCGGCACCCAGTGGGGCCTGGACTTCACCATCTCCTCCTTGGCCAAGCCGGGGCAGCGCCAGATTACTGTGCAGGCTACTGACGCAAAGGGAAGCATAGGGACAGCCCCGGCTGTCAAGCTCAACTTGGTCCCCTGATCGTCGGCTGCTCCGGTATCGCTTCGTTCTACATGTCCAGCCACTTGCTGCGCCCTACCCGCTCCGAGGAGCGGCCCGTAGACACAGGGATCGCCCGCCCTCACTACAGCCGTCGTCACGGCTTCAGCCTTCCCGCCGACCGCTTTATCATGGCGGACCCGGAGAAGTTCCGGCGGTCCAGGCAGGCTAGAGCGGGCGTGAACATGTTACTTCATGGTAACAATTTAATCGCGGAATGTTACGAAACGGTTACTTGCCACGATCGGTCTTCGCAATGAGCCCCTCCTTCACCGATGACACCGTGACCGAACGCGCGTGCAAGCGGCCCTCCGGCGGCAACGCCGCGCTCTCGGGCAAGGCGTCGGCGCGAGCGTCGACCCGACGATGGACCCGCTTGCCATGGACCGTATCGGCGTTATCGTCCCATTCCCCCAAAACATGCTCCAGATAATAGAGCCGAGGGCAATAGACTACCTCATTGAGCATCCTGGCCGGAATGAGATCCAGCCCCTCTTCTGCGGGATTCAGCGGATTGTTCATGTGGGACCTTATGAAGAAAGACGCCGGGGCCGCGAGATCCCATCGCGACTCCTAGATATTTCTTCGGTCCCCCCGGAAAGCCTGGGCCGCCGCCCTCAGGGCGTGCCGACCAGCACTTTCTTTCCGTCGAAGGCGACGGCCACCTGCTGGATCGGCGAGGCCCCATTCGCCCGCAACTCCGCCGCGTAGTCGCACGCAAGGAGCTGCTTCTTCGCCGCCCCCAGCGCGCTCTGCAGCGTCTCGCCCTTCTTCCTTACTTTCAGTTCCAGCACCGCCCCAGGAAGCCCGGCTTCCCGCGGGCAGACCATCACATCATAACGTCCGTGCCCCGACTCCCGGTTGCTCCGCACCAGATAGCGCGGCTGCATGTGCACCAAAAGCCCCAGGATGAAAGCCTGGTAGACATGCTCCGGCGGCATCTTGACCTTGTTGTTCGACCCGTCCAGGAAGCTGGCCGACTCCAGCAGCAGCCGCTCCAGTCCCTCCTGGAAGATCTCCAGATCGCCCCGCAAAAGCGCCGTGCTCAGCTCCTGCAAGCGCCGCTCGCCGCCTACCCCTTTTTGCAGCCAGCCCCGGAACAGGCCGGCGAACACCGTGCCAACCTCCAGGTTCGGGACCTTCAGCGTCCCCATCATCCGGCCCTCGTTCCCCGATACCTCGACCGCCACGTCCTCCGCCTTGAGATAGCCGGTAAAGAGAAGAAAGCTCCACAGCGCGTCGGGCTCTCGATAAATGTCGCGCAAGACCGTGTCCTGCACGATCGGGTAGCGCACCCCATCGCCCCGCAAAAGGGCCTCGCCTTCCCCTTCTTCTCCGCCACCGAACCGGAAAAGCAGCTCGCGAATCATTTCGTCCGAGGCAGTATTCACCCAGTAGGGCTGGAGCGGATCCCGGTCTCGCGACAGGGCGCTGAGCACCGACCAGGGGTTGTAGATGACGTGTCCCCCAAAGTCGTAGCCGTTGTACCAGCGCCGCAGGTCCTCCATCTTCCGGGCCGATCGCAGGCGCAGCAAAAGGTCCAGCACCTCCTGCTCGGTGAAGCCGAAGTCGGTGGCGAAGTCGGCGTCGAGCAGGCTGTACACGCTCAAATTGTTCAGACCGGAGAAGATGCTCTCTCTGGCGATGCGCAGGATGCCGGTCAGGACGCTCTTGAACAGATGCTCGTTGTCCTTGAGCGCGGCAGACAGGAAGCTGCGGAAGAAGTCGACGGCGTCATCGAAGTAGCCGCTGGTGAAGGCCGTGTGCAGGGGAGAATCGTACTCATCCAGAAGGATGACGACGCGCTCTCCGTGATGGTGGTGCAGGTGCTGGGACAGGCGCAAAAGCGCTGCCTCGCACTGCGCCGGGGCGGCGCGACGGTGCAGAATGGCGGTGAAGATCTCGGCGGCCTCGGGATCGAGACCCGGCAGCAGATAGCGGTGCTCGTTGTAGAGGACCGCCAAAAGCTCGGCGACCGCGGCGAAGCAGCCTTCCCATGTCTTATTCTTGACGTCCTTCAGCGTCAAATAGATGACCGGGTATTTTTGGAAGTGCCCCCGGGCCGCTGGCGACTCCCATACCTTCAAGTCGCTGAACAGCCCGGTCAGGTCCTCAGCGGACCGGCCCAGGAACCAGCGCAAGGTCGACAGGTTGGTCGTCTTGCCGAACCGGCGCGGACGGGGCAGCAAGATCACCTTCGCCGGATCGTCCAGCACCCGCGCCACGAAGGGCGTCTTGTCCACATACAGGGACCCGAGCTGGCGAAGCTCGCGGAAATCAGAGGCCCCCATGGCGGGGCGGGGCAGGGAGGGTTCGTTCATCGCAGCACCGAGTCGGCCTTATAGCACGAGCGCGGTCCTGGATCTCTTGGTGGCCATCACTTACTTGTCGACCACGACCACGATGGGTGCGCGGTCTCCGGAAAGGCGCGCGTTCCAGTCCTGCGCGATCTCGCCAAAACGGGTCGCGTGGCCTCGCGGCGTGCCCGCCAGGAAGAGCAGGACCGGGCCGCTCGACTGCCACACCCTGGCGTAGTCGATGATCTGCTCGTGGACGCGGTCCCGCTCCCCGGCCCCCTTCTTGTGGATCATGTACTTGAGCTCAATGGCCACGCACTCATCGACGATCATGTCGACGCGCCTTCTGACGGCGGAGCTGCCGGCCAACCAGCGCTCCTTCTGGACCCGGTGTTGCGTGCGTTTGATTCTATAGCACTCATCGGCCAGGTCCACGGTGCTGCGGTAGTTCAGCGGCAGGTAGAGCCCGTACCGCTCGACGAACTCCAGGTTCTGGCCGAAGCGGTGGGCGGAGGGCAGATCGCGCTGGTGAAACTTCCTGGTCCTTTCCCCGAGGTGCTGGCTGTCCTCGGTGAACTCGCACTGGAGGCGGGGCACCTCCAGAAGGGCGCGCTCCGGGGTCATGTCAGACGGATATATAACGGATATATAATAGATGCGACGCCATCACCGAGCTCCAGGCGGCCTACGAGATCAAGCAGCTCCCGCGGCTCCTTTACAACATCGCCCAGGCCCACCGGAAGCTCGGTCACGCGACGGAAGCCATCCACTACTATGAGCTTTACCTGGACGGCGACACCGACATCAGCGCCGAGGAGCGCGCCGAAACCCGGAAGACCATCCACTCGCTGCGGGCCATGCAGCCGGCGTCCATCGCCGAGGGCGCCGCCGAGAAGCAGCCGGTGCCGGTGCCGGCCGCGCCCGTCCCGGTCATCGTCAAGCCGGCGCCGCCCCGCAGCCTGAAAAGCCGCCTGGGTCGGGGCTTCTGGATCGGGACCGGGGTCACCGGCGGCCTCGGCATCACCGCCGCGATCCTGGGCGGCCTGGCTTATGGGGAGTCTTCCACCCTGGCCCAGACCCAGTACAAGACCAGCGCCGACTTCATGGCCGAGCAGGGCAAGGTGCGCGGCCTGGCCATCGCCTCCGACATGACCCTGGGCTGCGCCGTGGCCGCCGGCCTGGTGACGCTGAGCGTGACCCTGTGCCGCAAGCCTTATCGGGAAAAATAAATCTCGACCCGCGCGGCGGCTAGGGGGACACCACCGTGGCGGCCGGATCGATGGGGTTGCCGCCGAGGGGGCCGGCTCGTCCGGGCGCTTGCCCAGCTTGCCGCCTTGCTTTTCCCCGCCGGCCGTGGCGTGATTCGCGGCCACAATGGAACACCAGAGTCTCCTGCAAAAAATTGCCGAGGCGGCGATGGCCGACCGCGGCCTGCTGACCACGCCCCCCGCCGACGTGCTCGCCGAGGTCGCCGCCGCCACCGCCGGGCCCGCCGAGCCCGCTGCCGGTCCGGGGGTGCGCGATCTCAGGGATCTTGCCTGGACCTCGATCGACAACGTCGAGTCCCAGGACCTCGATCAAATCGAGCTCTGCGAGGACACCGCCGACGGCTTCACCCTCTATGTCGGCATCGCCGACGTCGATCACCTCGTCCCGGCCGCCGGCAAGACCGACCGCTTCGCCGCCCACAACACCACCAGCGTCTACACCGGAGTGCGCACCTTCCCCATGCTACCCGACCGGCTGTCCTACGACCGCACCTCCCTGCTGGGCGAGCAGGTCCGGCTGGCCCTGGTCATCGAGACCAAGATCAACCGCGACGGCAGCCCGGGGCCCGGGCAGGTCTACCGGGCCCTGGTGCGCAACCAGGCCAAACTCGACTACCCGTCGATCTCCGACTGGCTCTCGGGAAAGTCGCCGCCGCCCCCGGCCCTGGCCGCGCGGTCGCCCTTGCTTTCGCAGGTGCGAATGCAGGACGATCTGGCGCGGCTGCTCGCCGAGGCGCGGACCCGGGCCGGGGCGCTCAACCTGGACACCGGCGAGGTCCGCGAGGTGCTGGACAATGAGGGCCGGGTGCTCGACCTTTCGCCCCACCACCCCGGCCGGGCCAGCAGGCTGATCGAGGAGCTGATGATCGCCTCCAACTGCACCGTGGCCCGGGCGCTGGACGCGGCGGGCTTCGCCTCGCTGCGCCGGGTCGTGAAGAAACCCGAGCGTTGGGCGGGTATCGTCTCCTACGCCGCCACCCACGGCTTCACCCTCTCGGAGGCGCCCAGCTCCCTCGAACTCTCGCGCTTCGTGAGCGCCATGCGCGGCGCCCGCACGCCGGAAGAGTTCGCCGAGATCTCCCTGTCCCTGGTCAAGCTGATGGGGCGCGGCGAGTACGCGGCCCACGCCCCCGGGCAGTCCGACATCGGCCACTTCGGGCTGGCCACCGATCACTACACCCACGCCACCGCGCCCAACCGCCGCTACCCCGACCTCATCACCCAGCGCCTGCTCCTCGCCCTCCTGGCGAAGCGGCCCGCCCCCTACAGCCTCTCGGAGCTCTCGGCCCTGGCAGAGCACTGCTCGGCCCGCGAGGCCGACGCGCAGAAGATCGAGCGCCGGGTGCTCAAGTCGGTGGCGGCGCAGCTCCTGGTCCACCGCGTGGGGCAGGTCTTCGACGGCCTGATCACCGGCGCCAGCCCCAAGGGGACCTGGGTGCGCGTGCGCTCGCCCTCGGCGGAGGGCCGGGTGGTCGCCGGCGAGGCCGGCCTGCGCGTCGGCGAGAAGGTACGCGTGCGCCTGCACGGGATCAGCGTCGAGCGGGGCTTTATCGACTTCACCGTGGAGGGAGGACAGACGCGATGAACGAGACCGGGCAAGATCCCCCCGAAAATCGCCAGGGCGTTCACCCCGTGGCCTACAAGAACGAGGGCTTCTTCGACAGCCCCGACGCCAGGCCCCTGCGCATTTTGGCGGAATACCTGGAGCCCCTGCACCACTTCCGCCGCGAGCGCGTCCACGACACCGTGGTCTTTTACGGCTCGGCGCGCCTGCGCGAGGACGGGCCGATGGGGCGCTATTATCACGAGGCGCGCACCCTGGCCCGGCTCCTGTCCGAATGGTCTGGCAGCCTCGCCAACGAGCACTGCTGCTTCGTCGTGTGCAGCGGCGGCGGGCCGGGCATCATGGAGGCGGCCAACCGCGGCGCCGCCGACGCCGGGGCCAAGACCGTGGGCCTGAACATCGGCCTGCCCTTCGAGCAGCGCCCCAACCCCTACATCACCCCCTCGCTGAGCTTCCAGTTCCACTACTTCTTCATGCGCAAGTTCTGGTTCGCCTACCTGGCGCGGGCCCTAGTGGTCTTCCCGGGCGGCTTCGGCACCCTCGACGAGCTGACCGAGATCCTGACGCTGGTGCAGACGCGCAAGCTGAACCGGCGCATCCCCATCCTGCTCTACGGATCCTCCTTCTGGAAAAAGGTCATCAACTTCGACGCGCTCGTCGAATTTGGCACCATCGCCGCCGAGGACCTCCGCCTCCTGCGCTTCGTGGACTCGCCGGAAGAGGCGATGCAGGTCCTGCGAGCGGAGCTCGGCCCCGCCGAAAAGCCCGAAGCTGAGACGCCGGACATCGCCACCTCCCGCGATCCCTGACGAGGACGGCGCTTCCGACGTGACCCGGACCCCGCCGATGGGCTATGTTCGTCGCCGATGCCCCTGTTGCGGAAGTCGGTCCTGCGCCTCGTGCTGCTCGTCCTCTTCTTCGTGGGCATCTTCGTGGCCGGACGGCGCACCGGCCTGACCGACGAGTTCTCCCTCGCCCACCTGCGCGCCACCCTGTCTTCCGCCGGCAGCCTGGGCGTCCCCCTCTTCTTCCTCGCCTTCACCCTGGGCACCCTGCTCCAGCTCCCGGGCCTCATCTTCGTGGCCGTTGGGGTCCTGATCCACGGCAGGCTCTATGGCGGCATGGCGACGTCACCGAAACCATCGGACACTTCCTCTCCGAGCCGCGGCTGCCGCGGCCCTTGCCGGGAGAATCCGACGAGCTGAACGCGCAGCTCCCGGAGCGGTTCTTCCTGCTGGAAGAGCAGCTCCGCGACCGCGCCCGCGAGGTGAGCGACGCCGCGGCGACCTCATCGGGCCGGGCGTTGCCCGGTCGCGGGATCGAAGGCGTAGAGCATGTGGCAGGCGAGGCACGTCTGGGTGAGCCTGCCGAAGGAATCCGCCAGGGCCGCGTGGTCTCCCTGTTCGGCTGCCCGGGCCAACTGAGTGGCTCGGGACCTCAGCTCGTCCTGGAGGGTGAAGAACCCTGCCGGGAGCAGGGTGTTCAGCTCCGTGGCGTCGCCGCTTATGGGGCGCGCCAGGTTGGCGTCGGCGCCGATGGCCTGGCCGAGGGATCGGGCCCGGTCGAAGTCCAGCAGCACCACCGCCTCGACCAGGCCCTTCATGTCATCGCTGTGGCGGAGCATGCGCTGGTGCAGGACCTGCTGCGCGATTGCCGGCATGTTCTTCGGCTGCGGGAGCGGGTGCTCCGTACCGAGCCGGTGCGAGGGATAGATCCAGACGATCGATCCGATGGCAACGGCGACAGCCACCGAGGTCAGGATGACAGCGTGCTTCCTGTTGAGAGCCATGAGCGTCATATTGATACTGGATATAGCATGTGGCGTGCCGGGGCGAGGAGGCGGGCGTCGTATCGCCTATTTCTTGATATACGTTTCCCGCACGCTGCCCGCCTGAGCATCAAAGGTCTCGGTGCCGATGAGATCGTTGTTCTCCATTTTGTAGTTCATCGCGCGGCCCGAGCTCTTGCCCCCGTCCTTCTTCTCTGCCCGCGCCTTGCCAATGAAGGTCTGGGCCGCGTTCTTGCTCACCGCCGGGGCGCTGGGGTTCTCCTGCTGGCCGAGCGCCTCCAGGATATAAGAAGAGATCAGCTTGTCCTGAAGGTCGGCGAAGAGCACCGGGTTGCCGAACAGGTCGGCCACGCGGATGTCGCCATTGATGGCGAAGACGAAGCCTGAAAGGGTCAGGTTCTTGGGCATCATGCCGGTGAGCTGCTTGCGGTAGGGCTCGATCTTGCCGCGCAGAGCCTCGTTCTGCACGGTGCGGCGGTAGGTCTCGGTCTGGCTCTGCGTACCGTGGCGCAGGTTGTTCTTCGCCACCTCTTCCCAGACGGCGCTCTGCGAGCCGCTCATGGCGGCGGTGCGCAGGGACACGTGGGCCACCGCGCCCGCGGACGAGAACTGCATGGTCTGCCCCTGCCAGCGACCGTGCTCGACGCAGAACACGGCGACCTTGGTCCACTCGCCGGTACCCGGGAGGACGGTGTCCTGCTGGATGATGCGGTCCTGCTTGCCCCCGAGGATCATCTCGCCGCCCAGGAGGTACACCGGCTGGTGACCGCGGTTGCGCACTTCGACCTGGTTGACCTGGGCCTGGCCGGTGTCGCCGCTCATCTCGCGCACGGCGAGGCTCTGGTCCTTCAGGCCCTGCTCTATGAGGGTATATTTCTGGAACGGCCCCTTCCTGGTGGTGCCCACCGGGACCAGGGTCATGTTGTGGAAGCGGATCGGCTCGCCATAGACCAGTTCGGAGGCGCTGCCGGCCCGGACCTCCGCCGGGGTGGGCGCGGCGACCGCGGGCGGGGCGGCGTGGCGAGCCTGGGCGGGCGGCGGCGTCGAGATGTTCAGCTTCTCCTTGCCTGCACCGGCGAACCCGTCGTGAGCGAAGAGGAAGACGAGGGTGAGAAGCAGGACAGAAAAGTCCCTTTGTGCGCGCATGAGCACCTCCGTATCTGGCGTCAAACGCACGGCATGGCGATTGGATCTGATCAGACTTCCTGATCAGCCTGCCGGATCAGCCCCTACCCTGGTCGGTGAGGTCGCTGCCCTCACCGACCCCTCTCTGACGCCACCTATGTAAAGATCCAGAGCGAGGCCATTCAGGACGCCAAGAAGGTGATTACCAAGATCCGCGCCGACGCCGAGGCGGCGGACCAGACACACCGGCCCCATTATCACATCCGACGGATCCTGGGCGTGGCCTCGGCCTTTTTGAGACTGGCAGCCTATCGCGAGTCCCTGCGGAAGAAGGCGCAGCGGCAGCGCGAGCTGGCCGCCGAGGTGCCTGGGGAGCAAGAGCCGCCCAGGCCCAAGAACCCGCAGAAGCTCCGCGCCGAGGCGCAGTCGCGCAGCGTCAAATGTCGCGCCGGGCTGTCCCCGCTCAGGAGCACGCTCGCGATCGTCTGTTGCCCCTCCACCGCACCGCGCACCTGTTCGATAAAGTCGCGGGCCCCGGTGTAAAGGGCCATGGCCATCCCGGCAAGCGGGACCATGAGGAGCAGCGCCAGCAAGACGACAATGGCCGCAGCCCCCCGCCGTCTTCCACCCAGGATGTGCTGGAGCCGAACGACGATGGGTCGCAGGACGTCGGCGAACCAGGCGGCCAGGAGCACGGGGGCCCAGTAAGGCAGGACCATCACGGCCGCGGCCACGACCAGGGCCCCCGTCACCGCCCGCGCCATCCTGTTCGGCTCAATTGACACGGGCGGCCCAGGCGAGCTT
>JBBRLA010000309.1:0-9580 GCA_038231615.1 Polyangia bacterium | reverse complement strand
GGCCAGCTTTTCCCGGGCGACCAGGGATTCCCGGCGGGTGGCGGCCACCTTTTTCTGGTGGTCGGCGGCGGCACGGCGGGAGACAAGGAGGATGCGCAGGCCGAGGAGGGAGAGCAGCGCGGAGAGGCCGCAGAGGGCCAGAGTGACTTGGGTTTTTGGGGTGGAACGGGGTTCGTAGATGGCTTTATTGGGAGAGCGGAGGTAGCCCGGTTCGCGATGGGCTTCGTAGACGTAGGTGATCTCCGGGGGCCGGTTTGCGGAGACCGGCGCAGGCGGCTGTGGTGGAAGTTCGCGCGGGAGAACGGCGCTGACTGGGGGGTAGAGACGATGGATGATGAGGTATCCGCCGGCTGGGAGCAGGAGCAGCACCGCGGTCAGCAAGAGGAGATTGCCGGCCGCAGGCAGGTTGCGCAGACGGCGAAGAGGGGCGCGGAGCCTGGCAAGGAGGGGTCGGAAGGACAGGGTCCCGGCGGGACGGATGCGCAGGAGGGGGGCCGTTGTAGAGCCGGAGGGATCTGTTGAAGAATGGGCCGGAGGCGGGCTCAGGCCCAACGGGTCCGGAGGGGCACCATTCGCCGATGCTGCATCAGGGGCCGCGCCTGATGCCTGTGCGGCATCCGATCCGTGTGCCGCATCCGATGTCGGCGCGGCATCTGAAGCATGCGACGAATCCGATGCCGCGTCTGATGCCTGTGCGGCGTCCCATCCGTTCGGCCTGAGCTTGTCGAAGGCCGCACTCCCCGGCCCCGCTTTGTGGGCATCCGGGTCGGGGATGTGCAGGTCGAACAAAGTGGCGATGCTCTCCCATTGGATGCCGCTGCCGCAGAGCAGCGAGGCCAGCGCGGCGCGGAGGTCGGCGCGGGCCCACTCGCGCGAGCGCAGGAGGCGCTCGACCATCATGTAGTCCCGCGAGCCCAGGTGGACCACCTGCCCGTGGACCGCCCGCAGAAACGCCCGCAGCTGCGCCGGCTCTCGCATGGCCTCCTAGCGCCGCCCGCCGACGCGCTCGATGTCCTCGCGCAGCTTCAGCAGGCAGCCCAGGCCCGGCAGCTCGCCCAGCGAGTGCCGCCGGTCCTTGCGCAGGCCCTCCGCCAGCTTTTGCACCTTGCCTCGTGCCAGCGCCCCTTGGCCTGTCGCCTCCGGGAAGGCGCCGTGCAGCACCAGCAGCCACGCCAGCAGCTCCGCGGTGGCGGGGCGTTTGGTCAGCTTGGGCTTCCACTCGCGCAGGGCGTGGAAGATCTCCAGCGCGCCGTCCAGCAGCAGCCGGTCCATCCCGCCGGGCAGGTCGCATACATGATCGAGGACGATCCGCCGCAGCTGCGCCTCATCGGGAAAGGGGATGTGATAGAAGACGCAGCGGCGCAGGAAGGCATCGGGGAGCTGGCGCTCGACGTTGCTGGTGATGACGATGAAGGGCCGCCGGGCCCCATCGGGCGGCACCATCTGGCGGCGCAGCTCGCCCTGGGTGTCGGCGGCGGGGATCTCGGGGATCTCGAAGCGGCCCTGATCCAGTTCGCGGAGCAGGTCGTTGGGCAGATCGCGGGGGGCCTTGTCCACCTCATCGATGAGCAGCACCTGACGCGCCGGGGACAGCAGCGCCCGGCCCAGGGCCTGGAGTTCGATGTACTCGCGCACATCCTGGGCCCGTTTCTGCCCCTCGGTGCCGCCATGCTGGGCGTCACCGAAGCGGCGGATGGCGTCGTAGTGGTACAGGAAGTCCCGGGCGCGGCTGTCGCTGCGCACGTAGCACTCCAGGGGCTCGGGGGCGTCGGCGTGGCCGGGCCTTGTGCACAGGGCGCCGGCGGCGGCCCAGGCGAAGTGGGTCTTGCCGCAGCCGGGTTCGCCGGTCAGGAGCAGGGGGACGCCCAGAAGCAGGGCGGCGTTGGCGGCGGCCAGGAGTTCGGGGTGGGGATGGTAGGGCCGGCCCTCGCGCCCCACGAAGGTATCGGTGGGGGACAGGAGTTCGGGGGTTTGCGGGAAGGATGGGGACATCAATCATGCCTCTTGCAGGAAGCGGTCGAGTTGGGCCGCCAGGTCCAGGAAGCTTACGTCGGAACCGCCGCGGGTCAGGCGCAGGTATTCCTGCTCGATGGCGTTTATCACCTGCCGGGCGGGCCGAGGGTGGTAGTTCCACAAAAACTCCTCGACCTCGGCCCAGGGCGGCAGGGAGACTTCCTGAAGGCGGCAGAAGCGAAGGCCAGCGGATTCGGCCTGCTGGGCCCACTCTTGCACCTGATCGACCAGCAAGCGATTGACCTTGTCCAGGTAGTCGAGGGCCAGGAGCACGCGAACGGGCTGCCGGGCATGGGGGAGCAGGGCCGGGAGGCGCTGGCACAGGAAGTCCCGCAGCGCGGCCTGCTTGGCCTCGGGGAGCGCGTCGATGGGTCGGCGGCCCAGAAAGAGGAAGAGCGGCTGCTCCTCCGTGGCCCTGCCGATCAGGTCGGAGACGAGGGCGCCTTCCAGGTCAGGGCCGCCCCCCAGACCCTCGAAGAGTTCTTGGCGCAGGTGGCGCTGAAGGTCCGTCCCGGACAGGGCGTGCTGACCGGCCTTCTCGAAGGGGATGGTGAGCACCAGATGGGGATCGCTACGTTCCTCGTTCAGGTAGCGCCAGACCCGCTCGATGAAGCGATCGAGGTACTGGTGGCGCGGCCCAAAGAGGAGGAAGAAGGTGTGCTGCGGCTCGCGGCAGCGATCCAGCAGCAGCCCCCACTGGGCGCGGCGGTCCAGGTTGATGGCGGTGCCGGCGGACCCGGTATAGCGGGGGTCAGTCGGCGGCGGCGGCGGGACCGAAGCTGGCGACGGCGCGGCTGGCGATGGTGCGGGCGCAGCGGACACGGATGGCGACAACACGGGCGCAGGCGACGACACGGATGGCGACGGCGCGGAGGCCATCTTCCGGCGGATGCGCTCGCCGGCCAAGCGGATTTCCTCGACCACCTGGACCCAGGCGTCATCGCGATCACCCCAGGTCTTGACCGGCTTGCCGTTCTTGGGCAGGCACTCCACGCCGTCGAGCGGCGACCCCTTGAGCGTGACCTTCCGCAAGAGCACAGGGAGGATGTAGGCTTCCTCCTGCCGGTGGCGGCGAACCGCCTCGTCGAACTCCTCGCGATATTTGTTTCCGTGGGACAGGAAGTCCGACGAGAGCAGCACCACGATCAGGTGCGCCTGCCCGATCTGCGTGGCGATCTCCTGCTGGCGGTCCTTCCCGGCCAGGACGAACCCTCGGTGCCAGCCGATGAAGCCTTGCTGCTCTAACCCGCTGGCGTGCTTGAGCAGTTCATCTGCCAGGGAGATGTCCTGCTTCGCATCACTGTAGCTGATGAAGAGCCGCAATGGGTCCATCCAGGCAGTCTACACCGAGAGACAGGCCAGTACGGAGCGTAGGAAAAATGAGGGCGGGTATTTGGCCACTGAAGCTGGGAAAGATCCTCGGCATCCTCCTTCAGATCTGCTCGTGACCGGAGCCCTGCCGCAACCGAGGACACGTCCCACGACGCCTTAGTCCGGCCGCTTCATCTGAAGTCATACCGTCCCTCGGGGACCTGGCGATCAGTTCAGGTCCAGACCGGTGATCCGCTGCATGGGCTGCGCCTGCTTCACGACGAGCGGGGACTTGTCTGCGGACAGTTCCATGGGACGCCCATCCGGGCCGATCTCGAAGATCGAGATCTGCCGCGCCTGCGCACCAAGTACATAAAGGAATTTTCCGTCGGGAGATACCCGGAGGTCCTTGGTGTCGCCAGATGTTGCCCCGCGCCTGGGAGTGGGGGGGTCCAGGAGCGAGAGCGTCCCGTCCGGCCCTGGTACGCTCACTGGGGTGCCCACACGTTCGCTGGCGCCCAGGCCCGGGAACCTCGGCCCCTTGGGGTTGGCGAAATTGACGAATCCGAGGGCGTAGGTGCTGATGGTGTTGCTGCTGAAGTTAGCCGTGTACAAGGTACGGCCGTTGGGCGACAGGGCGGTCCAGCACATGTTCGATTGATTGTTGGGGTAGGTCGGGCCCTTCCGTGCCAGCGCACCGGTGATGATGTTCACGCTGTAGACGGTGACGGCGTTGCCGCCGAAGTTGGAGACCAGGAGGTAGCTGCTGTTCCCGGTCCAGGAGAAGCCGATGGTGCCGCCCACCCCGCTCGCAGGCGAGCCGGGACCCTCGGTCAAAAGACCGTTCTGCTGCACTGCATAGGTGTGGATCGTGGGGATCTGGGGGCCGCCTGTGAGGGTGAGCGCCAGGACACTGCCTCTGGGGCTGAACTCCACCTGCGCCGGGCCCTTTCCGGACGGGAAAGTAACGGCGGACCCCGGGATCGGCGTCAAGCGCCCCTGCGCATCGATGTGGAAGCCGGTGATGTTGGGTTGGTTGTTGGAGCCGCAGGCCTGGTTCGCCACGTAGACCAGGCCGTGGCTCACCGTCACGCTGAGGGGGGTGCTGCCCCCTGAAGGGAAGGGCGAGCCGGGGACCGGCGACAGGCTGGCTCCTCCGCCGAGTTGGAACACGGAGATGCTATCGCTGCCAGGGTTGACGGCGAGCAGGTACTGGCCGTAGATGCGCACGCTCCCCTGCGCGTCAAAGTCGCCGCACGAGAGGCCCTTGCCGCCAGTCGCGAATGGGGATCCCGCCACTTGACCAAGGCTGCCGTCAGCGTAGCGCCCCAGCACGACGGCGCCGTTGTTGTTCAGATCATTATTGAGCGTATAGGCGAAGCCGATCGGCTTCGGGGTAATCGGGGTGCCGATCCCGATGGTGCCGTTCCCGGTCTTCTGTTTCAACCTCAGCAAATCAGCGTTGCAACCAGGATCGTCGCGCGGGCACGAAGCGTTGGCATCATGAGCACTAACGCTTGCGACTGCGATGAGCATGACGGCGAGCGCGCGAAGAAAGACAAACCTGGGTATCATGAAATCCTCCTATTTCCAGCATTTCTCTTCCCCATTATCACAAGCTCAGGCTGACACATCGACTCTGGTCGGTCAAGTGTAAGATCTCGATTTCGGGAAAATTTTCACACATATTGGTAGCTGTGCACCGATCGGGAGATGCTCGAAAACGACGAGGGTATCCTGGGCCTGTCTTCGCCGGACCCGGCAGCCGAGGCCGAAGCGGAGGACGCGGTCTGGTAAGACTGACGACGGGCGTAGACAGGCAGCGCTACCTCGACGTTGGAGGCGGCGTAGACGGAGATGAACTCGATCAGGGGCTGGTTGGGGTCTGGCCCTGGTTCGGAGTCTGGCCCTGGTTCGGGTCCTGGCCCCGCGCCTTCAGGCTTTCGTCTACCATCTTGGTGACGCCGTCTTTGAGACCGGCCTGCTGCTCCGGGGTCGGGCTCTTGCCCTCCTTGCGTGCCTGGTCAAGGCCGCCCTGGACCCCACGCTGGATGGCCTCATCGCGTTGGGCGGGACTCACCGCCCCTTTCAGTGGGCTGAGGTACGCGCCCACCAGGTCCGCGGCGGACTTGGCCACGCTGTCGCCGAGGGCGGCAGTCAAGGCGAAGCGGAAATCCAGATTCATCGAGGCGTCGCCGCCTTTCGCAGTCGAGTTCACCGCGCTGGCATTGGCCGCGCCGCCGGAGGCGCACCCGGTCCCCAGCAGCAGCCCGGTCAGGGCCAGGGGCACGGCTCTCTTCATGTACTCCTCAAAGCGTGTCATCGTTCGCTCCTGCCTATGTGTGGTTGTATATAGGGGCCGGGTTACTGAGGAACGTTGCCCTTCTGCTCCTCGATCATGTCCCACATGAGGGCGAAGGCGTTTGCGGCGCTGAAGAATTCGCTGCGTTCGGGCAACGACATACCGATGTTCTTCAAGTCCTGGTAGATGTCCGGGTAAAGACCGATGTGGGCGACTCCAACTTCGTTGTAGTTCCAGCTTTGGCCTCCGAAGCTGTACTTGGTCAGGGCATTGGGCCCACCGTACATGACCTGCGTTCTCGCAAACGGCGCCAGGTCGCTGGGAACCGGATCCGTCCTCTTGCTCCGAGGCTTGGGCATTCGCACGAACCCGTTGATGTCGGACCCCAAAGTGAACGCAGGCCCCTCCCCGGTGCGGCTTTTGCGTTCCACCCCGTAGCGATAACTCAGCAGGAAATCATACGCGTCGCCCTGTGCCCATCCGACACCCATCATGCCCCCGAGCTCGCCGAGTGTCTTGAGCTGCGCGATGGTCCGCGAGTTTTCGTGTATTCGTGAGTCCGGGCCCGTGGGCGGAACCGGAACGTCGTCGCGCCGGAACCCGGTGTGGCCGGAATTGACCGGATACTTGAACTGCTTCGCAATCTCGAGCGTCGCGTTGGCGGCTTTCTCGCTCATGTGGTCGATGTTGATATGGGCCCAAACGCCGTTTGTCTCGTTGTCGGTGATGCGGATGACGTACTCTTTGCTCTTGTCGAGAGCGCCCACGTTCCACCAGTCCCGCCGGAGGATCTCACTGTTGAGGCCCGTCTTCGGCGGTACGCCGGTCACGGCGATGGGGGTGCCGCCGCGCGCCTCAAGCAGCTCGATCTTCAGGGTCTGGATGTTTTCGCCACCGCCGATCAAGAAGGTGATGAAATTCGTGTCGGCGGCGATCTTGAAGTTGGTGGACGTCAGGGTGCCTGTTGCGGCGGCGGCCGGGCCAGCCACGCGAGGAGCGATCCTCCCCCTTTCGCCCGTGCCGATCCAGGCGTTGTTGTGGATGCCAATCGGAAAGGAGACATCCTTCCAGTAGTCGCCACCGACCGAGACCGGACCCACCCTCTGGGCTTGAATGCTCTCCCCATGAATCGGCTGAAAGTCGAACGCGTTTCCGGTCTTCGTCCAACCCGCGGGGCCGTGAGGACCGTCAGGAGCCTCGAAGTCGGGGTTCAAGAGGCCCGCCGGGGGCTCCGCGCTGACTCTCTCCTGCCCCAGCATCACGCAGGCGAGCATTGCCCCGAGCGCAAAATATCGTTTCATCGCGTCTCTCTTCTTTCCTCTACCCGGCAAATAAAGGGCGCTCGGCCGCCTGGTAACACGCTCTTGCAGTGCGGAAAAATTAAACCCTTTATTATAGCAAGGAGCGTGCGCCTATGTTGTGCGCCTGGTCAAGCTCTTTCCTGTAAGTCTTTTGAAAAGAAGAGTTCTCGCACGAGCGGAACGCTTCGTGGGGTGAATGCCGCTATTTGGACGCGGAGCGGCGGAGGGGCGTTCGCCGAGCATCGTCGTTGTCCAATTCGAGCGATTGACCATCTGGGGCGGCGCTGATGGTCACCTCGCCACCGCGGCAGTTTTTCTGGCCCTGGGTGATTTTCTCGCTGGCCTTCAGGGTGCGGCCGTCCGAGGCCTTATCGCACCACCACTCGCTGTCGCAATTGAGCGACGGGTAGCTGACGACCCCACAGCGGCCAGGACCGGTGGATTTGACGTCCAGGACCATCGAATACGGCGGTCCCCTCTCGGGGTTGACGGTGCCCGCCCAGTGTCCGAGCACGGAGGCGGTCTGCCCCGCGGCCGACTCCGCTCGCGACTTGAGCGCTGCATCGACAGCCTTGGCCACCTCGCGCTCCAACTCTGCGCGGCTCTCGGGCGGTACGTCCGGTTGATTCTTCCGCTCCTCATAATTCCAGTTCGCCGCTTGAATTTCCTTCGCCTTCTTGATGCCGGCTTCGACAGCCCGGCGAGTCGCCTCCTGCCCGTCGGCATCGCTGATGGGGCCGGTCACGCCCTCGAGACCGAGGTAACGCATCGCTGTGTAGGCCGCCTCTAATGCGGCCGTTTCGCCCAGGGCGATGTTGGTGCGGACGTGCACGCCAGGGCGCGCCGTCGCGCAGCGGGTGAATCTCTCGTCCGGATCGGCGATGCCCCCGGCGGCGTTGTTGCAGCATGCGCTGACGAAGGTCGCCATGTCAGCGTACCCGGCCTCTCTCGTCACGGTAAGAACGCTCTTCTCTTCCCAGTTTTTCGCGTCGGCGCTGGCTCCCGCCCCGAGCAGCAAGCAGGCCACGTCGACTTGCGCCCTTCCTCGGGCCGTGACTGGCGGTTCCAAGGCCTCGTAGCGCTTGTAGCTCCCGCTCGCGAGGTACCCCAACGGCCAATTAAGGGAACCGGGATCACTCTCCTTCCAGCCTCGGATCGAGTTGGCCTTGATACCGGCATCCACGAGCAGCCGCACAACCTCAAGCGAGGGTCTGTCAGTGCCGGCAGCGTTCCTCAATGTGCTCGGGCCTTGGGCCTCCCGAACGCCTTTGTATTTCAGGAGGACTTTCACCACATCGGCGCGCTTCGCCTTCGCCGCCCAAAACAACGGCCCCTGCCCATAGCAGAGTGCGTTCGGATCCGCGTGCGCGCCGAGGAGCAGCTCGACGACTGCGACGTTTCGGCTGGAAGTCACGCCCTGCGTCGCCTGGTACATCGGGGTGAGGCCGGAGGCGTTTGAATTTACTTTGGCGCCGCCGCTGAGCAGCAGGCGTATCATCGATTCATTCTTGAAATAAGCGGCCTGCTGGAGCGCCTGACGCCCACCGACTACAGTATCCGGAGGCATCCCACACTGCAGAAAAAGTTTCACGGCCTTTTCGGTGCCGCGCAGGACCGCATCCATGAACTTCTCTTGCGTGTATTCGATACCGATTCGCCCAAGCTCGACCTGACACTGCTCCTTGTCGAGGAGTGTGATGTTGTTGATGGTCGCCGCCCCGATGACGACGGTCGCCGATCCCGCCTTCGCCGTGCCCCCGTTCGTTCCGGTGGCCTTGCCGGCGACGGCGCACCCGCACAGCCCTGTCGCCGCCGTCAAGGCGGCAAGCAAGACCCGAAGGTCAGTTGCAGATCGAGTAGTCATAGCAGTTGCCAGCCTCCGTCACCGTCGCCGATGGATATAGGTTCTGCACCGCCCCGATCGGGTTCGTGACATCCGACGGGACACACCATTGCAGCAACGAACAGATGCCGCTGATCGATGAGGCTACCTTGAAGCATTGCTGACTGCAGGAAGTCGATGGCGAGGTGTTGGACTGGAATAGCTGAACCCGGGCCGGCGGAGTGGTGGTCGACCAGCCATTCGCGCAAGAAGCGGTCACTTTGAAGTCGGTGAAGGTGTCCATCGAGACCGTGAACTTTGGACTCCCCTTCACGACGACGACCCCCGCCTTCGGGTCGATCTTGATCTGGGAGACCAGATGGAACCGAGATGCAGGGCCGCCGAGTTGGGGCGTGGTGCCGTCGATGACCACCTGCGCAGGCCCTTTGCAGCCGTAGTAGAAGTCGGCGAACCAATTCACCGTAACCTGACCGCCCACGGGGATGTACGCGTCCGGTGGCTTGGGCTTGTGCGCGGGCTCAAGCGAGAGGGTGACGCTGGGAGGTGTATCGGTGACCACGAAAGCCAGCGCCTTCGTGGAGAACAGGTGGTTGTCCGTGCAGGTGAACGCGAGAGTGTAGTTGGTGTTCTCGGTTGGGAAGTTATGATAGAAGGTTCCCCACGCACCGGTGCTATCAACCGACACCAGTCCCGAGATCGGTGCACCTACCGTTGCGGGGTAACCAATGTACTTGAAGCCCGTGCCCGGCTTGAACGGTGGCGACGTCAAGGAGCTGGTTTGCACCCCTTGATTATTTCTCCCGATGACCG
>JBBRLA010000308.1:0-9586 GCA_038231615.1 Polyangia bacterium | reverse complement strand
TATGGTGTCCTGCCCGACCTCCAGCGCAGGCTGGACCAGCACAACAGCAAGCTGGCCGAGATGCAGAAGCAGGGGTTTTTCCTGCGGGAAGAGGTCACCGAGGAGGACATCGCAGCCATTCTGGCCAAATGGACCGGCATCCCGGTCGAGAAGATGTTGGAAGGCGAGATGGAACGGCTCGCGCAAATGGAGGAGCGTCTCTCGGCCCGGGTGATTGGCCAGGAACAGGCCATCTCCGCGGTGTCCAATGCCGTCAGGCGGGCTCGCGCGGGTCTGCAGGACCCGAATCGGCCCATCGGGTCGTTCATTTTTCTCGGGCCGACGGGTGTTGGCAAGACCGAGATGGCGCGGGCGCTGGCCGGGTTCCTCTTCGATGATGAGACCCACATGGTCCGCATCGACATGAGCGAGTACATGGAAAAGCATGCCGTCGCCCGTCTCATCGGCGCCCCGCCAGGGTACGTGGGTTATGACGAGGGCGGTCAGCTCACCGAGGCCGTCCGCCGCCGTCCCTACAGCGTGGTCCTTTTCGACGAGATCGAAAAGGCGCACCCGGACGTCTTCAACCTTTTCTTGCAGGTCCTGGACGATGGCCGTCTGACGGACGGACACGGCCGCGTGGTAAGCTTTCGCAACACCGTGGTGCTGATGACCTCGAACATCGGGTCCCAGCACATCCAGGACGCGGAGGACCTCGACTCACCCGAGGTGAAGCGGGGCATCGAGACGGCGCTGCGGGCGGCGTTCAAGCCCGAGTTTTTGAACCGGATCGACGACATCATCGTGTTTCATCGTCTGGGTCGGGCACACATCCGCCTGATCGTCGACTTGCAGCTTGAGCACCTGCGCAAACTTCTCGCGGATCGCCAGTTGCGGCTGGAACTGAGCGACTCGGCCATGGACCTCCTGTGCGAACAAGGGTACGACCCCGCGTACGGGGCCAGGCCCCTCAAGCGAGCCATCCAGCGACTTCTCCAGGACCCCTTGTCCAAGGCGATCCTCTCCGGGCAGTTCAAGCCCGGGGATAGCATCTATGGCGACCGAGACGGGGTGCAGGTGAAGTTGGGTCAGGTCGCATTCCAGACCCCCTCAGGAAAGGGGAGCAAGGTCTCGTAAATGGCATTGAAGGACTTTTACAAGACTCTTGGCGTAGGCGAGGCGGCAACAGCCGATGAGCTGAAGAAGGCCTATCGCAAACTGGCCAAGAAGTACCATCCCGACGCGAACGGCGGAGACAAGGCCAAGGAGGCGAAGTTCAAGGAGATTTCCGAGGCCTATGACACCCTCGGTGACACCAAGAAGCGCGAGGAATACGACACCCAGCGCAAGAACCCGTTTGCTGGGTCGGGGGGGTTCCCTCAGGGATTTGGCGGATTTGGCGGCGGGGCCACCGGTCGCCGCGGGCGGCGAATGGACGTCAATATCAACCTGGAGGACCTTTTCGGGGGCATCGGGAGCATGCCGGATTCTTTCGGCGAGGGGCGGGCGACCGGCAAGCGAGTCCAGCGTGGGACGGATCTCCAGACCAGTATTGACCTGGCCCTTTCGGAGGCCGCTCTGGGGGTGGAGAAGACCTTGACCCTGGAGCCCCACAATCAGGGGGGGCGAAAGGTCGTCATGCGCATCCCGGCTGGCGTGGAGGATGGGGAGACGATTCGAGTGCCCGGCCAGGGCCGTACGGGAGCGCGCGGCGGGGCACCAGGGGACCTGCTGGTGAAAGTGCATGTCCTACCCCATCCGTCCATTCGCCGCAGAGGCGTCGACCTGGAGGTCGATGTCCTCATCCAGATCGATGAAGCAGTCCTTGGGACCAAGGCGGATGTGCAAACCCTGGAAGGCAAGGCCCAGGTCTCCGTGCCCGCGGGGACCTCCAGCGGACAGAAGCTCAGGCTGCGCGGTAAGGGCGCCTCGGATCGTAAGGGCGGACGGGGCGATCTGTACGGCGTGATTCAGATCGTAGTGCCAAAGCAGGTCCCAGAAGAAGCCCGAACGCTCATCGAGCAATTCGGCAAGCTGATCAAGGGAACGCCATAAAAAGCTTCCGCCAATCAGGCCCGTCAGAAGGCCAGTCCCACGTCCGCGGCCTGCTTCTTCAACGACGCTCGTATCTTGCCGTCAAAGCCGTCATCGCTGGCAGGACGGCTTTTCTTCAAATAAACATCCCGCTGGCCGGTGAAGGCGTTGATCTGGTCCAGGATGGCCCGTCGCTCTCGGCCTTTTTCCTCAAGATAGCGCGTCTTGTCCTCCGGGCTCATCCCCTGCATTTGCTTCGGCAGGGCGGCTGCGGGCAGCGTTTTCAGGTCCGCCTTGTTGTTGGCCACGTCGTCCACCAGATCATCGCTGCTGATCGCGGCGGCCTTGCCTTTGGTCTGAAGGAGCCCAAAGATGCCCGCGCGCTCTGCCTGGGCGGCCATCGGCGCGGCAGCGGCGGCCGCTGTCTTTCTGTACATCGCGGCTTGATTTTCGACGGTACCGTAGCCGATGGCAGTGGAAAGGAGCTTGCGGTTCAGCTCCGAAAGTTCGCGGTCATAGGGCGTGACCACCTCGGCCATACCCCCGGATTGATCGATGGAAGTAAATTCGCCATGGGCGCGTCGGGCGACCTCTGCCCAGGCGAGCAGCGTGTCGGGGTCCGCGCCGCATCGAATGGTATTGATTCGAATCCCCCGGGTTGCCGCCTGCTGCGCGATGGCCAGGTAGTCATAGCCGTCGGTGTAGTCGGTGTGCGGTGGCGCGTCCCCGACCAGATAGATGATGCGCAGGGTGTTGTTGCCGCTCGACCAACTCATCCGGTTGACCGAGTCGTGAAGGGCCTTGGCCACGTGTTCCGGCGTATCGCCGCCGCCGGCGGCGGTGAAGGAGAAAAGGTTCTGGTACACCGCGTCTAGATCGTCGCTCAGGTCGAAGCTCTTGGTGACGTACTCGTCCCCGATATCGCGGTATGCGACCAGGCCGATGCGCAGGTCGGGGGTCGGCTGGCCCTGTGCGATGAATCGGGCAAGTTCCCAGACTTTCTTCTTGGCCCCTTCGATCAAGCCACTCATGGAGCCGGTGGTGTCCAGGGTGAAGACGACCTCGACCCGAGGCGCCTGGGATACCTCGGCCTTCTGCTTGGGCGTGCTCTGGGACAGGCTTACCTGGGGTCTGCCGGGGGGCGGGGCTTGCTGCAATGCGGACTGGCCCGAAGGTCCCAGGACGGCAAACACAAGCAGCGCTGCCGCGCTGCCAAGCATGAGATACGTGGTGCGCTTGCTATCCATGGGTTCCTCCGTGGCCGACAAAACCAAGCCTATGAACGCAGGGGGGCGCCCGCGGATCTACTCCGTTTTCCTTTTCTCGGTGACTCAGGCGATGGTCCGGCCAACCCGATGTTGTCGATTGTCGCGAGAGTTAATGTAGGTGGGAGCGGCCTGAGGCCGCAAAGCGGCGGCGAAGCCCGGATCCCCCGCATCCCGTCAACGGAACGCAAGAGATCCGGGCCGCCGTGCGAGCTAAGGCATCTTAAAAACGACAGTACCGCATGATCCACAGACCGAAGGCGGCTAAGCCTTCTTCTTGGCGGGCGCCTTCTTGGCGGGCGCCGCCTTTGCCTTAGCGGGCGCCGCCTTTGCCTTGGCGGCGGGCTTCTTTGCCTTGGCGACGGGCTTCTTTGCCGCCATTGCGGGGGTCTTCTTCTTGGCGGCGGGCTTCTTCGCCGTCGTCTTCTTGGTCTCCGCCTTGGTCTTCTTCCGCTTCTGCCCGCCTACGGCGCGCTTCGCCCGGGAGATGTCCCCGCTCGCGTCGAGGAAGTACAGGTACCCCTCTTCGCGCTCGAAGTTACCCGGCAGGACCTTTTCCGCTTTACCAGCCGCAGACGGACCGCCTGCGCGTTTCATCGGGGTCTTGTACACGTCGGAACCACGTAGGAAGTACAGGAACCCAGGCTCACGTTTGACACCCAGCTTGACAACTTTTTCGGCCATCACAATCCTCCAAAGATTGAGGTTTCACTCACAGTAGGCACTTCCGACGGAGCTGTCAATTCTTTTGCGCCGCAACGATCACTTTTTTTACGATTTTGTCGACGGGGCGACCCGTGCAACCTTGATCTTGTGGCTGTTTCTCGTCGGAGGGGGCGGTATTCTCGACGAGGCGGCCGATTTGGTCTATTTTCGGCCGTTCCGACGGGGTTTTCTTCATCGTACGCGAGCGCGGATCACCTGCTCCGTGCTGACGGGGGTCAATGCCTCTCCGTCGAAGCCGCCCTCGCGGCGCTCGATCAGGAAGCCGTTGTAGTAAAGGAGCGCCTCCAACTCGGCGGGAAAGAACTGCCGATGGGCCAGATGGACAATCTTGGGGTCACATTGAAGGTCGGGTTGGGGCCCGGGCGCCCCATGATCCCCTCCGGCTGCCACGTCGAGGTCATAATAGATGCGCACCAGGGCGATTTGCCGCAGCGGGTCGTAGCAGTGGTTCGTCGTATAAATCATCCGCTCTCCGGTTCGAGGGTGGCGAAAGCGCGTCCGGGCCCAGCGATGGTCCGGATCCCGGGCCAGCCAGGTCAGGTCCGGCAAAAGGACATCGAAGACGAAGAGCCCGCCCTTAACCAGGTGGTCCCGGACTTGCGAGAGGAATCGCTCCACGTCGATCCGGTCGTAAAGGTGCATGAACGCGTTAAATGGGCACAAGATCAGGGGAAATTTCCCGGCCCCCTCATCGGTGAGGGGCAGGGAGCGGAAGTCCCCCTGGATGAGGCGCGCCTGCTCCCTGCGTAAAGGCCGCAGCCGCTGGATGCGCTCCTGGCATCGGCGCAGCATCGGCAGCGAGCGGTCCACGCCGACCACGGTGTGCCCGTCGCGCAGGAGCGGGACCAGGAGCCTCCCGGTGCCGCACCCCAACTCCAGGATGCGACCGCCGTGCTCGCCGTCCGGGCCCATCTCCCGGGCCACCTTCCGATAATGGTTCACATCGGCGCGACGACGGCGGTACTCATGATCGTAGAGTTCCGCATCCTCATAGTGCTCGGTGGTCCCGATCTGGAGCAGGGCCTTCATATAGCCTTCTCGGGCCGACCGTTCATCCTTGGGGCCTTTCTTCATCAGGGCACGGAAGCACAGCGTCGCCGCCGTGAAAAGAGGCGCGCGCAGAATCGGGTGGTCTTTGGCCGGCCGGTTAACCCTCTGCTAAGGTCCACTCATGAAGCCTCGCTGCGTCGTCCTCCTCTCTGGAGGACTCGACTCCACCACGGTTCTGGCCATGGCCCGCGCAGAGGGGTTCGACTGCCACGCGCTCTCGTTCGCCTATGGGCAGCGGCACTTGATAGAACTCGAGGCCGCCAGGCGAGCCGCCGCGGCAATCGGGGTGGCGGGCCATCGGTTCGCCCAGCTGGACCTGGGCTGGATGGGGGGGTCGGCGTTGACCGCTGACCTGCCCGTCCCCAAAGATGCCCTCGCAGAAGGAGACAGCCGGGCCATTCCAGTGACCTATGTGCCCGCACGCAACGCCCTCTTCCTGTGTTATGCGCTCGCCTGGGCCGAGGTACTGGAAGCCCAGGACCTCTTTGCCGGGATGAACGCCCTCGACTACTCCGGGTATCCCGACTGCCGCCCCGAATTTGTCCAGGCGTTCGCCGAGATGGCGCGGCTCGGGACTCGCGCCGGGGTAAAGGGTCGTCCCTTTCGGGTCCGCACCCCCCTCATGCACCTCAACAAGGCCGAGATCATCCGCGCGGGGGCCCTGCTAGGCGTGGACTATGGCCTGACCCACTCCTGCTATGACCCAGGATCCGGCTCCCGGCCGGACAGGCCCCTGGCATGCGGGCATTGCGATTCGTGCCTCCTGCGCAAGCGCGGCTTCGCCCAAGCAGGAATCCCAGATCCCACGACCTACGTCTGAGACTCCACTATATAAGGAAGGAGGACGGCACAAGGAAAGGTGGACGGCGGGTCATTCTTCGTAGCGGTTGGCGTTCAGGGCCGCGGTGAAGGCTTCCAGGGCCGCCTCTTCATTCTCGACGGGCTCTTCGTCAGAAGGGTCGGTGAACCGCGGCGCCGGTGGCGCTTCACGATCGGCGAAGCTTTTCTCCTGGGCCGGCGCCGCGGTTTCAGCGGCTTCCGCATCGGGGCCCCGCCCACGGCCTCGACGGCGCCGCGGGCGCCGCAGGCCCTCGTCCAGCCCTTGCGTCACCGTCACCGGCGCCTCCTCGGGCATCGTCATCTGCTGCGGGCGTCGCAGGGGAGACAGCTCGGCGAGCGTCTCCCGGGTAGAGGCGCCCGTCGCCAGACGATAAAGGGCGTGGACCTGCAGCGCCTCCTGGAACCAGTCCCGCTGGGCGATCGCCCCGGGTTTGACCGGACGCCGCCTCATCTGCCAGATGCGCCGCTGGCTCAACAGGATTTGCCGCATCCGCTCTGCGTCCCGTCGGGACACCCGCAGCCGGCCCAGGAGCGGCGAAAGGGTGGTGTCGATGAACCCCCCGGGGTCCCGCAGGCGCTCCGACTCATTCTCGTCCAGAATCGGCCGCAGTTCTGGGCACAGGAGCAGGCAGAGCAGGGTCGCGTTCGGCAGCATCTCCCCGCCCGCCACCAGCTCATCCACCGCCCGCAGGTATGGGTCCAGCGCCGCCGGATTGGGACCGAGCTGCTCGTCGACCTCGGGGATCATCACTTCCAAAAGCCCCGTCTCCCGCAACAGGATCATCGACTCCAGCGCCGCTCCGCCCCGGAGAAGCCGATAGATCTCCTCCAGCACCCGGGGGGGGGCGCTCTTGCCGATTTCTTCCCGGTGGGTGATCACCGCCTGGTAGGTCTGGTCCTCGATGTCGAAGCCCAGGCGGGCGGCGAACTTGATGGCCCGCAGGATGCGCACCGGGTCCTCGCGGAAGCGAATGTCCGGGTCCCCGATGGTGCGGACGCTGCGCCGCGTGAGGTCCGTCATGCCGTCGACATAGTCGATGACCTTGCCCGGTCCCAGGTCGTAGAAGAGTCCGTTGATGGTGAAGTCGCGCCGCCGGGCGTCCTCTTCCGCGGTGCCGAAGACGTTGTCATGGCGGATCAGAAGCTCTGCCGGCTCGTCCCCTTCTCCCTCGGGTGACTCATCTGCGAGCACTTCCCGCGGGTTGGCCCGGAAGGTGGCGGTCTCGATGATCTTCGGACCGAAGAAGACGTGCGCCAGACGGAAGCGCCGCCCGATGATGCGGCAGTTGCGAAAGACATTCCGGATCTCCGACGGCGTGGCGCTGGTCGCCACGTCGAAGTCCTTGGGTTTGCGGCCGACCAGAAGGTCCCGTACGCAGCCCCCGACCAGGAACGCCTCGTAGCCGTTGCGCACCAGGCGGCGGATGACCTTCGCCGCGTCACTATCGATAGACTCTTCTGAAATCGCCTGTTCTGGCATGAAAATCCCAGGTATCGGTAACACGATCCGACACGGCCTGCAATTGAAGCGATGGGGAGGCGATCATATAGAGAGAAGGCCCTCCTATAATAAGGAAGGGAGTTCTCTCACGCCGTGCCTCCGAAGACGGCCTTCAGCACCTGGTAGAGCCCGAACGAAATGGCCCCACTGATCGGGATCGTCAATACCCAGGCGGTCACGATGTTGCCGGCGATCCCCCAGCGCACCGCCGAGAGGCGCTTGGCCGCCCCGACCCCCATGATGCTGGCGCTGATGCAGTGCGTGGTGGAGACCGGCACCCCCAGGCGACTGGCCCCGAGGATGGTGATGGCGCCCGCAGTCTCGGCGGCGAAGCCCTGTAGCGGGGTGATGCGGATGATCTTGCTCCCCATGGTCTTGATGATGCGCTCGCCCCCCGCCGCCGTGCCCAGGGCGATGGCCCCGGCGCAGGCGACGATGACCCACAGGGGCACCGCCGGGCTGCCCTTGACCATGTGGGGCAGCACCCACTCAGGCACGCCGTGTCCGCCGGTCATGAAGGCCGCCAGCGCCAGCGTGATGACGCCCATCGACTTCTGCGCGTCGTTGCTGCCGTGGGCCAGCGCCATCAGGCTAGCGGACACCAGTTGCAGCCGCCGCGCCCCCTGGTTCACCGTATGCGTCCGCATGTGCCGCACGGCCCACAGGATGAGGATCATGAAAGTCAGGCCCAGGAAAAACCCCAGCGCGGGCGAGACCACCAGGGGGGTCAGCACCTTCTTGTACAGGGCGCTCCACGAGAACGCCATCAGCCCGCCGCGGGCCACCACCGCCCCGGCCAAGCCGCCGATCAGGGCGTGGGACGAGCTGGACGGGATGCCCCACCACCAGGTCAAAAGGTTCCAGGCGCACGCCCCGAGCAGCGCCGCCAGCACGGTGACCTGGGTGACCTGCGCCGGATCGGCGAAGCCCGAGGCGATGGTCTTGGCCACCGCGGTGCCGGTCAGGGCCCCGGCGAAGTTCAGGACCGCCGCCAGGAGCACCGCGGTGCGCACCGGCAATACCCCGGTGGACACGACGGTGGCGATGGCGTTGGCCGCGTCGTGGAAGCCATTGATGTAGTCGAACACGAGGGCCGTGACGATGACCAGGATCAGCAGGCTAAGCATGTTTGACCGCGATGTTTTCCAGGACGTCCGCGGCGTCCTGACAGTGGTCGATGGCGGCCTCCAGGGAGTCCAGCACCGCCTGCTGCCGCAAAAGCTCCTTGGCGTCGATGGCCGGGTTGCGGTAGAGCGCCGCCATCTCGCCCCGGTAAAAGGTGTCCCCGCGCTTCTCGATCTCGATGATCTTCACCCGCGCCGGGGCGATGTCGCCAAGCTTGCGCAGGCGCAGCTTGGGCACGGTGTCGCGCAGGACCGCGGTGGCCTCTGCCAGGCATTCGATCATCCCCTGCATGGCCGGGGTCTTGGTCTGCACATCGTAAGTGACGAAGGCCATGCCGGCGGCGTAGAGCCGGTCCAGGACGTCGTCGATCTGGGTCGAGAGGCTGTGGATGTCCTCGCGGTCGATCGGGGTGACAAAGGTCTCATCCAGGGCCAGGCTGATCGCCCGGACAAAGTCGTCGCCCTGGTGCTCCAGTCGGTGCAGCTCCTCCAGCCCCTTCAGGCCCGCCCCATTGCCCAGGGGCAGAAGGGCCATCGCCGCCGCCGCCGCCGCCAGCACCGCGGCATGCTGCTCCAAGATGCTGAAGAATTTGTCGTCCCTCGGGAGAATCCAGTTGATGATCGATTGAAGGGGCATGATCTCTCCTTATAGCGGGGCCTTGAAGATACGCCGATGCCGCGGCCAGGATAAGCTCAACGCCGTCCGCGATCATGTGACTTGTTGAAAAACCGGGCCGAAGTCCCCGGTCCCAGCGGGGTTAGATCACCACGGATTAAAACTGCTCCCAGGGGAAAGGATCGTCGCTCTCGTTGCGGAAGTCGGCGGGGGGCTCGCGCTTGCCGCGGCGGAAACGGGCCTGGTTGCCGGACAGCTCCGCGCGCAGTTCCACAAGCGCCTTGTCCTTCGGGGCCCCCTTGTCCCCGGGGTCCGCCTTGTCGCCCGGGTGCGCCAGGTGGGAAAGGGCCTCGTCCTCCAGCGTGAGCGCCGCCTGGCTGTCCCCCCGCAGGTGCAGCACCTCGGCCATCGTATCCAGGTACATCACGTTCTTGCCGTCCCGCAGAAGGAG
>JBBRLA010000307.1:0-9657 GCA_038231615.1 Polyangia bacterium | reverse complement strand
CGCCGCTTCTGCTCCGGGACCTGCCGTGGCCGGGCGAGCGAGGCCCGCACCGGCAAGCGCTGACACCAAGGGCTCCTGTCGCCCCCCGGCCACGATCAGAACCCGACGCTCAAAACCCGCCGATCAGAACCCGATCGAGATTCCCGCCTTGATCGATGGGTATCCGAAGCTGAAGGTCAGCGCCACGTGCTTAGCGAAGCGCCAATTTCCTCCAAACTCAAAGACCGGCCACACCCGGACTTCCGTGGCGCTGTTGAGCCCGTCAAACCACGGCCAGATCCCGAAGCCGATGTTGTTGAACACCTCAAACTCCCGGAACAGGAAGAACCGCCACTGCACCATCGGCCCGATCGCCATCGAGAAGATCGGCCGGTAGCTGGCGTAATAGTATGGAATCGCCATGAATTCCGTGAAGAACCCGACGTAGAACGCGTTGTTCAGCTTCGGAATGAATCCGTTCTGCACCACCGGGAAGAGCATCTGGAAGCCCACCCCGAGCGAGTAGTCCGAGTAGTAGTTGTTGTAGCAGCCCCCAACGGGGCCGCAGCCGCCGTACGCGTAGTCCCCGTAGTACCCGAACCCGTATCCCACGATGCCGTGGAAGTTCAGTTCGATGTCCCGTCGCGGCCCATGGTAAGGTTGCTGAATAATTGATTCAGCCTCGGCCCGCCTCGGCTGAAGGACAGTTGCGGCAAGGGTCACCAGGCACAGCGAGAGCATCACCGATCGCAGGGACATGTCTACCTCCTAAGCTCCGATCTTCTATATACCAGGCAACTCCGCGGACGCCACCAGGGTTCCGCATATTTGCCCTCCGGATCACCTGGCAAAAGGGCGTTTAGCTCAGCTGGATAGAGCGTGGCCTCCCGCGGGCGAGACCTCAGGGCTTGGCGAGCGGGGCCGGGGTGGCCGACGGGAAGGCGTGAGGCGGCCCCTCGGCGACCTCGATGACGATGTGGAAATACACCACCTCCCCGAGCTTTTCCGCGTGGTAGGGCCCGGGGGCCTTGCCGTACATCCGGGCCGGCTGACCCGGCTTCGGGGTAACCACCGCGCAGAGCGACACGTCGGCGCCCCATGGGGGGAAGACCTCGATGGAGAACTTGCCCGCCTCGGAGACCGGGGTGTGTCCGAGGAACCGCGACGATGGCACCATGCAGTCCTTCTCGGCGGCGATGATCTCGACCTGGGCGCCCTTGGGCAGCGGCTTCTTGTACTTCACTTCGCCGGCCATCTCGACCTCGCAGACGGGCGGGTGCGTCGGGGGGACAGGCGAGGCAGGGGCCGCCGCCACGGGTACGGCGGGCTGTGCCGCGCCTGCAGGGGCGCCCTTGGCCATGCCTGGGGTGCCGCCGGGAACGACAGGGGCGGCCTTGTCTCGGGCGTCCACCACCACTGGCGGAAGCGTGGTTGGCTCCCGGCTGCACGATGCGAGCGCTGCCATGGCCAAAAGCGGGACTCCCGGGAGGCCCAGGAAGCGAGTCTTGTGAAGAACCGTCATGGCCCTATCTTATACGGGGATGGCCCGCCATGCCACGGGGCGCCCAACATGCATGTAGGCGCAAAAGGGCCGGACCTCTGCTATCATCCACCACGCCAACCTCTAGCGATGAGAGCGTGATGTGTTGATCCCATACTTCCAGATCCCCTCCCTGCCAATCGCCGGCACCCTGGCGATCCATCCTTTCGGCGTGCTGGTCGCCACCGGTATCCTGTCGGGAGCGGCGCTGACCCAGCGGCGCGGCATGAGACTCGGCCTGACCGAGGACATGCTGCGCCAGATGATCTTCTGGTCCGTGTTCACCGGCTTCGTGGTGGCCCACGTCCTGGACGTGATCGTGTATCAGAAGCACCCTTCCCTGGTCGAGACGCTGAAAGCCATCGCCGACCCGCGGTCCGGCCTTTCGTCGATGGGCGGTTTCGCCGGGGCGGTGCTGGGCCTGTGGCTGTGGTGCCGGCGCAACAAGCAGGGCGTCCTGGGCTACGCCGACTCGCTGGCCTTCGGCCTGGCCCTGGGGTGGATGTTCGGGCGTCTGGGTTGCTTCGTCGCCCATGACCATCCCGGCGACCTGACCTCCTCGATCTTTGGCGTGGACTACCCCTGCTTTCGGCCGCCTTGTCCGCCCTCGTCGGACGGCTTCGCCGTGTTCACCAACCCTCTGCACCGCCGCTTCGACCTGGGCTTCGCCGAGGCGGTGGTGGCGGCCATCCTGTCGGCCTTCTACTTGATCATGGAGCGGTTTCGCCCGCGCAAGGGCTTCTACGTCGCGGCGATCGCTACCTATTACGGGCCGATCCGCTTCTTGCTGGACGCCGTGCGCGTGCGCCCGGGGGAAGTCGAGGGGGCCGACCCCCGCTGGCTGGGCCTGACCCCGGGACAGTACGCCGCCGCAGGCATCACCCTCATCGGCATCCTCCTCTGCATCTACGTCGCCCGCCGCCGGCCGATCGAATACCCCTCCTCGTAAGTCTTCGTTTTTCTGGCGGTGCAATAGCCCGTTGGGGTATAAGCAGCCGTGTCTCCTGATCATCCCGTCTGACGCTCGGAGGATAAACGGATGCGTGGCCATCTCTCCGCCCTGATGTTTGCTTGCGGCCTTTTCGCCCTCACCAGTCTTGCGCCGGTCACCGCCAGCGCCGACGTACACCTGACCTTCGGGACCAAGTGGGACCCCTTGCGCTACACCACCGCGGCGTTCCCCTGCGCCGGGGGCTGTACCAACGTGAACCCGGGGGCCCTGAAGCCGCTTCTCGGGAACAGCGGGTTCCAGACCACCTCGCTCGACCCGTACGTCGGGGTGTTCTTCGCGCAGAAGTACGGCGTGCTCCTGAGCCTGGACATCGGCTACGGCAAGCTGTCGCAGGACACCACGACAGGCACGGTCATGGGGTCCAACAACAGCTCCTTCTTCCAGTTCGGCTTCGCCCTGGGCTACAAGATGTACTTCAACCAGCCCAAGAAGGAGCGAATCTCCCCCTACCTATACGTCGACTTTTTCAAGTATTTCGCGTCGGTGTCCACGGACACGCCGGGCACCGATCCCGGAGTCATCGGGGCGGCTGGCGCGCTGCTCTCGCCCATCGGCGCCACCTTCGCCTTCGGCGCGGAGTACTTCGTCACCCCGGGATTCTCGCTGGGATCGGAGATCTTCGGCCTCAAGGTTGCCGACGTGGGCACCGACTACACCACCGGGATGGGCGCTACCAAGACCGGCGTCAGCTATACCTATGTGACCTTTTACACCGGCATCACCCTGAACTACCGCTTCCAGATCCAGACCTCGGTGAACGTTTCCGAGGAAACCGAGGGGGACGAGGAAGCGGCGGTGAAGCCCAAGAAGAAGAAGGTCAAGCCGGTCCCGGCCAGCGATGACGACAATGCTACTCCGCCGGTACCGCCGCCACCCTCGCCAGAAGCAGTCGACTAGCCCTTTCGCCTTTCGGGTTCACTTCGGCAACGCGTCGAGGATCTCCTGATCGACAGGGAAGCGCCCCTTCTCGTGCTTGCTGAAGAGCCGCTTCCCGTCAGCTTCCACGTCGAACTGTCCGCGGCCTCCGGGTTCGATGCGGACCTCGATCCCGCGGGTTTTCCTGAGCACGGCCGCGAGACTCGCGGCCTGGGGTTCATAGTTTCACATCACGCAGTATTTGATGACGACTTGCATGCAATAAGGATGATGGCTGTAGCGGTCGAACGCAAGCGACCTGCCGCCGGGCGGCGCGTGGCTATTCGCTTTGCTCCGGCGGTGACTCAGGTGGCGGCGGCTCCTCTGCGAGCGGCTCATTCGTCGTTTGGGGGGACGGCGCAGCCACCTGGGGCGGGGGCCTCGGCGTGGGCGGCAGCGGCTGGGCGGCTTCTTCTTCGATGCGGTCCTCCCGGAGTCGCACCAGGAAGTATCCGGCCCCGATGACCGCGGCGCAGGCCAGGATGGCGATGGGCCATCCCTTGTACCGAAGAATCCGGTTCAACAGACCGCGCCGCGCCCCGCCTTTCGCCGGAGGTGACAGGCGGAGGGTTCGCTGGGAGGCATTCACGGCCCGCTGTGAGGCATTCACTGCGGGGGAGCGCTGGCTTTGATCGGCCGACTCAAGGACGAGTGGGGTGGGCACCATGAGACTCTCTCCTTTCCCGGAATGAATCGGCGAGAGCCTGCCGCGACTTGAGCCGGTTTCATCGCTGCTGGATTCGCCCCTCAGGTGTGAGTGCAGGCCCTCGATCCCCAGGATGAAAGGGGCGAAAGGGGCGAAGGGCCGCGCCGAAGTCCGCGGAACAAATCTTGCTTGGCTCTTCTTCGGAGGCCCCAAGATGAAACATCGCCCAGAAATGCCTTCCTTCCGCGCCGCCCAGCACGGCTTCACCGGGGCGGAGAAGGCCCTGCTCATCTGCTTCTCCCTGGCGATCATCATCCTGGTCGGGGCCCTCATCAGCGGCGGCGGCCAGCGTGCGGGCAGCGACGCGGAAAGGACCCTTGCGCAGGGCACCGCGGCCCTGGGGTCCGCGACTCATCTGGGCCAGATGATGTCTCCCTCGGGCCTGCCCCGCGCCGGTGGCATCGACGCTCTCGCCGCGGCGCAGCCTCGTCCGGCCCCGGTCGCACCGGCATCGCTGCCGCAGGGGCAGGCGGACACCGCCTACGACGGCGCCTTCGTCGGGGCCGGGGGCAAGGCCTACCCCGGCAACACCCCGATCGACCGCATCCCGCCGGTGCTGCCCAGCGATGGCCGGAAGCCCAACGAGACGCTGGTCTACGTGAACGGCATCAACACCGACAAGGCCGGGCAGTTCGCCAGCCTCCAAGATATCGCCAATCACACCGGCGCCCAGGTCATCGGCATCCACAATTCCACCAGCGGCACCTTCAAGGACCTGGCCCAGTCTCTGGGGGACAAGGCCGACGTGGGTAAGAACCCCGCGGTGGATCAGCTCACCGACACCATCTATAACTCGATCCAGCAGGGCAAGCCGATCCACATCCTGGCCCACAGCCAGGGGGGACTCATTACCAGCCGCGCCCTGGACCACGTGATCGACCGGCTGCGCATCGAGGACGGGCTGTCCAAGGCCGACGCGCAGAAAAGGCTGGGCCTGGTACAGGTCGAGACCTTCGGCGCCGCCGCGGTGACCTACCCCGATGGGCCCCAGTACGTCCACTATGTCAACCGCGGCGATCTGGTCCCCGTCCTCTTTGGCCTCGACGCCACCCGCCTGGGAAACCTGGGCGCTGGGAAGGGGGCGAAAGTGATTCGCTTCAACGAGTTCCACTGGAACCCGATCGCCGCCCACTCCTTCGACGATGTGTACCTGCCCAGGCGCCTCCCCTTCGGCCAGGCACGAAAGTGAAATAACCGGATCGCCACTTTCTTAGCGCCCTCCCCGCCCTCTCGGGCTAAAGTGTGCCCACAGCATGTCCCGTCTTATCACTCACGCCGATGTCTCCGCCGTGCCCGACGGCGGTGAGCTGAACCTCGAAATCGATGCCCAGCTCACGCCCCTGGCGCAGGAGCGCGCCGCCGCCCGCGGCATCCGCGTGGTCCATGGCGCCGCCACGTCTTCCTCGGAGGACGACCTGGCCCGCGAAGTCACCCGCCAGGTCATCGCCCGCCTGGGCGTGCTGGATCGCGGCACGGTGGATCAGGTGGTCCTGGAGGTGCTGGGCCAGGGCAGCCCCAGGACCCCCGCCAGCGCCGACTACTGCGCCGTCTACCTGGAGCAGGAGCGCGCCCGCGCCCGCCGCCGCGCCGTCATCACCACCACCGGCAAAAACCAGAAGGGCATCGTCGCCCGTTTGACTGCCAGGCTGGCCGAACTGGGGGGCGACATTCTCGACCTTTCGCAGACCCTGGTGGGCGATTACTTCACCATGATCCTCGTCGTGGACACCGCCACCCTGGACACCACCTTCGCCGACTTCAAGGCCGCCATGGAGACCGTGTGTCACGAGATAGGCATCCAGGTGATGATCATGCACGAGGACATCGTCACCTCACTACAGCGGGTATAGGCCGGCATGATCTTCGATAATCAGGAGACTCGTTCCATCCTCCGCATGATCGAGGCCGAGCACCTCGACATCCGCACCGTCACCCTGGGCATCTCCCTGCGCGGCTGTGCCACCGAGGACCTTCACCGCACCTGCGAGCGCGTCTACGAGCGCATCATGCGCGCCGCCTCGCGGCTGACCTCCGTCGCCGCCGAGGTCCAAGCGGAGTTCGGCGTGCCGATCACCAACAAGCGCATCTCCGTCACCCCCATCGCCCTGGTCGGCGAACCCAGCGGGGCCGCCAGCTACGTGCCCCTGGCCCAGACCCTGGACCGCGCCGCCACCGAGCTGGACATCGACTACATCGCCGGTTTCTCGGCCCTGGTGGAGAAGGGCGTGACGCCGGGCGACGCGGCGCTCATCGAGTCGATCCCCGAGGCGCTGGCGGTGACCCGGCGGGTATGCTCCTCGGTGAACGTGGCGACGACCCGGGCCGGAATCAACATGGACGCCATCGGCACCATGGGGCACGTGATCCGCTCCCTGGCGGCGCGCACCGCGGACAACGGCGGCATCGGCTGCGCCAAGCTGGTGGTCTTCGCCAACATCCCGGAGGACAACCCCTTCGTGGCCGGCGCCATGCACGGCGTGGGCGAAGGGGAGGTCTCGCTCAATGTCGGGGTCAGCGGGCCGGGGGTGATCCTTTCGGCGATCAGGCGGCTGCGGGAATCGGGAGAGCGAGTGGACCTGGGGAAAATCGCCGAGACCATCAAGCGCATGGCCTTCAAGGTGACCCGGGCCGGGGAGTTGATCGGGCAGGAAGTCGCCCGGCGCCTGGGCCCGCCGGTGCGCTTCGGCATCGTGGATCTGTCGCTGGCGCCGACGCCCGCGGTGGGGGACAGCGTGGCCGAGATCCTGGAGATCATGGGTCTGGAGCGTACCGGCTGCCACGGCTCGACCGCGGCGTTGGCGCTCTTGACCGACGCGGTGAAGAAGGGCGGGGCCATGGCATCGAGCAGCGTGGGGGGCCTATCGGGGGCCTTCATCCCGGTGTCGGAGGACCACGACATGATCTCCGCGGTGGAGGCGGGCGCCCTCTCGCTGGACAAGATGGAGGCGATGACCGCGGTGTGCTCGGTGGGGCTGGACATGGTGGCCGTGCCGGGGGACACCAGCCCCGAGACGCTTTCGGCGATCATCGCCGACGAGATCGCCATCGGGGTGTTCAACAACAAGACCACGGCGGTGCGGATCATCCCGGTGCCGGGGATGGGGGTGGGGGACAAGGTGGAGTACGGCGGGCTGCTCGGGTCGGCGCCAATCATGGCCGTGTCACGGTTCCGGCCCGATGCGTTCATCCGCATGGGCGGACGGATCCCGGCGCCGATCATTTCGCTGCGGAACTGACCGCCCATCCTTCGTTGTATCAGGGAGCCGCCGGGTCCCTGTCCCGGCCATAGGGCGGCTGGTACGGGGCGGTGATGTTGTGGACCTTGTCCACGCTGAACTCGGCCGCCGGACCATGGCATACCACGCACGTCTCGACCGCGACGCCGCCGTCGCGCCAGGTGTTCAGCGTGGCATGGCCCGCGGTGGCCTGGGTATCATGGCACGAGAGGCAGACCGCGGCGCTCGGCACCGTCCACGCCACGTTCTTGCACTGCCCGGCAAGGCAGCTCTGGCCCACGCCGCAGGGCATGGTGGCGGAGCAGCTCGCGGCGCTGTCCGCGTGGCACGTCTGGCAGTTGCGGACATCCTGCGGGAACAGGACTTTCGAGAAGTCATACGCCCCATTAAAGAACCCCAGGACTACCAGCGCCCCTGCCTTCAGGATGCTGTTGCGCTCCGCATACCCGCCCAGGCGCCTGCCGTAGTGAATCCCGTGAATCAGCGCCGGGAAGTAGATCGTCTGCCCCGGGGTCGGGTCTTTCGTCACCACGCAGGTATCAAGCTGTCCGTCATGGTTCAGATCCGTGCAGGCCTCCCAGCCCGCCGCCGCGCCGCCGCAATCGTCGTCGGTCTTGCATGGGGTGCCCACTGCCCCGACCGTGCGATCCAGCGCCCCCAGGGTGTGGCACATCGAGCACCCCTCTGCCTGACGTCGGGTGCCCCCATGGGCCTGCAGGGCGACATGACACCCATCGCACGCCTCCTGCCGGATCACCTGCCGCGGCCTCAGCGGCAAGGTTTCATCGGTCAAGCGGAAGTCGGCCAGGGCCCCGCCGGAGTCGATGATGGCCTGGCCCAGGACGCTCTGCCGTTCCGTCACGTAGGCCCAGACGGTATACGTGCCCGGGGGGTTGGGCCGACCCGGGCCGGGGGCATCGATGTTGAAGGGCACGCTCGCCGCCGCGGGGAACGGCGCCGGAAAAACATAGCTGTAGGTGGTCGAAGCGACCTCATAGCTCAGGGTGCCCTGCATCGCCATCGAGAGGGGCCCGTAGACCCGCTGCCGGTCGCTGGTCGGGCCCGAGAGAATCACCGTGCCCGATAGGGCATGGTTGGTCAGAAGCTCGCCCACCGGCGCATCGTTGCGATCGACCAGCCGGAAGCGGATGCTGGGGACATCGCCGATCAGCAGGGTCCCGTCCTTGCCGCTCCCCCCGCCCACCGTGAGGTGGGTGAGCTTCAGGCCGCGGGTACGCGTGCGCGAGACGATCTCGTGAACCACCCGGATGGGCGCCGGCCCCTCGGTGGTCGCGGTGTGGCAAAGCGGGCACTGGGTATCGTCGGTCTGCATCGAGTGGCTGCGGATCTCGCAGTTCCCCGCCGCGGCGTTGCATTGCGCCAGGCCCCCCAGTCTGGCGCAGTCGTCATCCACCTTGCAGGCCCCGCCCATGGGCCGACCCAGGGGCGTGGGTGGATTGACCGTGCCGCTGTCGAAAAAGACGTTGTCATGGCACGTGCCGCACGCCAGCCGCGATGGCAACCTGGCAAAGCGATCATCCTTGTGACATGTGACGCAGTCCTTCTCCTTTTCCGGCATCGCCGGGAAGCTGACGTTGGCGTAGCGGCCCAGGCTTGGGTCGGCGCCCAGGCCATACTCCGGGTGCGCCACGCCGGGGGAAGTCAGGTGCGCGCCGCGATGTACCCCGTGCACCTTTCTGACAATCGGGTTTGGGCTCAGGCCGTCCAGGTTGTGGCAGCTCTTGCAGGTGCCGACAGGTTGCTCATCGATGGCGTAGTCCCCGAGCGGCGAGAAACCGGGGATGATGTGATGCATGTAGAGCTTGCCCGAGGCGGCGCCTCGATGACAGCCGGCGCAGGAGGAGTCGTTCGCCGGGCCGCTGGCATAGGTCTCCACGGTGGCGGTGCCGATCTGCAAGTCGGCCAAGGGGAACGCCTGATCCTTCTCGTCCTTCGACTTGGCGAAGACCCCCACGGTGTAGGTCCCGGGCGCCTCATTTCCGATGGCGCCGAGCTGGTACAAAAGGGCCCCATCGCCGCCGAGGCTCAAGCCGCCCCGGCCCGGGTCCGCGTAGGATGGAGAGATCAGGTTTACGAAGTGATGCTGCCGGTCCCTGGCCTTGCGGTCGGTCACGCAATTCAAGAGCCGCGTGGCGGTTCGGGTCTCGGTCGCCCGGCGCGGACCATAAAGGAAGAGCCCCGCCGTCCCCAAGTCCGAGACCTTCAGCGCCTGCCCGCAGGCATCGGCGAAGCGGAGGGTCAAGACCGG
>JBBRLA010000306.1:0-9682 GCA_038231615.1 Polyangia bacterium | reverse complement strand
TTGGCATTGGTCCAGCGGACCGTGTAGCGGCACGTGTTCCCGGTGTCCACCACCCGGTTGCGCAGGCTCCACTGGCCGACGACCGAGCCATCGAAGCGCACGGTGTAGGTCGAAGTGGTACGCAGCGCGGCGGCGGGCCGGACTGCGGAGAGGGGAGAAAGGCCGATCAATAGAAGAAGCAACTGAGTACGCATCAAAAACCTCCGGTTTGCCGCGAGCAATGCTCGCAGGTTCGCGTCGAAGCCTAAAGGTTGCGCGCAGGAGACGCAAATTTTTGTATTTCAACGCGGCAAAGTGCCGGTTGATGGCCCCGCGGCCCGCCCCGCGGTGCAATGCATGCATGCTAGCTGAGCGGTCCTTCATCGCCCTGTCCGGCGAGCCGGGCCTGGCACTCCCGCTGGAACCGCCGCATCCCGGCGAGCCAGCGGTCGACGTCGCCGGTCTTCTTCGACATGAGGTCTCGGACCTCGGCGTGGGGCAGGATCAGGAAGCGTTCCTCCTCGATACCCCGGACCACCGAATCGGCGACGTCCTCCACCGAGATCACCCTGCCCGAGCCGGTGATGGACGCCCCGGTCAAGGTGCCGGCGGCGGCGGCGAGCAGCTCGGTGTCCACCCCCAGGGGGCAGAGGCAGGATACCCGCACCCCCCGGTCGCCGTAGGTGATGGCCAGCCACTCGGCCAGGGCCACCGCGGCGTGCTTGGTGACCGCGTAGGGCGCCGAGCCGATGCTGGTGATCAGCCCCGCGGCAGACGAGGTATTGAGCAGGTAGCCGTGGCCCCGGGCAATCATCCCGGGGACCACCGCGCGGGCGGCCCACACATGGGCCATGACGTTGACTTCCCAGATGCGCTGCCACTCCCCGTCGGGTGCCTCGACCCCGCCGCCGACCCCGATGCCGGCGTTGGAGCAGAACAGATCGATGCGCCCATGCACCTTCTCGGCGCGTTCGCACAGGGCGGTGACCTCGCGTTCGTTCCCGCTGTCGGCGGTCACGGCCAGGCCGCCGATCTCGCCGGCCACCTTTTCGGCGCGCTCGCCGTCGCGGTCCGCGACCACCACCAGGCGGGCGCCCTCTTCATGGAAGCGCCGGCACAGGGCTGCCCCGATGCCGCTGCCGCCGCCGGTCACCACCACGATGCGATCGTTGATCTTCATGCTTGCGAGGGTACCTTTGTCCGCCCGCCGCGCCTAACGGGCGGACGTCCGCGGGGGGGCGGAGGGTCGCGTGGCAGGGGCAAACGAGGCGCCGGTCTGCGCAGCGGCAGGCGTCGGGCCCGGGGCCCCGCGGCGATCTTTGTCCCTTGCGAGGGTCGAGCGGACCGCCCGGAGCATCGCGGCCTCGACGGATTTTTTCTGCCGCGCTTGCAGGCCCGGCTGGTGGCGAAGGTACCGGTCGTACGTCCACAGCGCCTGCTCTATCTGGCCGCTCCGACCCAGCGCCTCCCCAAGCTGGAGGAGCACGCGCGGCGCCTTCTTTATCTCGTAGGCCGCCTGGAACTCCCGGACGGCCTCGTCAAAACGCTGGCCCCGCAGGAGCCGCTGCCCCCGCTGGCAGCGCTGGCGGAAGATCCGCGGAACGTTGGAGATCTCCTCGGCGGTCCCGGCGACCGGCGCGACCAGCACGGCGGCGCAGAGCATGACGAGCGTGCATCCAGAGGCCGGGGACATGGCCTATCCCCGTGGCACGGCTGGCGTGCCCGGCCGCTCACCGCCCGTCGCGGGCGACGGACGATCCTTCTGCGCTAGCCGGTGGTGGCGCGGCAGCAGGCGGATCACCCGGTGCTCGTCCTCCGAAAGGCCCAGCGCCACCGGCCGGTCCAGGTATCCTGGGCGGCGCAGCAAGACCGCCATCGCGCCCTCATCCGCCGGCAGCTCAACCTGCCACGGCGTTTCGCCCAAAACCTGCTGATCGGCCACCTGGATGACCTGCGCCCCCGCTGGCGTGCTCTCCAGGGTCCAGTGGATTTTCCTGCCGGTCCCGGGCCCCGCCTCGCTCCGTTGCCTGCCGTCCGCGGCCCCATCCACCGTCTCTGATGGGGAAGGCCGCGCTGCCTCGGTGGCGGTCGAGGTGCCGGCCGGCGCTTCTGCGGGGGCGGGCTGCGTGCCGGCGATCGGCGCCAAAGCGGGGGCGGGCTGCGTGCCGGCAACCTGGGTCCCCGGGGTCGTGGTCCCCGCGGCCGGTGACGCCACCGAAGAGATCCGCACGGTCCCATTCTCCGTCCTGCTCCAGTAGGCCTCGATGGCCAGCACCGCCGCCACTCCGACCAGCGCCCCCACCACCGCTGCGGTCAGCCGCGAGCGCCGGGTCGGCGGCACCAGCCGCGGCATGTCCACCCTGGTGACGTCGTTCTCGCCGATGTTCCCGTCCGGCGCCACCGGCATCACCTGCCCGGCCACCCGCGCCGAGAGCGCCGACTCCGCCGGCACGGTCGCGATCACCTGCGCCCCCTGGTCTGCGCCCCGATCCGGCCGCCCGGTCAGCCGCGCCGCCACCGTGTGCATCGCCGGCCGCACCGTCGGGTCCTTGCTCAGCATCGCGTGGACCATCTGGACGATGGCCTCCGGGGCCCCGGGGCAGTGATCCCCAAGGGGCGCCGCTTCCTTGTACATGTGCATCTGCAACATGTCCGCCACCGTGTTCGCCACGTAGGGAAGCTGCCCGCTCAGGAGCTGGTAGAAGATGATGCCCAGGGCGTACACATCGGTGCGGTCGGTGACGAACTCGGCGCCGCGGCACTGCTCGGGGGCCATGTAGACCGGCGTGCCCATGAGCTGCCCCACCTGGGTCTTGGGCGCCGGCCAGCTCCCGCTCGAAGATCCCGGCCCGGCGATCTTGGCGATGCCGAAGTCCAGGATCTTCACCCGCTCCCCGGATGCCGTGGCGGGGTCGGCCACGATCATCACGTTGTCCGGCTTCAAATCCCGATGTACGATGCCGCGGGAGTGCGCGATGGCCAGCGTGTCGGCCAGCTCGGCGGTCAGGCGCAGAGCGTCGGCGACCGACGGGCGCTCATCCCCGTAGATGCGGTCGGTCAGCGACTGCCCTTCCAGGAACTCCATGACCAGGTAGGGCAGGTCCTCGCGGGTGACGCCGTGGTCGTAGACCCGGACCGTGCCGTCGCTGGCGATGCGGTTTACGGCACGGGCCTCGTTGAAGAAGCGGGCGGCGATGTCGGGGTCCTTGGCGTGCTCGGGGAAGAGCACCTTGATGGCGACGCGCTCGCCGCCCGGGGCCAGGGCCTCGAAGACGGCGCCCATGCCGCCCTGTCCCAGGCGCCGCACCGCCTCGTAGGGGCCGATGTACTTGCCGATCATGGCCGAACTCCCAGCCGGCCAGCCCCATGCTTTGGGGCGGGCCGGGCACTGCAATTCATCTTCAGACGGGCGTCGTTCATCGTTGCCCTTGGGACATAGCAAACCCCGGACCAATGCATCGCGTCAAGAATTGTGACAAGCCTCTCCGGCGAGAGGCGCTCGGCACGGGGGTCGGGCGGAGAAAAGCCGTGGTCGAACCTGTCCAGTGAGATGGTCATTATTCGCCTGCCCGGGGTGCGGCCTTCTCGGGGTCCAGGTAGCCCTCGTCGAGGCTGACCGGCTTTTGGGGGTAGGGAAAGGCAGGGGTAGGTCGGGTGGCGGTCAGCAAATGGAACTGCCGCAGGTCAAGGACCACCCTGCCATCGGGACATTCGGACAAAATGTCGGCGTGGCGCATCCCCCACAGGATCTCCTTGTCGGTGTAGCGATGGCGGGCATGGATCTGCTGTAGGGAGGTGTCATCGGTGCCGACCAGGGTGACAATCAGCTCGACCTCGCCCTTTGCCAGGAGTTCGGGGGTTTTGGCAAAGAGGGGACTTTGCTCGTTGATGCGGTGCATGGCGGTGAAGGATCGGCTGACGGCGGGGGAGCGTTCGCGGACCAGGGGCAGATCATACATGCGGTAAAAGGTCATCCCTTCCAGGGTGTGTTCGGTGCGCACGAGGGTGACGCGGACGATGGCTTCCAGGATCAGGTTGTCGCGTTCGTTGCCGACGCGGAACATGAGGGTGGGGAGGCCGTCCATGAGGGTGATGACGGCCTCGCGGGTGAAGACGGCGCGGCCGGTGGAGCGGGAGAACTTGGCGAAGACCAGGCCGGTGGCGACGGCGGTGATCAGCAGGCCGACGATAGACTCGGCGGTGACGAAGGCGTTGGCCAGGTGGGTGGTGGGGTACATGGCGCCGTAGCCGATGGTGCCCATGGTCTGGATGCTGAAGTAGAAGGCGTCGATGAAGGCGCCGGGGCGGGCGCCCTGGATGCCGCCGATGAGGGTGTAGCAGGCGGCGAAGGCGGCGTTGATGGCCAGGTAGGAGACGATAAGCATGGCGATGGCGAAGGGCCAGGGGACCCACAGGAAGCGGTGGTACAGGTCGCGGAAGGCGCTGGAGGAGGCGCCGATGATGAGGACCTCGTCCTCGGGCCGCGAGCCGGATCGGCGGCGGACGGGGCGCTGGTTCCCGCGGTTGACGACGTGGGACTGGGGGGGCTTGGCATGGGGGGGTTTGACATGCGGGTTCTTGGTCATGGTTGCCGTATACGATAGTGCCAACGTCGGCGCAAAGCATACACATTGCCACCGTCACATCGATGAGTTCATTGCCGGCGTGAAACAGGCGTGCATGGGGGCACGGCTCACCGCGCGGGTGGGGCGTTCCCTGCAAGCAGCTTGCGCCCCAGATTGCCCACCGCCAGGGAGGCGAGCAGGTACAATGCCGGAAGCCAAACCGGGATTCCCCAGCGGTCGGCGGTGAGGTGGGTGAAGGCGCCGGCCCCGGTGAGCAGGATTTCGACGGTGCAGCCGACCCATGCCGTAACCAGCGCCAGCACGGCCCCCTGCCAGCTGCGGTCGAGCAGGCCGAAGAGCACCGCCCACCCCGCTAGCAGCGCCGCCAGCTTGCCGAAGTTGCTGGTGTGCCAGGAGCCGCTCAGGTAGTAGAAACACCCGAAATACACCACGCCCCCCACCACCACCCAGGTCGGCAGGGCGCGCATGCGGCGGCCCAAGGCCCGGTCCAGCAGGACATGCGACCCGGCAATCGAAAGGGCCGCCGCGCCGAATAAAGGCGGCGTCCACCACGCCATCCCGAAGATCCACGGGTACGGGTAGGCAGTGACGCCGCCGTGGGTGTGAAACCAGTCGAAGAAGGAGCCCAGCAGGGCCCCAAAAACAAAGATCTGCAAAAGGGTCAGGCGAGTCCGCATGGCGGTCTAACCCTACCTTACTCCCGACCAGCCCCATAGTTTTGGCATCGCCCGTCCTTACACTGCGCCTGATCGTCATGGTAGTTGGGGTGGAGGCATTCAAGGATCATCTAGAGCGCTGAACGGTTTAACCAGATTCCGATGTAGTTACGGAAGGTTATGAGATCGAACCAAAATTACAATTTATCTGAAATACATGTCCTTTTAGGTACTTAGACGATCAAACTGTTCAGCGCTCTAGGCAGGCGGGCGCTCTTGATCACCGTGTTTTAGGAGAATCCTACCCGAGCGCGCCGAGGCCCTGCTTCATCTGCGCTGCATCGAGCACAACGGCGACTGGGACACCTTCATCTAATGGGTCCACGATGAGCACTTGGCCGCTTCGCAGAAACGCTCTCGCCCCAACCGCCTTCAACAGGGCAGCCCCGCTCCGCTACCCCCGAGCCGGCGCCGCAGCGCGGTGGGGAGCCGTAACTTCGCCCTCGATCATCGCCGGCTTCGCCGCCGGCATTCGGGCCCACCGCGACGCGAGCACGACGGTCGCCGCCCATCGCTGAAACGCGCTTGCCGGTCCTGTCCGCCGTCCGCTCTGGGCCCTGGCCTGTACGTCGGCCAGGGCCTGGGCTAGCATGGGCGCGTGCTCAAGCTCCGGCGTTTGAAGATCAACAGGTACCGCAATGTCCGCCCCGGTGCGGAGTTGGCGTTCAGCGATGGGCACAACATCCTCCTCGGCCGGAATGGCACGGGGAAGACCACGCTGCTGAACCTGATCTCGAACCTGTTCCGGCTGTCTTTGGAGGAACTGTGCCGGGAGGAGATGGCGGTCGAGCTGGAGTTGGGCTTCTCCGGTGGACACGCGACCCTGAATATCCAGACAGCGTCAGCGGCACCGACTGCACCGGATCTCCGCCCTCCGGAGGATGAGCGCACTGCCGAGAGGGCTTCGCGGGCGTCCTCCGCCCTGGAGTTCGGTGCATGCGCGGTAGTCCAGTTGGAAGGACAGCCCGGCGAGGGAAGGCTGGAGACAACTTCCGTCGGCATGAGGGGCCAGGTCGGATCGGAAGTGCATGAGTATGAGGTGAGTCCAGGCGATTGGACTCTCGTCGATATGATACTAGAGGGACTGATCACCCTACACGCGTCTCATGTGGCCACAGCCACTGGCCTCCCGCCTGGTCCTCAGCAAGCGCAGCCGGCAGCAGCCCGCCTGCGCGGGCTGGAGAGACTTCTGCGCTTCGATGAGTCTCTCAAGGTGCTGGAAGAAAGCTACTCGCGAAGCCCCCTGCTGACGCTGAGAACCTTGGGCCCGCGTAACCGGTTTGTGTCGTCGCCCGGACAACTGCCGGATGACGTGAAGGCTCTTCTCGAAGCACGCTTCCTCGAAGATCCGAGCCTGACAGAGCTTCGTATCACGCACCGGGATTCGCCCGCGCTGCGCGAGGTGGCACGCATCCTGGAGTTCCGCGAGGTTGAACTGCGGGTCTCGCTCGTCGAGAAAAACGTCAAAGGCCCGATGACTACGGTCTACTCCTTCGGCAACCCTCTCTACCTCTTCACGCGGCGCAATGGCTCGATCGTCCCGCTGGACCAGTTGAGTTACGGGCAGAAGCGGATGGTCGCCTTTAATCTGTACCTCGGCGCCAACCTGGACATGGTCGTCGCCGACGAGCTGGTCAACGGCCTACACCACCAATGGATCGAGGAGTGCATGGCGGCCATCGGCGAGCGTCAGACCTTCCTGACCAGCCAGAACCCGCTTTTGCTGGACTACCTGAGCTTTCCCGATGTGGAGCAGGTGAAGCGCACCTTCGTCATGTGCCGACTTTTGCACTCGGGCGACGAGGACGAACTTCTGTGGGGCAACATGTCCCAGGCAGAGGCCGAGATGTTCTTCAGCGCCTACGAGGTCGGCCTGCAGCAGGTCGGCGAGATTCTGCAGACCCGGGGCCTGTGGTGAGCCTGACCATCCTGGTCCTCAGCGAGGACAACGGGAAGGAGGCGTATGAGACGGTCTCCGCGCTGGCGCGAAGAATGTTCCGGCTGATCGTTTCCGGCTGGTACCCGCGCGAAGACACGTTTCAGCCGCTCAGCGACGCGCAGGCGCAGGCGGCGGTGCGAGGCAACTTGTGGAAGAGCACCAAGGGGCCTCAGTGGAGCCTGCGGCAGAAGCTCCTGCGCACGCTGGCCACCAAGCTCCTGGAGGGTGACCGCAGCTTCGTTATCTTTCACATCGATGGCGACTGCGCCTGGGCGGAGAGGAAGCGGAGCGAAAACGTGGCCAAGTTCGCTCTTTTCAAGGAGGAACTCGGCCGGCTGATAGGCATGTTCCTGCAACAGAGGCGGCGGCCCGCGCCGACGGCCTACTCCCTGCAGCGGCTGCTGGTCCTAATGCCGTTCTGGTGCATGGAGTCCTGGCTTTACCAGAACACGACAGAGGCCGTCCGCCTGTGTCGCGAGCAGCACGGCGGTCGAGACGAGGACGTCTTTCTGGCCTGGCAGCGTGACCGCGCAACCCTGGACGACGAGCCCTATCCCAAGAAGCGGACCTGCCTGGGGGCGCAGCACAACCGGGCGCTCGCGGAGCGCGCCTACCCCGCAGACGAAGTCTATGCGCTGGGCAAGTCGTTCGCGGCCTGTGTGGATGGGCTCCTGGGCTGCGAAGCACTCTGCGCCGCTCTTGCGGAGATGCCCGGATCTCCCGACCCTCCTCGGTTATAATCGTCTCCGTAAAGGCCGCTCAGTTGGATCGGGACTACATCGATCGCTCGCTGGGCGAATGACTTGGGCGTGGCGGGGCCGGACTCTCTACTACAACTTGGCGATCTTCTCCGAGGGTACGCGATCGCATGGAAGTGCTGGTCATAGCCGGAGCGGCCCGCTATGCACCGCGTAGACGAGAGGAAACCGATCCGCTCGCCAGCCTGGCCTACTTCATTCCCGGCGATGGTCCAATCCGGGGGCACGCATGAGCCGGGAGCGCATAAAAGCCCGTGTTGACGTGGTAGTGAGCGCGCTCCATGAGGCACAGGCCGCCTTGATTGAAGTGCAGGCGATGTTACGAGAGCAAGCGGCCTCGCTGACTGGCGAAATCAAGATCCCTGTCGGCGCAACCATGGCGGAAGCCCAACGCGAGATCATCTTGCAAACGTTGGCCGCTGAGGGTGGCAACAAGGCGGCGACGGCGAAGTGGCTGAAAATCGCGCGCCGCACGGTCTTTTACCACGTCGCCTCATCGAAGCGAGATAGAGTCGATAAGCACACCTTTATTGAAGAAGAGAAGTTCAATGGGATACGTCGTCAATCGAGGGGCCAAAGCTCGCCCCAGCTGGTACGCCAAATTCAAGGATCTTGACGGCAAATGGAAGCAGAAGGCTACTCATCAGACAACGAAAGGAACAAATGCGCAGTGGTATGCAGTGGTTCGCGTCACCTTCCCATCTGGCTCGCCATCGTCCGCTTACGGGCGGATTTGGGACCTGTAACTTCCGCTTGCGGCGCCGGCCAGCAACGCCTAAAATTTCCACGAGCGGGCTTTAGCCCACAGCGGCGAAAAAGCGACAATGATACTCACTTGTGCGTCGGTTCGAACCTTCGTTGGCGTTGATGGAATGCCGTGCGCGTCGCCTCGGATGGATGGCGCAGCTTATGCCACAGCCCTTGGGCAGAAGGCGATTCTATGCTTGTGAATATTGCCGTGAGTTGTTCTCCCATCATACCGATGATATCGGAGCGACACTAATGTCAGCAAGCCAGAGTGGTCTCCGTAATATCCCTCCAGACCTGATCTGCCGCAACCCGGACAATCCACGCCTCATCTTCCGTGCGGAAGAAATGGCGGCGCTGATGGCTTCCATAAATAAACATGGAATCCAAGTGCCGCTCACGGTGTACCAGGACAAAACGGGATTCGTTCTAATCGATGGCGAGCGAAGGTGGCGTTGCGCCAAGAAACTCAACCTCAAGTCTGTGCCTGCAATAGTGCAGGAGCGACCTAGCCCGCTTCAAAATCTACTCTTAATGTTTAACATTCACGCACTGCGGGAACAATGGGATTATTTTACTATCGCTAATAAATTACCCATGGTTATCGATTTATTCAGGAAAGAACGAAACAAGGAGCCCTCTGAAGCGGAACTTGCCGAAGAAACTGGCCTAACAAGAGGACAAGTCCGCCGGTGTCGTTTGCTGTTGTCACTGCCTAAGGAACACCGGCAGATGCTAATCGATGAATTAGAGCTACCCAAGTCACAGCAGAAACTTAGTGAAGATTTTTTCATTGAAATGGAGCGCGCTTTAAAGACGTAAGCGCTCAATGAAGTACGGGTAGCGCGCCAAGCGCGGCGGGGGCAGGCTTGCTGGCATGGCAAGCGGCAGGTGCTGGATGTTGGAAGCAGAGGAGAGAAGAGCAGGTGGGTCAGTGCCGAGGGGTTTTACCAACGG
>JBBRLA010000305.1:0-9708 GCA_038231615.1 Polyangia bacterium | reverse complement strand
GGTAGGCACCCAGAGCAGACCTAAACAGAAGCACCTGGACCGGGCATCTTTTGGCGTACCTCCTCGCTTCGTCAAGGCGACCCTGTATAGAGGGCGCGACGAGGTCAGGGCGCGGAGGTGCCCATCCTGCCGTAGCGGTCTTCCAGGCGGACCACGTCATCCAGCTCGGTGGTGGAGACCTCGACCACGTCGGTGTCCTCCAGGGCGATCATTCGGTGGCGGAGACCGGGATGGACGTGGAAGGGCTCCCGGGGACCAAGTTCGCTGACGCGGGGCGGCTCCCCGGCTTCAAAGTGCTCGAAGCGAAGGCGCCCAGAGAGGACCATGACAGTCTCGTCCTTCTTGACGTGGTACTGCAACGAGAGTCCCTCGCCCTTCTTGATGTGAAGGATCTTGCCGATATAGCGGTCGGTCTCGGCCCAGATCAGCTCGTTGCCCCAGGGCTTGTTCACGGTGCGCATTGTTTTATTGTCCCCTTTCCGCGCCGGTGAGTCAACCGCTCCCGGTCGACCAGGAGCGGCTCAGTAGCGGTAGCGGAGGACAAATTCGGCGAAGAAGTTGCCGTTGCGGCCCTGGATGGCACCGAAGGTGGCCCCATCGCGGTTGTCAATGCGGGTCGCGGTGGCCAGGTTCAGGACGTTGAAGAGCATCGCGGTAACGTCGATCCTCTGCCCGGTCAGCTTCTCCAGATTGTAGAGCAACTGGATGTCCAGGTTGAACTGATCGGGGAGCTTGAACTCCGCGTAGGTGCTGGGGTCGTTGGTGTTGGTGCCGGTGTCGATGCCCCGCGGCGATCGGTAGAAGGAAAAGCTGTTGTCCTGGGGGCTCTGGAACACCTTCCACTGTGGCGCACCGGACAGATATTGAAGACGGCTGCCGGCGGTGAAGCCGAATGGGAACGTGTAGCTGACGAAGCCCTTGAGGTAATGACGGTAGTTGTCCGGCAGCGACCCGTTGAAGAGGGGATTCAGGCGCGGGTTGGTCTTGTAGGTGTCGAAGAAGTCGGTGACGGTCCCGGTAGAATAGGCCAGGGTGTAGGAGGCGGTGATGTTCCAGCCGCCGGGGGTGCCGCTGACCCACAGATCCAGGCCGTCGTAGGTCCGCTGCGCGTCGTCCGGGGTATTGGCCTTGAAGATCCGCTGGGCCGTGCCGTTGGCGTAGCCCACGACCCGCTGCCCGGCGGTGTCCCAGATCTGGTTCGTCTCCTCGTTGACCCACTGGTTGCCGTACTTGCGATGGGTGTAGTCGATGCCCACGGCGGTCTCGTCGAAGACGCCCCGGTGGATACCCACCCCGACCTCATCGACCTTGGGCGGAGACAGGTTGGTACCGAAGGTCTGGCCACTGGGCCCGCCGCTTTTGCTGACCAGATCGAACTTGTTGGTGTTCGGGTTCCAGTTCTGGAGGCTGGACATCTGGGAGGGATTGCCGCGATCGGCGATGAATGCGTTGCCCACGTCGTTGCTGCGGCCGTAGTGGGCCTTGAGCAGGGTGCTGCGATCGTGGGTCAGGTCATAAATGACCGAGAGGCGCGGGCCGAAGCCCACCAGGGTCGCCAGGGTGTTGCCCTGGTAGTCGATGAGGATGCCGGTGTCCACCCGGAAACCGGGGACGATGGTCAGCCAGCGTTTCACGGTGTAGCGGTCCTGAATGTACACGCCGACGTTATACGCGGTCGCTGTGGTGGTGTAGCCAGCGCCGGTCTTGCCGCCTATCGGGGTGCTCTCGGGGTAGGTGGTGACCTGGGAGCAACTCGAATACGTGAGCGGATTGTTCGGGTCGCACGGCAAGCCGGGGATGCTGTCGGCGTAGGTCGCCCCGCCGGCGCGGCCGACGTTGTGCTCATAGCGCATATAGGCGAACTGGACGCCGCCCTTGATGTTGTGGCTCCCGCCCAGCCCCTGCGCGGTGTAAAGCAGAGAAGGCGAAAGCTGGACGTTCCACTTGCTCTCGACGTTCCAGCCGTCCGGGCTGTTCAGGTAGGTGTACCCGTTGAACAGGTTTCCCCGGCTGCTGATGGTGTGGGGCGCGTCCACATGATCGGGATCGTTGCCGAGCAGACGGATGGTGTCCTCGCTGGACCCCTTGAAGGTTGCGCCGGCCTGCATCTGGAAAAGCAGCTTCGGCGTGATCAGGGTGTCCCACAAAAGGACCAGCCACTCGCCGCCGCGGTCGATGCGGCGATCGGCCTCGGGGAGCAGGGTGGTGATGGCGTTGAGGTTGCGGATGAAATTGCGGTCGAGGTTAAACGAGAGTGCGATGCGTGTCGACGAGGTCGCCTGCCAGGTCAGCTTGAGGCGGCCGAGATAGGTATAGGTGTCGGTCGGGCGATCGTAGGGGTCATTGATGCCGTACCAGGGGACCGCCGGAAATGCAGTAGAGACGCGGCTGTAGTTTAACTGGAAGGACGTGTAGAACCAGAGCTTGTTCTTGATGATCGGCCCGCCGAAGTTGAGGTTCCCGGAGTAGAAGAGCCGCTGGGGCTGCGGGCGGGTGTCGTAGAGCAAATTGCTGTCCTGCAGCGGAGAATTGGCGGCGTAGCGGGTGGGTGCGGCGACCCAGCTTGGCTGAAGGATGACGCTGGCGTCGACCTGGAACTTGTTGCCGCCAGAGCGGCTGACCATGTTCTGCACCAGACCCAGGGAGTTGTACTCGGCGTCCATGGCACCGACCACCACCTCGAACTGCTCGATGGCGTCGAAGTTGATCGGCGAGGTGATGCCGCCGGTGACGATATCGGTGGTGTCCAGTCCGTCAATGAGGAAGCGGTTGCTGCGGCCCAGGCCCCCGCGGACGGACACCTTGTCGGTGCCCTGGCTGACGCCCGGGGTCAACTGGGCCACGCCCTGTGCCTGGCGGAAGCTGGGGGAATTGGTGAGCTGCTGGTTGTTGAGGGTGGTGACCGCGGCGGCGCTCTCCTGGTTGAGCACCGGGTTCTTCTTCTCGATGACCCGGTAGGTCTCGTTGACCTGCGGCGTGGCCTGGATCTGAAGCTTGATATCGACCGCGGACTGCTGCCCGGTGTTGACTGAAATATTGCGCTGCAGGACGGGGGCGAAGCCCTCGATGTTGGCACGCAGCTCGTAGGTGCCCGGCGGCAGGTTCTGAAAGATGTAGCTGCCGTCGTCGTTGGTGGTGACGGTCTGGGTCCCGCCGATCAGCTCCTTGCTGGAGATCGCCAGGGTCACCCCGGCCAGGCCGTCCCCGGTCGCCTCGACGGATACGTAGCCCCCGATGCGGCCGGTGACCTCGCCGATCGCCAGGGCCCTGCCAGGCAAAAGGCATGCGGCCACAAGACAGGCCCACACAAGGTGCACCCTGGTCGCCAACCAGAAGCGTTGCCAGGAGCGTGGATCAAACCGATGCATTGCTTGCCTCCGTACGATCAGGCGGGACCGGGTCTACTTGGACTGCGAAAGAAACAGGCAGTGCACGTAGGTCGTGGGGACCTTGGGGAAGGCTGCGGCCGGCGACATCTTCAGCTCATCCACGGTGCAGAGCGGGCGAGGGGCCACATCGTCTTCCTTGCGCGTGCAAACGACCTTTGTCGGGTCGTATACCTTGACTTGACATATCGGAGAGTATCCCGGCTGTCCCGGGGTCGCGGCGAAGGTCGCCAGCAGGTTGGCTGGGCTCTTGCGACCGGCGATGGTCACGGTGCCAGCCGCGAGGATCTTGGTGTCTATCTTGCCCGCGGTCAGAATCTCTGAGGACATGTACACCGTGTTCACCTGGGGGCAGACGCAGCCCGTGGTCATGCAGGTGTTGCCAGCAGGCAGGACGTCCTTGCATACCATCGGGTTGGTGGAGATCGGCAGGTCCCCGCCGTCCAGGTAGCCGCCGAGCAGGCCGCGCACCCAGTTCTGCGTGGGAAACTGGAAGTCCGCGGCGGGATCGCCGGGGCTCTTGGGGTACTTGGGGCACATGCCGGGCTGGGCGCAGCTGACCAGCGGGCAGGACTTCGCCGGATCCTGGGTCTTCATCAGGGGGGCGGCGACGTTGAAGATCGGCCAGTCCTTGAAGGTCACCATGCCCGCGCGGATCTGGTCCAGCGTCGGCGGATTCACGTCCACGTCGCGATCGCTCTGGTTCCACAGGTGGCTGTCCAGGTCGTAGCCGCCGCGGGCCTGCAAGGATTTCTCGGACTTGATGTCGTTGCACCCCAGCGCGCGGCCGGCGACCACCTTGGCCGGGAAAACCACCTGCCAGGGTTTGTAGGTGGTGATCTTGGTGGGCAGGGTGATGGTCCCGCCGATGATCGGGTACTGCTGCGTGAGGACATAGTTATCGGTGCGGGGATCGAAGCTCGCGCTGCCGGGGGCGCACCCGCTGATCGCGTAGGCCCCCGTCACCGGGGTGCGGGTCGGATCCGTCGAGTTGGAAATGTCGAGCTGCGTCTGCGAGAGCGTCCCGAGGTAATACCAGCTCACCGTGTCGGTGCCATTGGCCGCGTACCCGGCGCGGGGCCCGATGCACGCCGGGCCCAGGTTCGTGGTGTTGGTGCCGAAGAGCGGGTCGAAGCCGCTGCCATCCACCGTCCCGAGGTAGTCGTCAGGGGCGACCGTGCCGCTACAGCTGGCGGCGGGAAAGCAGAGCAGCCCGAGCAATCCGCCCAGGGCCAGGCTTCGGTTCAGCACAGGCGCGGTGCGTGAGACATCGATCGCGAAGCGCCGCAGGCGCCGCGGTTCAGCGATCGCGAAGCGCCGCAGGCGAGAGGGCGAAAGAAAATGCATGGCCGGCGTGTACCATGGCTCGTGCAGAAGCACAACGGGCACGTTACACCACAGCCGCCCGCCTTTCATGGCACCGACGGCTGCTTGCACCGGATCGGGCGGGGCATGGACAGGTGCAGCCGGGAGGGCCCATCCGGGGGCAGGGGCAGTTCGTGATGCTGCTTCAGGGCCAGGAGGATGATGTCCCTCAGCGGTGGTGCATCATCGTAAAAGGTAACCGAGCCAAAAGGAAACCTGGACAGGACGGCACCAAAGTTGTCGCCGCCCGCCGCCAGGAAGTCGCTGACCGCCACCGTGTAGACGCGATCCGGCAGGAGAGGTCGACCCACGGAGTCGCTGAGCGCCACCTGGATGGCGTCCCCGGCGCAGCGCGCGGTGACGACCAGACCGGAGGGGACCAGCACTCCAGAGGCGCTGCCCATGTTCAGGGCGAAGAGATCGGAGAGAACCCGCCCGGGCGCCCGGATGATGGCGAGGCGGTTGTCGAAGGGGACAATCTCGAAGAGGTCCCCGTAGGTCAGGGCCCCGACGGGAAGATCGCTGCGGATGCCGCCGCCATTTTGCAGGGCGAAGTCCACCGGCTCCCCCTTGACCAGCGAGGCGCCTTCCCGAATGAGATCTGCCAGCAGGGCGCCCAGCGGCGATTCGTCGCGGTAGCGCCGGGACATCTTCTGCTTCAGGCTGAACCCCAGCGGTTCGGCACGACGGGCCTGTGCCCGCTCCCGGTAGGGAGCAAGGGTCGCCGCGATGGTGGCGGAGGGCGCGACGGGCTGCCCTTCGTAGATCGCCGGCCTGCTCTCCGTGCCGTTCAGGGACTGGGCATCGCAGGCGGCGGAAACGGCGACGCTGCACACCTCCGTAGGCGGGAACACCCGGGTCTTGTCGGGGTCCAGAATCAGGCGCGGCCCCACTCGATGGAACGAGAGGTCGATGCGGCCGAAGGCCCGCCCGTTGGCGAAGGACTGGATCACCGGCACCGGGCCGACGAAGTGTGCCATCCCGGAGTGAGTGTGCCCCGCTACGATGGCATCCACCTGGCCGCCAAGCGCCGCGGCGATCTTCACCACCCGCCCATCGTCGTTCTGACAGGCGGACAGGTCGCGCGGGTTGGTGAATCCCTTGCAGTTGGCCCCCTCATGGACCGTCAGAAGGACCAGTTGCGCCCCCTGCTTCCGCAGCGCCCTGGCCTGAGCCAACACCGCGGGGACCACCTCGGCGATGGTCAGGCCGCGCAGGTTGGTGGCGTTGGTGGTCCGGGGGGTGTCCTCCGCGGTGGCGCCGATCAGGCCGATGCGCAGAGATGGTTCCTCGGGGAGGGTGATGATCGTCGAAGGGTAGACGTTGGGCCAGGCGATCGGCCGTCCGGTGGCGTTGTCGATGATGTTGGCCGCCAGGAAAGGGAAGCGAGCGGCGGCGATGCGGGCCTTCAGGGCGCCTACCGGGTCCTCATCGCTACCTGCCCGGGCGACGCCCGCAGGACCCACCGGCCCGTAGTCGAACTCGTGGTTGCCGATGGCGGCGGCGTTGTAGCGCAGGAGGTTGTAGGCGTCGATGACCACCTGCCCCTCGCCGAGGTTCGAGATAAGGGTGCCCTGGAAGAGGTCCCCGGCGTCGAGCAAGATGACCGGATGCCGGCGCCGCAGGTCCTCCAGGTAGCCGGAGAGCAAGGGCAGGCCGCCGCGATCGACCTTCTGGGCCTCTCCGTTTCGGTCCTTGACCGTCAACGGGGTCGGCTCGACGTGGCCATGCAGGTCGCTGGTACCGACGATCGAAAGAGTAAACTCGCCCGCGCCCGCGGCGCCCGGCACGGCCAGAGCGAGGAGGAGCAAAAGCCGGGGGGTGCAGGCCCAAAAAGCCGCCATCATGGTAGGCACCATTGTGACATCGCACAGAGTCAGAAGGAGTGCAAGGGCCTGAGTCGGGTGTGCGGGTGTGATCGGTAACACCTGCAAGCCCCTGCGGCCCAGATGAGAGGGGCAGGGATTCTGTTTGGCCGCGGCTGACGCAGCCCTGGGGGGAAAAGCGAGGGGATGTTGTCGTCAGGTCAGGTCAGTTGGCGAAAAAGTCGGCTTGGCCCGGAGTCGCCGGCCCATGCTAGACTCGGGGCGGCTGAGGAAGGATGGACTTCCTTCGATAACATCCATGCCCATCAGACTCTGGTTCATGCTGGCGCTGCTCTGCGCGGGGATCGTTTTCGGTTCCGGTTTCGCGCTTTATATTGGCGCCCAGGAGATTCGCCTTCACCAGAAGGGCCCGCGCCAGGACCTCCGCGCCGAAGAGTTGGACCCGAGGACCCGCGGCTGGGTCATGGTGCGTGGCTGCGTGCGCCATGACCTGGAGGTCGCCGTCAGCCCCGACGGCATCATCATGACCAGCGAACGAGATGAGAACGACCACGTATTCTACCCCCTGACCCCCGAGTCCGAGTGTGATGATGCCGACGCGCCCCATGGCGGTGGCGTGCACATCAAGGCCCTGGTGGACGCCCACGGGTCCTCGAACGGCCTCTCGACCCTTTATGCCCGCGGCTACCAGGCCCCGCCCACCCCCGCCTGGGTCGAAGGAATCATCGGCTTCGGGACCGGGGATGGACGGCTGACCTATTTGGCGACCCGGGAACTCGTCCGGCGAGGCCTGGAGGAGAGAATCTCCCACGTCCCCCTCCTCGTCAAAGGCCGGCGCCCCGGCTCGCTCGGTGTCGCCTGGGCCACCGCCGTGGTGGGCGCCCATGGCCTGCTGCTGCTGCTCTTTCTGGGCGGCATGGCGCTGCGACGCCACCTCCGGGGCAGCATGCCATTCACCAACGGCGAGGCGGAGTGGTACACTGAGACGCCTGGTGCCGACGCCTGACCGCCTCTCGGTCGCGATGACCAACGACCGGGCACGGCCATCCTGGCCCAGGCAAATCAGTCTTCGCAGGCGGGGGGTGAGCTGCCCTGGTTGGTCCGTTCGGGTCCTTTGCGGGTCACCTCGTCCAGCAGGTCCAGGAGTCCGATCGAGCGCACGCCGCGGGAGCGTCCGGCAAGACTGAACTGTCGCTGGCAGGTCGCGCAGCCGCTGATGACGACCGACGGCCCAAGAACCCCGAGTTCGCCGAGACGCTCGGCGGCGATGCCTTGTGAGGTGGCCGGTGCGGTCAGCGGCAAGAGCCCGCCTCCGCCGCAGCAGCGCGCGTCGGCCCGATGATGGGTAAATTCGGTCACCACCGCCACCGCCCGATCCATGAGCCGGCGTGGCTCGTCGTACACTTGGAGATGACGGCCCAGATAGCAGGAGTCGTGATAGGCGGCAGCGGGCATCTGACGGTGTACCGGCAGGGCCTCGGCCAGCGGTGCCAGGAACTCGGTGACGTGCAGGATCTTCGGCCGCAGCGGCGCGCCCGCTGCCCGGTATTGGGTTCGCAGCAGCCAGGTGCACGGAGCGCAGCCCATGATCACCGTCGAATGCCCTTGAAGCTCGCGGGCCAGGTTCTCGGCGTGCAACCGAAACCGCTCGGCCAGGCCCGCGGCGAAGAGCGGGTAGCCCCCGCAACCGACGCTCAGCAGGGCCAGGGTCAGCAAGGGGAGCGCCTCGTCATTTCTCCGGGCGTCCAAGGCCAGACGGTCAAAGACGCGCAATGCAGCTCGCGCCTCCTCGCCCGGATCTCGAATGCCCGGATCGTCGTCTTTCTCGGGCGCGGTTTCCCCTCGCCCATCCCGATCGAACTCGCAAGAGGGCAGATAGGTCAGGGTGGATCCCGCCGAAAGCCTCTCCGTGGGGACCGCCGCCTGTACCCGTTCGGCTGCGCGACGGGCCTGCTCCCGGTGCTGTCTCGGTAGGTCGCCGAGACGGGGGTGGGCCGCACCGCCCGCGTCCGCCACCGCCCTGCCCTGCAACAACACCACGCCCGGTTCAACCTTGTACAGGCACACCTCGGTGCAGGCGCCGCAGCCGGTGCAGGCATAAAGCGGCAGGGCCAGTTCCGGGTATTCAATCGGAACAGCGATCCGGCGCAGGGCCCCGAAGCTCGCCATCTTGGCCTGGGGCGTCACTGTCTCGCGGGCCTCGACCAACGACACCGGGCACGCATGGCTGCAAAGCCTGGGGCAATAGGTGCAGAGATCGACCGAGGACTGCAAGTCAGGCATCGCTGGTTCCCCCAGAGGATTCTTTTTCAGACGAGGAGATCATGGCCGTTCATCCGCCGGTGCACCTGCGCCAGCAATTCCACCCGGGGGCCGGTCCGCTTCTCCGACCCCGAGGACACGGGTAAGGGCGTCTCGCTGCACAGGGCCATCCCATGCAGGTGCACCCCGCAGAGCAGGCTCCGGCCTCCGGCCTCCGCCAGCGCAGCGCCAACCTCGTCCGGGGAGCAGGCGAAAAGTTCATGCTCCCCAACGGGCCACAGCGCCAGCCGTCCGTCCGGCTCCGCGGCGCCCGGTGTCGGCGGTGCCAGCCAGAAAGTGCTCAACCTATCCGGCAGTCCCTGCCCCCCCGCTGCCACGGCCAGCGCCCCCAGGCTGCCCAGTTGGGCCTCGACCACCTCCGCCGCCCCGTCGGCCCGGGCGAAGAGCGCTGCTCTGCCCAAGGTGACATCGACCCCCTGTACCGCCGCCACCTGAGACAGGAGACTGGCGCCCAGAAGATGTACGTCCGCGGGACCGGTGCCGCGTGTCACCCGAAGCAGTTCGAAGAGCACGCCGATCGCGCTCTGCTCCGTCGCGAACGACCACCCAACGCAATGGCTCTCGGGCGCATTCCGAAGCACCGGCAGCGTCGCCGCGCAGATGACCCCTGCCCGGCCCCTGCTGCCGATCAGCGCCTGTTTCAGATCCGGGCCGCTGGCCCGGCGCGGAGCCAGGGCCATCGGCAAGCTCATGTCTCCACCGGAGGGCCCCGGGGGCAGCGCCGCGACAAGCTGCGCAGCCCGGTCGCGAAACCGGCCGAGCGCAGGGGACGCCTCCGACGGATGTGGCAAAGCCAGCACCGCGCCGAT
>JBBRLA010000304.1:0-9712 GCA_038231615.1 Polyangia bacterium | reverse complement strand
CGGGTTGGTCGATACGGTGGCCCGCGCCGCCGCCCAAAGGCCCGACCTGTTCCCCGACGCGCCCTGCACGGCGGCCGAGCTGCGCGACGAGAACCAGGGGCCGCCTTCCTGATGTTGAACGCCTACTACCAGTCCCAGAAAAAGACCCGGACTCGCAAGCAGGCCGCAGCAACGGCCTCCGCGACCCCGTCCCCGGCAAACGCCCCGCCGTCCCATCCCGCGCTGTCCCTCCACGCCTCGCCCCCCGTGGCCACGCCGGTCGATTTCACCAGCGCCCCATGGATACAGATCCTGCCCGGAATGGGGGGCGGCGTGCAACCCCTGCCCATGGAGCATCCGGCCGGGAACCGCAAATCGGGGACCGATCGTCCATCGAGAGCCCGCCTACCGCGCAACCCGACGCCCAGAGTCCCGCGCCGAAGTCCCGGCAGCGGCTGCGGGCCGACGCAGACCTTTCCGCCTACCACCGCGCCCAGACCCATGAGTCGTTTGAGCCGGTCGCGCGGCACCGTGAGAATGTTGTCGAGATTTGCGACGCATCGGACGGGCAAGCCTTGCCGGCGGCCGAGCACGACCTCGGTTGGGAGTTCGCGGACCGTGCGGGTGACCAGAGCGACCACGATACCGCCGATCGATTGGAGAACGGCATCTCGGGTCAGGATCAGGACTGGCCGGTTACCTGCGGGCGGCGGCAGGTCCGCCCACCAGACCTCCGCGCGCTTCACCGGCGACGGGCCTTCCACTCGGTCGGCGTGGGAAGCTCGCCGGCCAATGCGACTTGCGTTCGCGCCACCTCAGCGGCGTCCAGATCGGTGATGGAAGCGGCCTCGACGTACTGCCGGACGGCGTCCTCGACGACGACGCGGACATCCCGGCCTTGCTTCCTTGCGAGCAGGCGCAGCTGTTCCTCGACGGGGCTAGACAGTTCAACAGTCATGCACGTAGGATAGCCTACCATGGGGTTCGGTTCAACATGCGGCCGCGAAGCACCGCGGCCGAACCAGGCGATGAAGCTGCGGGCCGTTACCGTGAGCGCCTCGTCCGCATGTGCCTCATCGTCGAACTGCCTCTGGACGAACCTGATGTTCTGGTCGTCGTAACCGCTTGGAGGATCAAATGAAGTGCCCAACGTGCAGGACCGGGGTACTTGAGGCACGGACGGAGAACCACCGCTACACTGAGTCTGGGTTGTCGAACGTCGTGCTCATCGATGCCCAGTTTGACCATTGCCCGAGTTGCGCTGCCAAGCTGTTGTCCATCCCGCGCCTGTCCGAGTTGCACCGTGTCATCGCCTTCGCCCTGGCCACTCAGCCGGGCCGGTTGCGCAGCGAAGAGATCCGCTTCCTGCGAAAGTACCTTGGCTGTCGGGCGGCTATTTTGCCAAGGTCATGGACATCGCCCGCGAGACCGTGTCCCGCTGGGAGAACGAGAAGGAGCCCATGGGCCCGAGGGCAGAGAGGCTGCTGCGCCTGATGGTGTTGCGAGAGAAGCCGGTTGAAGAGTACCCCAACGACAACCTGGCCCGGGTCGCCCACCCGGATGCTCCGCCCCTACATCTGGACATCAAGGCGGACAAGAGCGGCTGGCACATTCAGGGCGGGTCTGGGCCTATGCAAAGTGCATCCAGGGTCGTAGAACTGCCCGCTGACATCGCCAACTTCGCCTTTCCCGCGAGTCTGGATCGCCGGCTGCAATTCCTTCTCGACAAGCAGGACCGAGGAGATGTCCTGAGCGAGGAGGAGCGGGCCGAGGCAGAGGGGCTTGTGGAACTGTCATCCTTCCTGTCATTGCTCAAATTTCTTGCAAGGCCCGGCAGCCAGATCGGGTACCCTGTTCGGATCATGCGGTTCACCCCTCTGGCCAAGGCGTTCATTGTCCTCACCATGGTCGCCGTGGGCGGTTCCATCGAGTATTTCCACCCCCAGTGGTGGCGCCCCAGCCCCAAATCGAACCCTCCCGGCGAGAGCGCCGCGGCACCCGGGCGCATCATCATCGGCGTCAACGACTTCGGCGGCGCCTACCCCTTGCTCCTGGCCAACGACGGCGCCCTCCCCGGCCCCGGCTCCGCTTTCAAAAAGGCCGGCCTCGACGTCGAGATCCGCCTCATCCGCGGCTCCAAGGAGCGTCTCAAGGCCTTCGACGACGGCCAGGTCCAGGTCATGCTCCTGACCCTGGATTACCTGGCCAATCTGGTCCCCCTGTACAAGCAGAAGGGCATCGACCTCCAGAGCTTCCTCCTGGTCGACTGGTCCCGCGGCAACATCGGCATCATCGCCAAGCCCCAGTTCCAGTCCATCGAGGACCTGCGCCACGCCCGCATAGCCACCACCCGCAACACCCCGACCCACTACCTGCTGCTCTCCCTGCTCGACCGCAGCAACTTGAAGCCTCCCGAGATCGAGGAGGTCAAGACCCATCTGGTCTTCGCCACCAAGACTCCGGAGGCCGCGTCCCTCTTCTTCCGCGGCGAGGTCGACGCCGCGGCGCTCTGGGAACCTCACCTCTCACAGGCCCTGGCCGGACAGAAGGGCCACTCCCTGGTCACCACCTCCACCGCCACCAACCTGATCGCCGACGTCCTCTTCGCCAAAACCGACTTCCTACAGGCGCACAAAGAAGAGCTGCCCGTGCTGCTCACCGGCTTCTTCGCCGCGGTGCAGCGACTGGTCGATGACCCCGACGCGCGGGAGCGCACCATCCAGCTCGCCGCCACCGCCTTTGAACAGAAGCCCGAGGAAATCCACGACACCCTGCTCAAGGTCAAGCCGGCCAGCTTTGCCGCTCCCCGCGACTTCTTCGGCCTGGCCACCGAGGACTGCGCCTACGACCGCCTGTACCTGGACGCCAGCCGCTTCTGGAAGAAGGAGGGACTTTTCCCGGGCGACGCGCCCCCGCCTGCGGGGACCAAGTACCTTCTGGCACTGGATCGCCTGGCGCCCAAATACAAGGCCGACCGCGTGGTCGAAGACTTCACTTTCACCGCGGCGCCGCGGAAGCAGGACGGCCCATCGCTGCTGACCAAGAGCGTCAGCATCTACTTTGACACCGGGTCCAGCACGATCGATCCCAACGCCCGGGGCCTTTTGGATGGCTTCGCGCAGACCCTCTCGGTGTTCCAGAACGCCTACGTGCGCATCGAGGGGAATACCGACAACGCCGGGCGGCGCGCGGCCAACGTCGCGCTCTCCGAAAAGCGATCCGCCGCGGTGGTGGACTACCTGATCGAGCGGCACCGCTTCGAGCGGGCGCGCTTGGTGGCGGTGGGCAACGGGCCGGACCAGCCGGTGGCGGACAACCACACGCAGGAAGGCCGGGCGTTGAACCGGCGCACCGAGTTCAAGATTATCAAAAACGCGGCACCCGGCGAGGCGGTGGTGACCCCCATGGCACAGGAGATCATCGCCGCGGTGCAGCGGCACAAGGGCGAACTTTCCGCCTGCTACAACGAGGCGCTGGCCAAGCACCCGCAGCTGGCTGGGCGAGTGGTGCTGCGGCTGACGGTGGGTGCGGACGGGGCGGTGGAACGCAGCCGGGTGGCGGCCTCGACGCTCTATGCGGCGGGGGTCGAACGCTGCCTTTTGCGTGCCGCCGAGAAGTGGCGGCTGCCCCCGCCGCCGGGCAGGCAGCCGCTGACCGTGGACTACCCGGTGGTGATGGGCCGCTAGCCGACCCAGAGGTTGACTCGGATCAAGTTCTGGATGCGCTGGCTTGCCGTTCTCCTCCGGCGCTGCTACGGTCCAACTGTGCTGAAGCACGAGTACTCGATTTCGCCGTCACTGCTTGCGCAATGGCTGGAGCACTAGGGCTCATGGTGGAGCGTCGATGGAGATCCGCTCCTCACCAGCCTGGTGTCGTTCCCGTGCGCCGCTCATGACCTAGCGGTGGAACTGGACAAGATCGACCGGCGTTGATCATGTGGGACGGCTGGTCCTGGATGACCAACTCGATGTCTTCACCAAAATCAACGGGAGCGCCCTGGCGGCGCATTTCTCCACGCTTCTGCGGGCCCGGCGGGAAAAGGCCATCGACGCGCAGTCGAGCCTCCCGAGGACGACCTGGTACAGGTCGAGCGGGCGCCCAACCTCCGCAGGGCCAGGGGACGCTGATGGCACGTCATCCCTGCCCTGCCCTGCCCTGCCCTGGGCCCGATCAGCCTGCGGACTTTCCCGATCCTCCCTGAGTCGCGTGATGTGGGGGCGAGGTGGGTAGATGAAGGATAAAAGGCACTGCCGTGATGGGGCTCGGGGTCTGCCCGGCCTTACACGAGGCTCACGACGAACTTCTCCCAATCGCCAATCGCGTTCTTATCGGCGCGGAGTCCCCGGCCTCCGCCGTCTTCGGCGGAGATGTACTGGCCATTGAGGGCCTGAAAAGCAAACTTTTCACACTCATGAACGGTAAAGGTCTCCCACGTGTCCCGCGTTGCCTTGTTCGCCATCAGCTCGCGCCCGCCGCCTCCTTCGGCGCACAGGTAGTCCGGAGGCAGTCCGCAGAGCCACTTTCTTTCCGCCGAGTTCGATCAGGTAGAATCGCTCCCAGCAGTCGGCAACGGCCTTATGCGCATTGATCTCACGGCCGCCTGTGTTGCCGAGCAAGCTGGATGATGTAGAAGCGCCCTGTTTGGATCTGGCTCCTTGATGGAAGAGGGGGTATCATCGCCGTTGTCCATGCCGTTCCAGACGTCTGCGGGATTGGTGTCCTGATCCTGGATATCAATTTTTCTGGCTCCGAGCATCGGATTCGAGAGCGCCAGCACGAATCTCCGGCCACCTCCAGAATAGCGAGTAGCAAACGAGAAGGTTGTACCGATCACATGCCGCACACTAAGTCCCGGTGGAATGGCCCGAAACGGCGTCTCACCGGAGTCTTCATGGGCCGCGGCCCAGCTGACCGCTGTACCGGTCTGGTTGTCCACTGCCATCAACCAGGCGCCGCCGCGTTGCCATTCTTCGAAACTTGCCTCATCCACATTCAGCTTCTCGATTGCACGCCCCACAAGCGCATCATTTTCAGACATGGTCGTGCTCTTGGATGTCGGTTGAATGGTTCAGCCCGGCCCAACTACAAATCCATTGTCCAAAAAACGAATTCATTGAAAGTGAATTGTTATTTTTGGTTACGCATTTTTACACATGTGAAGGTACGTGTGGGCACAAATAACTTATGTGTAGCTCTACTGTGCGAGATTCACTCCACCAAATAGGTTGAAACTGCGAGCACCGCGCCGACACATTCCTACATGAAGCAGACCCTGTTGTGCCTCGCGCTCCTGTGCGCGCCCGCTTTCGTTGACGCCGGCGAGTCCCCCGGGGCGGCGCTGCCCTTCATCGAGGACGACTATGGTCGCGCCGTCGCCGAGGCGAGGGCGCGCAGGCTGCCGATCCTGGTCGATGCCTGGGCGCCCTGGTGCCACACCTGCCGCTTCCTGCGCGCGTACGTGTTCCCCGACGCGGCGCTGAAGAAGCACGCCGGACGGTTCGTGTGGCTCAGCATCGACACCGAGAAGGAGAAGAACGCGCCCTTCCTCGCCAGGTACCCGATCGAGGCGTGACCAACGCTGCTGGTGATCGACGGCGCGCGCGAGCAGGCGGTGCTGCGCTGGCCGGGGGGCCTGAGCGCGACGCAGCTGGTCAAGCTGCTCGATGATGGCGAGCGCGCGGTGCGCGGCGACGCGCAGGGCAAGCTGGCGCGCGCCGATCGACTGAACGCGGAGGGCAAGATGAAGGAGGCGGCCGTGGTCTATCGCGCGGCGCTGCCTCGCTTGCCTGCGGACACGCGGCCGCGGGCGGTGGTGTCGCTTCTGGCGGCGCTGCAGATGGCGCACAACACGGCCAGCTGCGCGCTGGCGGGGAAGGAGCTGGTGCCAACGATCCCGCGCGGCCCGGCCTTCGCCAACGCTGCGGCGTTCGCCCTGGGCTGCGCGGCCGAGCTCAAGGGAGAAGAGAGAGCGAGCGTGCTGGCGAAGCTCGTGCCGCTCGCCGAGGAGGCGCTGAAGCTGCCGGGGCTGCTGGCCGACGATCGTTCGGCGCTCTTCGAGACGCTGGTCGATCTTCGCGCGCAGGCGGGCGACAACGGAGGCAAGCGGGCGCTCGCCCTGCGCTGGCTGGAGTTCCTCGACCATGAAGCGGGGCGCGCGACGGGGGCGGAGCAGCGCGCGGCCTTCGACACGGGGCGCGTGAGCGTAGCGCTGGCCATGGGCGAGCCGCTGCGCGCGGAGGCGGCGCTCATGCAATCAGAGCGTGACCTGCCCGCGGACTACAACCCGCCGGCGTGGCTGGCGTTCATCTATCACGCGGCGGGGCGACAGGACGACGCGCTGGCGGCCGTAGATCGGGCGCTGGCGAAGGGGTACGGACCGCGCTCGCTGCAGCTCTACGACTTGAAGGCGGACACCCAGATCGCCAGGGGCGAAGGCGCGGGCGCGCGCAGGACGCTGGAGAAGGCGCTGCGGGTGGCGCGGGCATTCCCGGTCGAGCAGGGGCGCGATCGGTTCGTCGCCTCGTTCGAGAAGAAGCTTCGCGGGACGCCGGCACATGACGGTCACCCGGCCAGCGCGCCCTGAGCCCGCGTCGCTCTAGGGACGACAAAAAGGCGAAAAACTTGACGGGCTGATCGATCGGGCTACGGTGCCGCATGCACCGAGAACACGACGAACGAGCCAAATTGATCGCCGAGCAGGCCCTGGATCGCCTGGGCGAGGTCCAGCGCGAGTTGGAGATTCCCGCCACCGATGCCCTGCGCTTCGATCTAAGCCTGAAGCGGCGCCTGCTGGCGGATCCGCTGCCCACCTATCTGACCCTTCTGGCGCTGCTCTTCGACTGCGACTGCATGATCGAGGTGTTCAGCAGCGCTGTGTCGCTCGCTGATTTCTGGGACAGCCAACTCAAACAGCTCGCCTGGCGTCGGCAGCAGCAGCAGAAGATGAAGGCCGGGCCCGGGCCCACGCCCATCGTGTCGCCGTCGCGGTTGTGGATCATCTCGGCGGGGCGGCCTGAGGGGCTTTTGGGCGAATACCAGGTCCAGCAGCGAGCCGGCTTCCCCAGCGGGGTCTACGAGGTGAGCCAGGGCCATGTGGGCCACGGTATGAACATCGGGCTGGTAGTGGTGTCCGAACTGCCCCTGTGTCGGGAGACGCTGCTTTTGCGGCTGATGGGATCGGTGGCGGTGTGCCGCCAGGCGCTCCGCGAGATGGGCAGCGTGCCGGATGCCGACCCGGATGCCGGCATGCTGCGGCGGCTGCGAGGCTTTTTGCGGCATACCTTGAGCCGTGCTACAAAAGACAGCGATGAGGAGAAAGAAGATATGACTGCCAGCTGGGCCGAATTTGAACGCTATGAACAGAGTCTGGTGGACAAGGGCCTGGAGAAGGGCCTGGAGAAGGGCCTGCGCGAGGCCATCACGGACCTGTGCGAAGCCTGGGGGGTCCCGGTCTCGGCCGGGCATCGGGAGCAGCTGGAAGGGATGGATCTGGACGGCCTGCGGGCGCTCAAGGAGCAGCTCAAGCGCACCCGTACCTGGTCGGCTGTCTGATCGGGGCGGATCCTCTGACCCGTCCTTAGCGGACGTTTCAAACGTCCGCCGGCCCCTATAAAAGGCCCCTGCCGGCTCTCACACTTCATCGAACCTGCCGCCCCTTCATCGGGGTCACAGACCTCGTTCCTGCGCGAACCGCTCCCGGGCAAGGTCGACGAAGGCCCGCACCCGGGCCGCTAGAAGCCGGCGTCGCGCATGGATCAGCCAGACCGCGCCGACCTCCGCGACCCAGTCGTCGAGAACCGGCACCAGCCGGCAGGTGCGAATGTCTTCGCCACAGGCAAACTCCGGGAAGATGGCGATCCCGAGCCCGGCCAGCGCCGCGGCGCGCGCCATGTTGAAGCTGGTGAGCGTCAGCCGCCCGGTGACCGGCACCAGGGCCAGGCCTTTTTCCCCGCGGAAGGGCCAGCGCATGGGTGCGCCGTCGGACATCACCAAAATGCATTCATGGGCCTTCAGATCCTCCGGGGTTGCGGGGACGCCCCGACGGGCAAGGTAGCTCGGACTGGCGCAGTAGCGCACGCGCGCGGGGGCGAGGCGGACCCCCGACAGGTCCGCATCGTCGACCTGGCCGATGCGAAAAGCGACGTCGAAGCCTTCCTCGATCAGATCGACGCGGCGGCGGGTCAACAGGACGTCGAGGTGCACCTCGGGCCACCGCTGCGCGAAATCGATGATCAGGTCGCCCAAAAAGGCCTCGCCGAAGACCGGGTCGGCGGTCACGCGCAGGGTGCCGCGGGGGACATCGTGCGCATCGGTGACCGCGCGGTTCGCTTCCTCGGCGATGCGGACCATGTCGGCGCAGCGCTCGGCGTAGGCGGCCCCGGCGTCGTTCAGGCACAGGCGGCGGGTCGTGCGGTGCATGAGCGGGACCCCGAGCGCGCCCTCCAGCTCCGCGATGCGGCGGCTGAGGGTCTGCTTGGGCATGCCCAGGAGCCGCGCCGCGGCGGTGATGCTCTTTTGCTCGGCGACCTTGGCGAAAAGCCGCATGTCTTCCAGTCGGATTGTCCCAGTCATTGAGTAAATGTGTCTCGAATTCGTCGTATTGTCTCCTCCCTGTTGCGGCGCTACAAGGGCAGGCAAGGAGATAAGCATGCCCGTTGATGTGCTGACCGAGATCGTCATCGATCGTCCCCCCGGGGAGGTCTCGGCCTTCGCTGGAGACCCGGCGAAGGCCCCGGACTGGTATGTCAATATCAAGTCGGTCGAATGGAAGACCCCCCCACCCGCCGGGGTGGGTACGCGGCTAGCGTTCGTCGCCCATTTTCTCGGCAGGCGACTTGCGTACACCTACGAGATCATCGAACTCGAACCCCGCTCGCGGCTGGTCATGCGCACCTCCGAGGGCCCGTTTCCGATGGAGACGACCTATACGTGGGAGCCCGCGGGCGAGGGCAGGACGCGCATGACGCTGCGCAATCGCGGGGAGCCGAGCGGCTTCTCGAAGATCGCCGCCCCTTTCATGGCCGCCATGATGCGTCGGGCCAATCGGAAGGATCTGGCGCGATTGAAGTCGGTGCTCGAACGGGGGTGAGCCCCTCGCTCCTTCTCGGCTAGGTCCCGGCGCGCGAGTAGAGGATGCGCACCAGGCTCGACAGCGTCGTCACGCTGCCGACCGAAGAGCGGGTGCTCGGCGTGCCGCGCTGCTGCTGCAAGGCCACGGCGGGCGGCAGGCCGTCGATGGAGTCGACGTCCGGTACCCCGACCTGGTCGATGAGCCGGCGCACGTAGGGGGCGGCCCGATGGGGCCGGTAGAACGATGGCGTGAATCCGCCAGGGCTGGCATTTATACGCCGGGTGCCAACTAGGCCCCGAACCCCTTGCCGCACAAGGCGTTTCGTCGCCTCGGCCGGGGATTTGCGCCGGCCAGACGGCGCCTTGCCGCCATCTGGGACCGCCCCTGTCTCTCGAAGTCCGCGGTCCTTATGGATGTCATGCTTGGCACGGCGGCTGCTTTGGCAGCATTTGTCATTCGCCCCAAACCAGGAGAGACATCCCATGTTTGAATCTATTTCTATCGCAGTTGGTTCTTTTCGCTGCTTTTCCGCAGGACGACCGGCCCTGGCCGGAGTCGGGTTCGCCAGTCTGCTTTTGGGCTGTGCGGTCGAGGAGCATCCACAAGTCTCCGCGGAGCAACTCGGCCTCTCCTCGGACAATGGTTTGTCGATCAACGGCCTGT
>JBBRLA010000303.1:0-9718 GCA_038231615.1 Polyangia bacterium | reverse complement strand
GTCGGGAACATACAGCAACCCAGGCGCTCCGCTTAGCGAGTAGAAAGTGATAGGGAGGCAGCCCCGGCTCACCTCTATCAGCGACAGTAATGTGGAAATAATTCTTTTTCACGCCCTAACCGCCGGCAGGCGGCTTTCCCGGCCGCACCTTGTCGCCTCCCGCTCATCCGGGCTACGGTGCGCTTTGACAATGATGATGATGCACACCCCGGTTGTCGCCCAGCCCGCCCATTTGCCGTTATCCCGGGCCGATCTGGCGGAGTTGCTGGCGCGACATACCCGGATGACCGGGCAGCGCTTCCTGGGCGAGGCGATCGAGCGCATCCACTACCTGTGCGCGGGCCATCCCTGGCTGGTCCACGCCCTTTCCGACCAGATCGTCAACCGCGACGTGACCGATTGCACCGTGGCCGTCACCGCCGCGCATGTGGAGGCCGCCAAGGAGACCCTCATCGTCCAGCGCCGGACCCACATCGATTCGCTGGGCAAAAAGCTGCTCACGGACCCGGTGCGGCGGGTCATCGAGCCGATGCTGGTGGGCGCCCCCCTGCGTGACAAGAAAGCCGGCAAAAGGGACCTGTCCCCCCTGCTGGAACTCGGGCTCCTCATCGAGCGGGACGGGCAGCCCGAGATCGCCAACCCCATTTACAAGGAGATCGTCCCGCGGGAACTGTGCCATCTCCAGCAGCATGGCATCGTCCACCAGCCCGCGTGGTATGTCCGCCCCGACGGCAGCCTCGACATGCCGAAGTTGATGGCGGGGTGGCAGGCATTTTGGCGTGACCCGGGCCGCCTTCTGGCCGCGGACCAGCCCTATCGCGAGGCCGCGCCGCAGCTTTTGCTTTCGGCCTTCGTGCAGCGAATCGTCGATGGGACCGGCAGGATCGAGCGCGACTATGGCCGGGGGCGCGGCGCGCTGGACCTGCTCATCCTGTGGAACAACGAACGGCACGCCATCGCGGCCATGCAGCGGCGCGACATCGAGAGCGAGGCGGATGGAGTACACCAGCTCATCAGCTTCCTGGAGCAGACCGGTCCATGGGAGGGCTGGCTGGTGCTCTTCGATCTTCGAACCGGGCGTGGCCCTTCGAAGGAAGCGCGCATGTATATGAAAAAGCGCCGACGCGGTCCCTATACGATCTGGGTAGTCGGCTGTTGACGGGGCCGCGGGGCGGTCTACACTGAAGGGGCCCCGCCGTGTCGAACCTCAGCCTCCCAATGATGAGCCCGGAACCTTCATGACAGATTCTACCCCCTACTGGGTCGGTGTCGGCTTCGCCCTGGTGCTCCTGATCCTGCTCGGCGATGGCGTCGCGTCCTACAGGAACACCACGCGCATGGCGGATCGCGAGCAGTGGGTCACCCACACCAACGAGGTCATCGCCGCCCTCGAAAGCACCCTGGCCACCGTGACCGATGCCGAGACCGGGCAGCGCGGCTTCCTGATCACCGGCGAGCCGCGCTATCTGGAACCCTACGATGCCGCCCTGTCCCGGGTGAACAACGAGCTTTCGCGGGTACGCATGCTGATCCGGGACAACCCGCGGCAGCAAGAGCGCTTTTCGCGGCTCGACCAGACGGTCGCCGCCAAGCTGGAGGAGATGGACACGATTCTCCGTCTGCGCCGGGAGCAGGGACCGGAGATCGCCCTGGCAAAGCTGCGCATGGGCAGGGGCAGGCAACTCATGGAGGACACGCGCGTCCTGGTGCGCCAGATGATGGGCGAGGAACAGTCTCTCCTCACGGCGCGGGAGCAAGAGTCGCGGCGCAGCTTTCGCACCGCCGTCGCCACCAACCTTGTCGGCTCGGGCATCGGGGTATCGGGGTTGGCCCTGGCCTACCTGCTCTTTCTCCGCGAACTCCTGTCCCGCCGCAAGGCCGGCCAGGTCCTGTACCAGCAGAAGGAGTGGTTCCGCACCACCCTTGCCAGCATCGGCGACGCGGTCATCGTGACGGACGACCAGTCGCGGGTGACGTACATGAACCAGGTGGCGCGGCGCCTGACCGGCTGGGTGGACGGCGGCCTCGGGGAGCAGGTCGACAAAGTGTTCTCCATCGTCAGCGAGGCCAGCCGCGCGCCGGTCGAGGGTCCGGTGGGGCGGGTGCTCCGCGAAGGCGTGGTCGTGGGCCTGGGGAACCACACGATACTCTTGTGCCGCGGCGGCGGCGAGGTGCCCATCGACGACAGCGGGGCCCCGATCCGCGACGACGAGGGTATCCTCGTCGGGGTGGTGCTGGTGTTCCGCGACGTCAGCCAGCGGCGGCGCGAGGAAGAGGCGCTGAACCTGGCGAAGGAGGCGGCGGAGGGCGCCAACCGGACCAAGAGCCTTTTTCTGGCCAACATGAGCCACGAACTGCGCACGCCGCTGAACGCCGTCATCGGGTATAGCGAGATGCTCCAGGAGGAGGCGCAGGAGTTGGGGGTGAGCAAGCTGGTGCCCGATCTGGAAAAGATCAACACCGCCGGCAAGCACCTGCTCTCCCTGATCAACGACGTGCTGGACCTGTCCAAGATCGAGGCCGGCAAAATGGACCTGTATGTGGAGACCTTCTTCATCCCCGACGCGGTGAAGGAGGTGGCCGGCACGGTGGCGCCGCTTTTGGCCAAGAACGGCAACACCATCTCGATCGATTGCCCCGAGGCGCTCGGGAACATGACGGCCGACCTGACCAAGCTGCGCCAGAGCCTCTTCAACCTGCTGTCCAACGCCAGCAAGTTCACCACAAAGGGGCAGGTGCGCCTGGTGGTGCGGCGGGAGGCGGACCAGATCTCCTTCGAGGTCAGCGACACCGGCATCGGCATGAACGATGAGCAGATCGACCGGCTCTTCGAGGTCTTCACTCAGGCCGACCCCTCCACGACGCGTCGCTTCGGCGGCACCGGGCTGGGGCTGGCCATCAGCCTGCGCCTGTGCCAGATGATGGGCGGCGACATCGGCGTGCGCAGCCAGCCGGGTCGTGGTTCTACTTTCACCATCACCCTGCCCGTAGTGCCGCCCGGGGTCCCCGCGCCCAGCGAACCTGCCCGGCGGGCCGAGATCTCCGGATCGCCCAGGGACGAACCCCTGATCCCCGATGCCAGGCGGGTGGTGCTGGTGATCGACGATGATGCCGACACCCGCGAATTGATGCGCCGCCACCTGGCCCGGGAGGGCTTTCGCGCCGAGACCGCCAGCGGCGGAAAGGAAGGGCTGCGCCTGGCACGGGAGCTGCATCCGATGGCCATCACCCTGGACGTCATGATGCAGGGGATGGACGGCTGGGCAGTGCTCTCGGCGCTGAAGGCTGACCCCGAGCTACGCGACATCCCGGTGATCATGGTGACCATGGTCAGCGATAAGAACCTGGGCTTTGCCCTGGGTGCGGCGGAGTACCTGACCAAGCCGGTCGAGCGGGAGCGGCTGGCGCAGGTGCTGCGGCGTTACCCCTGCGCCAAGCCGCCCTGCACAGTGCTCCTGGTCGAGGACGACCTGAGCACGCGGCAGATGATGCGGGCCATGCTGGAGAAGGAGGGCTGGCTGGTCAGCGAGGCGGAACATGGCCAGGCGGCGCTTGTGCGAATGGAAGCGGGGCTGCCGAGCCTGATTCTTCTCGACCTGATGATGCCCGAGATGGACGGCTTCGAGTTCGTCGAAAAGCTGCGCCAGCGCACGGAGTGGCAGCGAGTGCCCGTCGTGGTACTGACGGCCAAGGACGTGACCCCGGAGGACCGGCTCAGGCTAAACGGGTCGGTGCAGCGCATCCTGCACAAGGGCGCCCAGGACCGCACCGAGTTGATGGCCGAGGTGCGCCGCCTGGTCAGTTCGCTGTGCTCGACCTGAGCCGCCTCACCTCGGGATCTCGATGCTGACCCTGAAGCCGTGCTCTTCCCCATCCTTCTCCTCCGCCGGACCCAGGAGCAGCCGGCCCCCGTGGACCTCGGCGATGCGCAGCGCCAGGGTCAGCCCCAGGCCGAAGCCCCTGCCGCTGCCCGGTGTCCGCGCCCGATCCACTTGATAGAACGGCTGCAACACCCGCTGCCGCTCCTGTGTCGGGATGCCCGCACCCCGATCGGTGACGTGGAAGATCACCCTCCCCTCCCGCTGCTCCGCCGAGAGTACGATGGGCGCCCGGCCATACTTGGCGGCGTTCTCCATCAGGTTCCACAGCGCCCGTTTCAACAAACCCCCGTCCGCGGACAGGACCATGCCCGGCTCTTGCATTCCTTCCACCGCCACCTGCTTGTCCAGAAGAAGCGGCGTGCGCGCCGCCCGCTCCGCCAGGGCCAAAAGCAGCGGCCGCACCTCGACCTGCTCCATGCGCAGGGGCAGGCCGCTCTGTTCAAGCTGAGATGTCGTCAGCACATCGTCGATCAGCCGCTCCAGTTCGCCCAGGTCGCCCTCCACGTCGGCGATCCGCGCCTCCACCTCCGCGTCCACCGGCAGGAGCGCCAGCGCCACCCGGATGCGCGCCAGCGGCGAGCGCAGCTCGTGGGAGACATTGGCCAGCAGGTCCTTGTGCCCGCGCACCAGGACCTGGATGCGCCCGGCCATTTCGTTCCACGAGGTCAGAAGGCGCATCAGCTCGTCCACGTTCCCGCTGGCGGCATAATCGCAGGTCCCCGGCGGCAGCGGGATGCGGTAGGACAGATCGCCGCCGCCCAGGCGCTGGTTGGCCTCCGTCAAACGCTCGATCGGCCGGGACAATCGCCGCGCCAGAGGTGCCGTCGCCGCCGCCATCACCAGAAGCGTCAGCAGCAGCGCCAGCAGCGGCCGCAGCAGATTCACCTTCAGGTGCCGGGCCAGGGACAGTTCCAGCACGCCCAGCGGGGCGCTCGCGGCATCGGCGGCGATCAAGGCGGCGGTGAAGACCGGCCCGCGGTGGTGCCGGGTAAGGATGCGCGGCCCGCTTTTCAGCCACCGTACCTCCGACGAGAGCAGCGGCGGCAGGGCGACCCCGGCGGCGACCCGGATCGCCCCGTCGGCGTCGCGCACCGTCACGTCGATGTCCAGGTCCTGTGCCAGACGCCGCACCGACGCCGAAAGCGCCACCGGGTCAGCCATGTCCGGCAAAAGCCCCGCGGCTTCCCGCGCGGCGAAGCGCTCCGCCAGCTCGTGTACCGGGTTCGAGCGCCACTGCCCCTGCCACTGCCCCTGCCATTGGAACACCAGCCCAAAGGCGCCGAGCAGCGCCAGCCCCACCATCAGCAGCATCCCGGCGAAGTGCAGGTAGAGCCGCGTATATAGACGCCGCGGCCGATAAAAGTGGCGATGCCAGTGCCGATGGGGTGCCATCCTAGCCTTCCTTCGAGAACACGTAGCCCACCCCGCGCACCGTCTTGATGTAGCGCGGGTCCTTGGGATCGATCTCGATTTTCGCCCGCAGCTTGGAGATGTGCACGTCGATGGATCGATCGAAGGAGTCGAATTCCTCCCCTTTCAAGGCCTCCATCAGGTGCTCCCGCGACAGCACCCGCCCGGCCGATTTCGCCAGGGCGCGGAGCAGCTCGAACTCGAAGCTGGTCAGCACCGGCCGCCGCCCCGCCACGGCGACTTCTCGGGCGTCCAGGTCGATGGTCAGCTCGCCGTAGCGCAAAAGCGACTTTCGCTGCGGGACCGCCTGTCCCGGCGCCTCCGCCCCAGGCTTCTGGGCCCGGCGCAGCACCGCTCGCAGCCGGGCCAGAAGCTCCCGCGGATTGAACGGCTTGGTCAGGTAATCGTCCGCCCCCAGTTCCAGCCCGACGATCTTGTCCACGTCGTCCCCCTTGGCGGTGAGCATGAGGATCGGCACATGGGTGTGAGCGGCGTGAGCGCGGATGCGACGGCATACCTCCAGGCCGTCGATGCCCGGGAGCATCAGGTCCAACAAAACCCCGTCGAAGGAGCGATCCGAGGAGAGCGCCGCGATCCCCTTCTCCCCATCGCCGATGACGGTGACCTGGATGTCGTTCTTGCCCAGATACTCGGCCAGAAGCGCCCCCAGGCGCGCGTCATCGTCGATGAGGAGAACGGAGAGCCGGCCCGCCATGGTCCCGTCAGTTCTGTCCGTGCCCATGGGAGTGGTGGGTGCGCACGTAGTCCGCCACCGCCTTGCGCTGTACCGGCGTCAAAAGGTCATGGACCTCGGTCAGCGCCTCGGTGATGGCATCGCCCACCTGCTTCATCTGCACCTCATGCTTGGCGCGGATCGCCTGAAGCTCATTCGGATCGATGCGGTCGCCGGTGAACAGCGAAAGCGCCCGCTCCATCTCCGCGCCGCGGTCCTGGTCATTGTGCTGGGCCAGCACCTTCTGGAAGGTGCGGTCGCGAATCTCGTGCACCGCCTGGCGCTGCTTGTCGTTGACCTTGGCAGCGTCCAGCGCCTCGTCGATGCGCTTGCCGATCATGTGCTGGACCATCGCCGCCTTGGCCCCGTGGCCAAACCCCTCCTGGGCCAGGGCCCTGTGGGTGGTGAACGCGGCCGTGCCCAGAGCCAGGCTGGCGGCGAAAAAAAGACCGATCTTCAGGCTGCTGCGCTTCATGGTGTTCTCCTTTGATCCTAGCAAGAATATCGATGAAGACCAGGATGGACCCGGCCTGTTAAGCCGGTTTCTTTGGCGAGTAAAGTTTTGTAAACCCCGCCGGGGCAAGGAGGGGGCTGCGGACAAGGGAAGCTAACCCCGGGGTGACCGAAGGGATGCTCCAGGGAGTCTTCGCCACCCCAGGCGGCGACGGGCCGCCTCCATGGAGCGTTGTGCGGATTTCTCGCCAAAAGACGCTCTCCTCTCTCACGAAGACCTCCACATGCTCCTCCTGATACGTCAGAAGCTATTCTTTCTCCACCAAAACCTCCCGCCGCTGGGTACACCGTGCTGCACGTGAGCCTTTCCCCTAAACCCAGTTCGTGTTACAGGCGTTGCGAACGGTAATATTTAGGAGGAAAGCATGTCGAGACAATGGCTCCCACGGGCGATCGGCATCCTGGCCGCCGCCGCGGTCCTTCTGGGCGCCTCGCAGCAGGCGTTCGCGGATGACAAGGCGCTGATCCTGCACGCCACCCGATCGACGGAAAGCGGCTGGACCGAATTTCTGAAACACCGGATCAACGACACCGGGCTTTACCCCGACGGCGTCGACGATCAGGACATCGCTTATCGCGATCCCTTTTTGGGCGACCTGTTGAACTACAAGCTGGTGGTGGTCATCTCCAGCGACTTCGGCATCAACAGCGGCACCGGCACCGGCAACGTCCTGGGCTCGTACATGACGAAGCCGGGTGCCTCGGTGCTGATCTTCTACCCGTACACCTGGCAGACCGGCCTCTTCGGCTCGCCCAGCATCGGCGGCAGCTTCGCCGCCAACAACTCGCTGACCATGCCGGTCAGCACCACCACCAGCGCCCCGGCCAAGCTGGGCATGACGGTGGCCAACGACCCGCTGGCCAACGGTGTCCCGGCCTTCAACTGCGGGGCCGGCTGTCGCCGCCTCACCGGCTTGGTGGTCCTTTCGGGCGCCACCGCCGGTGCGTTCTGGGACGACGGCACCCCCATGGCGATCCATGGGAAAAACCGCGTCGATCTGAACATGCCCCAGGCCGATGCCTCGGTGATCACCGGCAGCTACGAGGCCGCCGCCGACAAGCTGATCACCAATGCGATCATCTACCTGTCGTCCCCGGTGTCCCCCAACCCGGGGTCGGTGTCCTTCCCGGCCACCGCGCTGGGCACGGTCACCGCCGCCACCACCGTCACCTTCAAGAACGGCTCCAAGGCCCCGGTGGACCTCTCCGGCCTGGGGATCGACGGTCCCAACAAGGCCAACTTCACGGCGAAGAGCATCAAGACCCCGCCCTTCACCCTGCTCCCCGGCAGCTCCTTCGACGTGTCGGTCACCTACCAGCCCAAGTCGCAGGGCGCCCACAAGGCCACCCTCTTCGTCACCCAGTCGGGCTTCGCCCGGGTCGAGGTGCCCCTGGACGGCTCCAGCAAGGGCAACCTGCTCATCAGCGGTACGCCGCTCGACTTCGGCGGCATCCCCACCGGCATGACCGCGGGGCCGGTCACCGTCACCGTGACCAACCTGGGCGGGGGCCCGGTGGACATGGACAAGCCGATCATCGACGACACGACCCACTACCAGCTGGTGCCCTTCATTCCCGATGCCAAGGTCACCCTGGTGGCCAACGCGACCTACAAGTTCACCCTCAAGTTCGTCCCGGGGATGACCGCCGGCGAGTTCCCGGCCAATGTCACCATCACCTCGACCGACCCGTCGAGCCCCCTTTTGCTACCGGTGCGGGGCCTTGCGGGTCCCCCGGCGCTGCAAGTGCAGTACACTTCGATCCTCCTGCCCGACGTGCCCTTTGGGTCCAAGGGGCTGCCGCTGGACGTGCTTTTGACCAATACGGGCAATTCGCTGCTCCAGGTCACCGACGCCATCCCCAGCTCCAAGGACTTCGAGGTGCCCAACGCCCCGACCGCCATGAGCCCGATCAAGATCAAGGCCCGAGAAAGCGCGGTGTTCCAGGTGGTGTTCAACCCCCAGGACAAGGGCCTGCGCACCGGCATGCTGACCCTCAAGAGCAATGAGCCGCCGCCCATGGGGATGGCAAACTCCGACAAGATCATCAACCTGGCCGGGTCGTCCACCGTACCTCAGTTCACCGTGTGCGCGGGCGCCGGGGGCATCGACTTCGGCATGGTCAACATCGGCGCCGCGACGCCGACGCAGACCATTTCCCTGTGCAACACCGGCGACGGGAACCTGACGATCAAGGACCTGACAATCATCGCCGGGCCGACCTCGGACTCATTCAGCATCAGCACCCCCAACCCGTGGCCTTACATCGTGCGGGCCGGCGAGCAGTCCGACATCACCGTCACCGTCCACCCCAAGGCGGCGGGCATGCTCAGCGCCGTCCTGCGCATCACCACCAACCTGGCGATGGGCGGGGTGACCCAGGTGACCCTGAAGGCCGCCGCCAACGGCGCGGTGGGGTCGATCAGCCCGGCCTCGCTGGACTTCGGGGTGGCCAAGGTGAAGGGCTCGGTCAAGCAAAGCATCACCTTGACCAACAACGGCAACAAGCCGCTGACCCTTCTGCACAGCAAGCTGACCAACGCCATGGGCATGGTCGCCTTCAGCGCGATGCTGCCGGCGGACAACACCGCGGTGGCCCCGGCGGGGACGCTGTCCTTCAACGTGACCTTCAGCCCGCTGGCGATGGGCGTGGCCAGCGGCAGCATCGAGATCGACACGGACGATCCGGTGACGCCGATGTACATGGTCGCCCTCACCGGCACCGGGGTGGTGGGCAACGTGTCGGTGACGCCGATGGTCCTGACCTTCGATCCGCTCTACTCGGGGCAGACCAGCGCGGGCCACACGGTGACGATCAAGAACATCGGGACCACCAAGATCGACAGCCTGATGGTGGCCATCTCCGGGGTGGACGCCGGGCAGTTTCAGCGGATGGGTGGCTACAAGATGGCCCTTATGCCTGACGAGACGACCACGGTGACCTTCGTGTGCGCGCCGCAGTTGCCCAAGGGGCAACTCTTGGCGACGGCGATCATCACGGCGGACGGGGTGCAGGCGATGATGATGGTGACCTTGAAGGGGTCGTCGCTCTCGGCGATGGTGGCGGTGAACCCGGACAGCCTGCACTTCGACAACACCATGGTGGGCAGCATGTCGTCGCCGCAGTTCGTGACGCTGGTGAACAACGGCTCGGGCGAACTGGACCTGGAGATCCCGGCGCT
>JBBRLA010000302.1:0-9728 GCA_038231615.1 Polyangia bacterium | reverse complement strand
CGCCCTGTTCACGGCCGGCGCCCTTTTCGGATTGACCGCAGCCGAGGCGCATGCCGCTTCGCTGAAGCAGGTCACGACGGGTCCGGCGGGTCTCCAGATTTGGGGCTACACCAAGCCGACCGACGCCAAGGAAGTGGCCAAGGATGCCACGGCCCTCGCCAAGACCCACCTGAAGGGAGAGTAGGACGCAGGCATCTTACCACGAAGGCGTTCGGGCAGCCGAACCCCCTGACCCCCGCCGTTCGCAGGGATGAGCACAACCCCTGCATCCTCCAGCGTCCCGGGCGAACAGGAAGCGGTATCAGGTAGAATGAAGGGCGGAGGACCATGAGCCGATCCAGGCATGACGGCTGCGGGAAGACCTGCGGGCTCTGCCAACCGCACAAGAAGTGGAAGAGCAACTCCTTGGAAGACCAGAGAGCGGGCGTGCGGCGAGCCCTCCAAGACGACGACGACCGCCACGCGACCTCGGGTCCCGAGGCCGAGACTGGAAGTGGCGATCAGGATGATCCGGTCATCGACCCCGGCTGATCCCCGAGATGAGTCGTCGATACATTGTCAGGGTCGAGTCCAGCGTGGCGTTCTCTCAGTAGGTCTTGCCGCCGCTGGGGGTGCTGAACAGGAAGGCCGCCAGGCTGCCGTTGAAGCAGAGGCTGCCGTCCAGGCTGACGGCCAGGGTGCCGCGCTGCGGAGAGGGCGTCGAGGAGCAGAGCAGGATCGGGTCATCCGGGGTGCGGGCCGAGAGGTACTTGGACTGCCACTCCTCGCACACGGGGATGTCCCCGGGCGGGGGTAGGGGCTCGGGCTCTTAGGTGGCGCAGAGCCGGTGGATGCGGGCCAGTTCTTCGTCGGGGGCGGGCTCTGCGTTGGGCTTGTTGGCGGCCGGCTTTCCGGCCGCAGAAATGGATCCTCGTGGATCCGTTTTGAGGCCGGTCGCAGGGACCGGGGCAGGCGCAGCCTGGGACACTGGAGCCGGCGCAGGTGCAGAGGCCGGCGAAGGTACCCTGGCGAATTACGCATCTCCTGACCAGGGCTCGTCCGGAGTTGCGAAGATGCGAGGACCGTCCCCGCCGCCTCGTTCCTCCACTTCCGCTACCGAGACCGGATGGAGATCGAAGACGGCGAAGGCCAGCTCGTTGGAGGCGATGAAGGCAGAGGGAGGGATCAGGCTGAATGGGAGGCGAAGTATAGCGAGAGATGCTACCTCATTGGTCCGTAAGGCATAGAATGGGTAGCTCCGAGATCTGCCGCAATTTCTTGTCGTTGGTCACAAAGCTGGCACAACCTGCATGGAGCGCACACGAGATCTGCAATGAATCCAGCGCGCGGAGGAAGTCATAGCGTGCGCGCAGGTCTGCCGCACCACGGGCTACGGCCTCATCAATCTGGATTCGCCGTGCGAACGCCGTCTGCCAGAACCGCTCTATGCGATCGAGGACGTCGGTGTTCTTGTCGCGAAGCGGCTTGACCCGGCACTCAAGCAGGGTGATGACCGACGTGATCAACTCTGTTTCAGGAGAGAATTCGTTCAAAAGACGAGCCACCACCGGCTGCCAGATCGGGTTCGGGTCCAACAGATAGACGATGGGCGCCGTGTCCAAGAAAATTCGAGCCATGACTACCGGTCTTCACGCAGCAGCTCGACCCACTCGTCTGGTGTTGCGGCGCCGCTCAACCCAGGGGTAGTCCCGATCCACTGACTCAATGCGGCCAGAGTCCCCTGGGCGGGGAGCCGATTTCGTGGAAGGGCACGGCGAATCTGCTCGATCAACAGCGCCATTGCCTCGACCTTGTCGGGTTCTGGCAGCGACGACAGGTCTTCAATCATCTTGTTGGCCAACATGACCCCTATAGTAGCACTGATCCGCCGCCTCAACCAGGATTGGCCTGTCGCCGAGCAGCCGGTGCGCCTGTCGGTGTATCGGGGGGACAGGCCGGTCGTGCTGATCTTCGGCAGCTATACTTGACCGCCGTTTCGCCGGGAGGTTCCCGCGCTCAACGAGCTTTATGACAACTACAAGGACCGCTTCGCCTTCTACGTGGTCTATATCAAGGAAGCCCACAGCAGCGACCTGTGGCAGATGGCGGGTAACATCCGGCGCTACGTGGTCTTCGCCGACCCCAAGAGCGTCGAGGAACGCGTCGCCGGGGCGGGGACGTGCCTGACCAAACTCAGCGTGCGCATCCCGGCGTTGATCGACGACATGCAGAACAGCACCGAACTCGCCTATACGGCGTGGCCCGATCGGCTCTATGTCATCGACCGCGACGGCAGGATCCGGTATAAGGGCGAGGCGGGCCCCTTCGGCTTCGATGCGGAATTGCTGGAAGCGAAACTCAAGCAGATGGCGGTGGCGCGATGACCTGGATCAAGACTGTTCCGCCCTCCCCTGACCATCCAGAGGTCAGGGAGGCGCTGGCACAGGGCACCACCTTGGCCTTGAACTCTGAACTGTGCTTGGTGCGCTTGTTGCTCATGGCTGCCTATTCCTCGGGATCGTTCATTAGAAAGACCAACTCGGCGACGAAGTCCACCGATTCAAAGGGAGGCAGAGCGACCACGTCGGTTCGGCCTGCCTCAATAACCATCTCATAGCCGGTCACCGTGCGGCGATACACGGTGATGCGCTCGCCACGAAGGTCCGCCAGCCAGTAGTGCTCGACGCCGGCCTGGTGATAGGCCGTCCACTTGACTCCGCGATCGCGGTGAGAGGTCGAGCGCGACAGCACCTCGCATACCCAATCGGGCGGCGCCACCACGACCCCCAGATGCTTGCCGACGTTGACGCGCCGGGGCGGGCGCGGGTGGCGATCCACGCGCCAACCCACCACATCCGGCCGCAGCCCCTGCCCAGCCAGCAGCATCTGCGTATCCTGGCTCAGCCACCAGCCGCCGCCACCATCGCCGCGTGGCGGCCCCTGGAAGCGCAGGTACTGTCCGAAGATGGCGCCCATCCCGGCCCCATGCTGAGGGCGTGACATGGCCTTGTAGACCAGCTTCCCGTTCAGCAGTTCTACCTGCTCTTCCTCGGGCAGCGATAACCATTCCACCAGCTCTTCAGGCAGTTTCGCCGGCTCGGTCTCTTCAGCAAGTTTCACAGGGGGCGAGGATTCCATGACAGGAGACTGTATCACGGCCGGCCCCCCCGACTGCGTCCGCGACCTCATCGATGATCCGTCCTGCCTCCGCGGGGATTATCGACTATAATCACCGCAAGACCTGCGGAGATCATGGCCTACATTCACGAGCAGCCCGATTGGCCGGCCTTCCGATGGGACAGCGACGTCCTCGCTTCCGCCCTGGCCGCGGTGCGCCATCGGCAGGGCAGACATCTGGGGAAGATGGAGGCCCCCCTGCAGATCGGCGAAGCGGCGCACCGCGTCGTAGTGGTAAAACAGGTCGCGGGCGCGGGTGTCGCTGCGCACGTAGCAGCACAGGGGCTCCGGACGGCCCAGGGCGCGGGCGGCGGCCCAGGCGAAGTCGGTCTTGCCGCAGCCGGGCTCGCCGGTGAGCAGCAGCGGGACCTTCAGCAGCAGCGCGGTGTTGGCCGCTGTCACCAGGCCCGTCCCGCGAACGGGCCGCGCAAGCGTGTGGTCATCAGTCAGCCTCCATCACCTGAGGTAGCTGTCCAGTTCATTGGCCAGCCGCAAGAAGTCGGGGGTGTCGCTGCGGGTCAGCTCATCGTAGAAAGCGCGCAGGGCGGCGAGGGTCTCGGGAGCGGCGCCCTTGGCCTCCAGGATCTGCTGGACTTCATCCCAGCCGGGCAGCACCGCCTCGGGCAGGGGACAGTAGCGCAGGGGCTCTGGGAGCTTGCCGGCCCACGATTCGATCCACGGACGCAGCGAGGTCTGTGGGCTTTCGTACTCGTGCATGAGCGGGCTGGTAAACGACCCACGGGTGTAGGCACGAAGGCCGATGTCTCCCCCTGCTGGCTGGCCTACGGGGTCGGCGCCGGCATCGCGGCGGGCTGACGGAACGGTCTGGATCGCGAGGCCATCATTCCAACCTGACTGATCAGCATGTCGGATCCGGTGGTGCGATCTCGCCAGGCTTCATCATGATCCGTTCGCCGTCCACGTAAAAATAGACCTCGGCCCGCTGGCCGGCCCACGGACAGGTGTACCAGGACTCGACGACGGGACACCCGCTCCCCTCCCTACACCAACGACACCGTCTCCCCCCCGGCCCAGGTCGCCGTGGCGCGAAGCTGGGCAAAGAACGCCCGGTTGCGGTACTGCGGGTCGTTGGCGTGCTGGAACCCCAGGTACGCGCACCCGGGCACAAGCTCCGCCACCTGCTTGAAGGGGATGCACTGAAAGGCGTAGAAGAGCTGCTGCAAGAGCTGGTAGTCCAGCTGGTTGGTGGTCTTGCACTGCAAGATCCCCGTGCACAGCGCCACCAGCTCCCTGGGCAGAAAGCCCACCTGCTGCGTCTCCAGATAATACGAGCACACGTTGTGCCGCACCTCCGCCGCCCGCTCGATCAGGTAGGGCGCCACCACCTCGTGCAGCGCCTGCTTCCCCAGCTCGTGCATGAAGAACCAGCGCAGGGGGTTCGAGCCGTCGCGCAAGATCGCGCTCAGCGCCGACATGATCGCCACCTCCAGCGACAAGAGCCGGTTGGGGCCCAGGTAGCGGCTCTCCATCAGCCCCACCAGCGGCGCGTTGCCGCTCAACCGGTCGATCATGTACTGCCCCGGCGTGGTGATGTCCTTGATCAGCTGGAACTGCGCCCGAAAGGCGGCCTGGTTGACGCCGGGGAACTTGGCCCGGATGAACTCGGCGAAGAGCTTGTCGGGGTGGCAGCCCACGCCCATGTTGCCGATGATGCTGTCGATCAGCGACCGGGCCTGGGTGTGGGCCTGGCCGTTGCCCTTGGTGCCGATAGGCAGCATCAGCCGGTAGAACAGGCTGTCCTGTTCGCTGGGGTCGAAGCCGACCTCGAAGAGGTGAAAGCGCTCGTGCTCCTCGTCGTAGACGCGCTGAAACTCCTTGCGGTAGTAGTCCGTCGCCTTGGGCATGACCATGACGTCGATCTGGGGGAACGACGCGGCCTGGTCATAGTTGAAGATGCTCTTGAGCTGCTGGCGATGCTCTGGGTAGGGGCTGGGGTAAATGCCGCTCAAAGAGCACCTGCGGGTCTGGCCCTTGTTGAAATCGACCTCGAAGCTGATGCTCTTGCCGCGCTGGGGCATCAGGGCCAGGCCGGGCAGCAGCAGATGGATGGTTTCGCGCAAGATCGCCGCGCCCTGGGTCTTGCCGGTCCCCTGAAGGCCGATGGCAATGAGCACCTGGGCTATCGCCATGCTGATGGCGACATGGCGGCCGCTGAGGATGGTGCCGACCTTGCTGTACTGCTTCGAAATGCCGTCCTCGCCGACGACCACGATGTGGCTCTCGGCGATCTTCTTCTGCTCTTCGGCCTGGTTCTGCTCTTCCAGCCAGGCGCCTTCCTGCTCAACGGCCCGCTGGCCCTCGCGCCAGCAGCGGCCCCGGACCCGGCCCAGGTGCCCACTGAGGTCCTCCATGACCCGTTCCAGTTGATACGCCAGCTCGGGGTACAGGGCCTGCTCGGGGTCCTGGTTGCTGTGCTCGAAGGCGAGCATCTTTTCGTGCAACACCTTGAGCAGGGCCAGGAAGTAGAACACGAGCACGCGCTTGGGGCTGGGCTCCTCCTTGAACGGCTCGTTGTCTTCGGGCTGGGTCACCTCCAGGGTCAGATAACTCATCGGCAGCTCGGGCTCTTCCACCACCTTGAGCGGCATCATGTCGATGAGGTGGTGGGGCATGAAGGTCTCGATCGCCGGGGCCGGGTAGGCGGCGGGGTCGTCGCCGCTTTCCCGAAAGGTCTCCTCCATCAGGGCCTCGCCCTGGGCGGCCAGGTCCTTGAGCAGGGGCTGGACGCGGTCGCCGTCCAGGTTGATCACCCAGGCGGCGCGGAACACCCGAAGCTGGAGGCGGTCATCGAAGTGCCTGTAGCGGTCCGGGTCATAAAGGAGTTCGAGGACCGGCTTGCACCAGCGCAGGACATGGGTGGCGACGGTGGTCAGCTCGATGGCGTGGCGCTCGTTGTCGGTGGGATCGTAAAGGTTGTAGGGATAGCCGGCGGCGATGAAATGCTGGTAGGGGAAGACCTGCTCGGGACGGACGGCCGGCTCGGGCCGGACCTGGGTTTCTTCGCCCGGGGACGGGTTCACCGGAACAGGGTCGGGAACCGGTTCCGGGATCGGTTCCGAGGAAGGGGCCGGCGCCGCCGCCGCTGCTTGCTCTGCCGTCGGTGGTACCTGCTGTGGGCCGGCGGTCGGGACCGCCCCTTGAACCGGATCCTGCGCCGGTTCCGCGGGGCCTCGACGCGGGTACTTCCGGGTCCCCCTGGCGGGGGCCGGCGCCTGTGCCTGCTCCTCCGTCTGAGCGATCCCGGTCCCGGGCGGCTGCTCCTTGAACGCGCGGACCAGGGCGGGGATGAAGTGGATCAGCTCCTTGCCGACTTGACCGAACCCCATGCCGATCGCCTCGCCGACTCCCTTGCCGACGGCCTTTCCGACCGCCTCGGCAAACGTCCTTTGCTGCCGCTCCCCCTTGCGGGCCGGGTCCCGGTTCACCGCCTTGGCCGCCGCCGCGAGCGCCTTTTTCTCTGACTTCCCTTTGTCCAGGGCCTTCTTGGCCGCCCGAGCGCCGCAGCGGATCGCCGCCGGGCTCTCGACCCCGACTTTCTGAAAGAGCATACCGCGGCACAGGTCCGACCGGACCGTCGTCACGTCATACAGGAGCGTGAGGACGCGCTCGCCGGAGCGGGCCAGCTCGTCGGGAGCGTGCCGGGCGACACCCAGGTAGACCGCCTTCATCTTGGTGCCGATGTGCGGACCGGGCCAGGTCCTGCCCAGGCTCTCCAGATACGCCTCGCCGCTCTCGAAGCCGGCCTGCTCGTGCAGTCCGACCTGTTCGGCCCGGACGATCCAACCGGCGTGGTCCAGACGTTGGAGCGCGTCTCGCCGGTCCTTGGCCTCCTTTCGCTTCTTGCACTGTGAAAGCTCGTCTTCGATGGTGTCCGTGTCCCCTGGCGGGGCCGGCTCGCTCTTGGCCTCTTCGAGGTGCGCCTTCAGCGACGCCGCGTCCTGGCATGCGTAAAGGCTCGAGCTGCGAGAAGGGACCGGGCAGTCGAACGAGTCGCGGGCGATGTGGAATCTGAGTGGGTCGAGGTTCTCCATGGGAGGAGATCTCGGCACCGCGCGTCCGGTTACAAGGGGAGTGATGAAATAGTCGCGGGGGGAGGGAAACAAAGACGCAGATCGGCGATCTGCGCCCTTTGATGAGGGTCAGCCGTTTTTCGGGGGCGTCCCCTTGGACTTGGGGTGCTTGGGCGTAGGACCGCCCCGTCGCGCAGGCTTGGGGTGCTTGGGCTGCGGCACCACCGTCAGAGGCAGGGCCCCCGGCGGTACCGGGTTCTGCCCCGGCGCGTGCGCCCCCACAAGGGGCGTGCCGGCCACGGCGTTGGCGATGTTCTGCTTGGTCTCCTCGAGCACCCTGGCCTCGACCTGGTGGGCCACCTGGTCCTTGAGGTGCTTGGTCACCAGCGCCTGCTGTGCATTGCCGTCGAGCATGTCCAGAAGCGGCTTCATCTTCTGGTGCAGGACGAAGTTGCCCTCGATGGCCGATCTGCCGTTGGTACCCACGTGGGTGCAGAAGTCGAAGAGGATCTTCAGCCCCAGCCTCATGTTGATCGTGGCCCCCTGCATGATCGGGGCGAAGATATCGATGATGGCCTGATTGTCTGCGACCAGCGTGCGGACCTTCCGGATGGAGTCCTCCTCCTCCTGGGTGAACAGGTTGGGGGCCTCGACCAGGAGCAGCTTCACCCAGCCGAGGATCGTGTCCGTCGACGGCAGCACCTTCTCGAAGTTTTGCGGCAGGTCCGGCATCTTGCGATTGGGGTTGGCCCCGGTGCGCTGGATCCAGAACTGGACGCACTTCTCCATGATGGCCAGAAGCAAGAGGGTGATGCTCGGGCCGTCGAAGCCGGTCGTCTCCAGATCGGTCCCGAGCTGCTTGAGCTCTTCTCGGGTCTTGACGACGACGACATCGGGGCCCTGCCTGGTCTTTCTGACCTGGACATCGGTCCCATCGACGACTTCCTCGTACTGCTCATCGAGGGAGGCGGGTCCGGTAAGGCCACCCGCAAGAGTGCCGGTCCCCGCGGTGGCTGCGCGGGAACCCATAGGACGTATCTTCATATGATTCTGCCTTTCGTTTTGAACCAGTCCCCCCGGTTTCGTTTACCCGTCTGCTTGTTTTGCTCGTCTGTTGTCTTCATCCTCCTCTGCTCGGCCGCCGTGGCGGTGCCGCTCGGCCCCGGTCATCGGGGCTAGCGACAGCAGAGAGGATCGAATTCGAGCGACGGGTTCTGGTTCGCGATGGCAGTCATCTGGAGGTCATCTTGACGTCACGTCTCGGTTGAGGGAGCCACGGTAGAACCCCGCATCCCCCAGGTCAATCTGTTTTTGAAAGAGTTTGAAGAAATCGCAACGGGGGCGAGCATGCGCGGCGAGCTGCCCCGCGATACGCCCGAGCTTCTAGACCTCGTCTTGCCTGGGCAGCGGTCACGGCGAGTTCGGCAGGCCGTGCTTGCGGAACAAGTAGAGCAACCGGGGATGGTGCTGCTCCGCGTAGCGCCAGCCATCCACCGGGTCCCAGCCCTCCTGCCGCATGGTCTGGATCAGCTTCAGCGAGTCATATCTCTTCAAGTATATCAGCGAGTACCGGCGCTGCTCTCCCGCCTCCAGCGTCACCGTGGCCCGCATCTCGGCGGCGTAGCTGCCGGGGATCGGGCAGACCGCCGTGCACAGGTGCGTGCTCAGCTCCACCCGCCGCGCGCCGCGCAGGTAGCGGTGGATGGGCCCCGTCAACCACTCCTCATAGCGGTCCTGGATCCCGCCCAGCGCCGTCGGCAGCCGCCCCGACAGGCGGGGGTCTTTTTGCAAGATCTCCTCCGGCCGGTCCGCGGGCGCGCAGGCCAGCGGCACGTTCAGGAGCAACAGGTCGCCCGGGGCGAAGCCCATCAGGCTGTTTCGGATAAATAGAATCTCATTATGAAGATTTGCGAAGGTGTTGCCAATGAGGCACACTACGCGGCGCCGATGGCTGCGCTCCGGCGCCGCCAGGAGCTGCGAATAGCGGGCCAGGTGATGGAAATTGCCCTGCACCGCGAATACAGCCACCCCTCGGCGGTCCGACAGCGTCTCGGCGGCGTGCTTGTACGCCACGCTGAGCAGCGGCTGGCTGATGTCGACCAGATAGAGCCGCAGGTCCCCCCGCGACTCGGTCAGGTGCCGGGTCAGCCGCACCTCTTCCTTGCCATCGCCGGGGCCCAGGCCGATGACGTCGAGGCCGGCACCGCCGGCAGCGTGGCCGATCTGCACGGCGGCCCGGTCGAGCGGCATCTCGGCGCGGGCGGCGGTGTAGCCCTCCTCCTGGGCCAGGGCGCACCAGCAGGCGGCGCTGAGCGGGTCCAGGTACAGGAAGGTCTGATCGACGTGCCCGCCCCGGCCGTTGAGCTGCATCTCCAGCTCGCGCACCATCTTGATGGGGTCGAACTCCGGGGCCAGCCAGAGGTTGGGGGCGAAGTCGGAGGCGGGGGACAGCGGGGGCGGCAGGCAAAGCTCGTGGACGGCCAGGAGCTGCGCGACGGTGGAGGGGGTGGGAGGCCGGCGGCAGGTCTCGATGTTCTTGAT
>JBBRLA010000301.1:0-9728 GCA_038231615.1 Polyangia bacterium | reverse complement strand
TTTTGATAGACTCCATCGGCGGGGTACCTCCCCCGGGCGGCTACCCGGGCATTGGTGGTTTGACCAAATGGAGGTACCCCGTCTCTGTGTCGGGCGCCACTTTCCGCTCTCCGACGAGCCCTACTGACGGGATCCGCGCCCCTCCTTGCGGAACAGGTACAGCAGCCGGGGATGGTGCGCCTCGGCGAACTTCCAGCTGTCGACCGGGGCTGGGGAGGGTAGCGGTGGTAGCCCGAACGCCAGCGGCGCCGGCGGCAGCCCGAGAAACGCTACCCGTCCCGAAGGCAACCCGAGAAACGTCGCCGGCCCCGAAGGCAGCCCGAAAAACGCCGCCCGCCCCGAAGGCGTGGGTGCTACCGGCCGCGCGGACCTGATGGACCTGGTGGCCTTTCCACTGGAGACCTGGCGCGGTCGCATGGCGAAGATCCGGGCGGCCCGGCGAAAAAAGCAGCAGGCCTTTACAACGGCTGGCGGCGACGTTGCTTTCGGAGATGGCGAGACGCCGGATGTAGCCGACAATAAGTGACAGGCACGTGACAGGCACGGGGCGAATCCCGCCGGCCCCCGATCTAACCAGAGACGCATCGATCGTGCGCCAATTTGACACCGCGACGGCGGTCTTCAGGTGCTCATGCATTTGATCCAGCTCAAGGAGTCTCTGGTTAGACAAGCCACCCGCCGCCTGTGGTAGCATTCCGGTGTGCGTTCCTTGCACGTCCTTGTGGCCTTCCCCCTACTTGCCGCCGCGGCCTGCCAGCCGAAGTCGCCAAGCCATGTTCGCGACACCTCCACCCCGGATGGCTGCAACGTCAATCCGACAGTGCGCGCGGCGGTGGGACAGGCCCACCTGCTGATCGCCAGCCCCAGCGGGGTGGCTAAGGAAACCCTGGACTGCACCAGGACCGGCCAAAGGCTCGACTTCACCATCGGCACGGCGACCAGCCAGATGGGTATGACCGACTACCTGTACACCTATGACGCTCAGGTGGGCCTGGGCAGCTTGCAGCCGGCCACGCCCACCCAGTGGGTGGCGATCCCGCCCCAGGTGGTCACCACGGATGGGGTAGTCACCGAGCTGTCCTATGTCCCCTCGCTGTCCACAGCCTACTACCACTATACCGTCTTCACCCCGGGTGCCACCGGCACTTTCACCGAAGACGGGCTGACCGACGGAACCAAAGGGCACCCCAAGGTCCCGGTGGCGCGGCTGATGGTGGACGCCGGGGTGGACCAGGAGCCGCCGCAGCTCAATCGCATCGATGCCGGGCTGGCCCTGGTCGAGCAGGGCGGCACGCTCTCGATCAACGCCGCGTTCTCCGATGGCGGCAGCGGCCTGGTCACGACGCCGACCGGCTATTTCCAGCCGCTTTCCGGCGGGATGTATGGCGCCCTTCTCCCCGACTCCGGCGAGGTGGCGCTTTTGGGGCTCTACAGTCCAGACCAGAGGAAGTATTATCCCCTGTGGCCGATAACCAAACCCAGCCAGATGGCCGTCGACGCGGTGGTGCCGGGACTGCTGCCGCCGGGGGGGTATCAGCTGTACGCGCAGGCGCGGGATGTGGCCGGCAACGGGGCGCTCTTTCAGGGGGCCATGGGGACGGCGGCGACGATGGCGCCGTATGTACAGGTGCGCAGCCCGGTGTGTGTCGCACCGACCGACGTGCCGACGCAAAAGACCACCTCGGTGCCGCTGGTCACGGTGGTGGTGGCGTCGCAGCAGACGGCCGATCAGCGGCCCCCTGAACTGACGAGTCTTTCGGCGGACCCGTCGGGGAAGGTGCAACCGTGCCAGGAGGTGCTGCTGCGGATGGAACTCACCGACAACCGGCGGCTGCCCTCGGATCAGCAGGCCCTGATGTGGGTACTGCCGCTGGAGCGTCAGGCATCGCTCATGCAGGTACCGGCCTACCCGAGCACCAGCGCCGGGGTGTTGGACGCGCACTTCGTAGTGCCGGCGGACGGCCCGGAGGGCGAGTGGCTGTTTTACCCGGCCTATGCGGTGGATGCGGCCAACAATGCCCTTGTGGGCAGCTTGATGCCGCCGGCCAAAGGCGACCCGGCCACGGGGACGATTCTTCTGGGCAATCAGGTGAACACCCAGCAGTCCGTCTCGCGGGTGGCGCCGGGGCGCTTCTGCGTGGGCCGCTGCGGCCCGCCCGCGCACAGCGATGGCGGCACGGGCCCGGAGGCGGCGTACCTGTCGGCGGTGTCCTTCGTTTCCCCCACGGCGATGGGTGCGATTCTGCCCAAATCACGCGGCGGAGACAACGTGAAGCTGCGCTTCACCTATAGCACCAAGGGCAAGGCCAAGCTCCTGCCCTGATCGACTCTATCTAGAGCTTGTCGGGTAATTATTTTGCTGTAAGCAAAGATTGGTGATCGACATCGACGGGCGCTTGTGGTTTGTAGAATCCGTGACCTCGGAGGGCACAACCCATGAGACCCAGCCAGCCCGTCGGCAGCCGTCAGCGGGAGCTATTCCCCCGCTCCAAGTGCACCACGATCACCCTGCCCGACGACCACCCTCTGGTGGTGCTGACCGAGCTGTTGGACTGGACGGAACTGGAGGCCCAGGTCCAGCGCATTCGTCGCAAGAAGCTCAAATCCGCTGCGGGCAGGCCGCCCCACCTGCGGATCCTGCTGGGGGTGCTGGTGCTCATGGCCCTGCGCAAGAAGCCCTACCGCGAGACCGAAGAGCAGGTCGGCTACTACGTGCCGGCGCGCTACCTGTGTGCGTTGACCGAGTCGGACTGGACGCCGGACTTCACCACCGTCAACAACTTCGCGGTGCTGCTGGGCCAAGAAGGGGTCAAGCTGATCCACGAGTCGGTGGTGGACCGGGCGGTAGAACTGGGGCTGTGGTCGACCACTTCGGGATTGTGCCCAATTCCTACGCCTACGACCGGGGCGGCCACAGCCTGGAGAATGTCAAGAGCCTTAAGAAGCTGGGGGTCAAGGAGGTGGGACTGGCCCCCCGAGGACGGGCCAAGTGGGCAGTGCGGGGCGCAGTGCGAGAGCGGCTGATTCGAGAACGGGCGATGGTGGAAGGGTCGATAGGAACGGCCAAGAGCGCCAAGTATGGGTTCAATCGTCCGGCGGGCCGCTCGACGGAGATGATGGGTGCGTGCGGGCAGCGAGCCGTACTGGGAACCAATCTGACTCGGCTGCTGCGCGGGATGCAGAGCACCAAGCCGGCGAAGAAGGTGGCGTAGGCCGAGGGGCTCCGGTGCCGGTAGGAAGTGGACAGGTGAATTGGCTGCCTGGCAAACGTATGGTCATTCGGTCGCCGACCGTGCGCGAGGCCAGCCGTCGGCCGGTCTGAATTTCCCGACAAGCTCTATCTATGGCTCCCGGTCGGCGCCGCTCAAGGGTTGGCGCTTGTCGCTGGTGTCAACCGGGCTGCGAGGCTCGCCAGGCTCGGTAAACGCGTCCAGTTCCTTGGTGATGCGCTTGAGCAGGTCGCTCTTCTCTCGGTGGGGCAGGAAGGCGCTCTTGAAGCCGGCGATGAGGATCTCCTTGATGTCCGCCAGGCCGAAGCCGTAGGTCTGGTGGCAGAGCAGAAGCTCCTTGCTGACCGTGGTGTTGGTCATCAGGCGGTTGTCGGTGTTGATGGTCACCCGCAGGCCGTAGCTATAGTAGAAGGGCAAGGGGTGGCTGGAGAGATCCTCGGCGGCACCGGTCTGGATGTTGGACGAGACACAGATCTCCAGGGGGATGCGGTGGTCACACACGTAGTTGAGCAGGTCGCCGTTCTCCCGCAGGCGGGTGCCGTGACCGATGCGGTGGGCCCCGCAGTAGTGGATCGCCTGGGCGATGGACTCAGGCCCGTAGGCCTCGCCGGCGTGGGCGGTGCAGTTGACGTTGTTGTCCAGGATGAGCTGAAATGCCTCCTTGTGGTCCTTGGCCGGGTAGTTCAGCTCGGCCCCCGCTAGGTCGAAGCCCAGAACGCCGCGGTTCTTGAAGGCGACGCAGAGTTCAGCCATGCGCAGGGACGAGTCGGCGCTGCTGGAGCGGATGCCGCAGAGAATCACCCCGGAACTCAGGCCGAAGTCGCGCTCGCCTGCACGCAGGCCCTGGATCACCGACTCGACGATCTGGGTCAGCTTCAGGCCGCGCCGGGTGTGCAGCATCGGGGAGTAGCGGACCTCCAGGTAACGCACGTTCTCGCGGGCGCAGTCCTCGGCCAGCTCGTAGGCGACGCGGTACAGGGAGTCCTCGGTCTGGAGCACCGCCAGGGTGATGTCGAAGGCCTTGAGGTATTCTTCCAGCGAGCGGCAGATGTTGCCGGCATAGACGTGCTGGAAGAGGGTCTCGGGGGTGTCGGCGGGGAGCTTGACGCCTTGCTGCTGGGCCAGATCCAGGATGGTGGAAAGGCGCAGCGACCCGTCCAAGTGGCAGTGTAGGTCGGTCTTGGGCAGCTTCTCGATGAATTCAAGGGTGAGGGCCATCGCGGAAAGTTACACCCACGCGGCCCCAAGTATCAATCAATACACCGCGGCGCCTGCGGCACTTGGCGAATCAATGCGCCGCGGCGCCCGCCGCAGCCGCCGTGCCAGGAAAAAGGCGAGCGCCCCCAGGGGCAAGAAAAGCGCCGTCGCCGCCGCGCCCACGGCAAACGAGCGCGGGGCGTAACGCAGGGTGATCCGCTGCCGCCCCGGCGGAAGCCCCGCCAGATCCACCGCCAGCCTACCGGCCACCTTCGTCACCCGCCCGGGTTCGGCCTTCCAGTGTTCGTTCCAGTTGGAATTGATCAAGAGCAGGGTCTCCCGGAACAGATCCACCTCGACGATGCGCCGGTTCGGGGAGAAGGCCGAGGCCACCACCCGCCCGGCGGAGGGATCGAGCAGCCGCTCCTGGGGCACGTTGTCGGGGTCCAGGGCCTCGGCCCGCTGCAGCGGCGCTTCCTCATCGCAGTGCAGGGTGCCGTGGCCGGCGAAGATGTCCTCGCGCATGGATTGCCAGCTCCCCTGGATGAAGTAGAAGGGCGCCGGCTGGGTGGGGACGCTGACGTGGGCCGTGAAGCCCCCGCGGTAGCGCAGCGCCGTGTAGATCCCGCCGTCGGCCAGGCACAGGACGATGATCAGCCCGCCCAGCGCCGTCGCCAAAATGCCGCCGTCGCCGCCGCGCCCACGCAGGAACGCCAGGCCGCGGTCCCACCCCAGGCCCGCCAGCAGCGCCAGCATCAACGTCACCAGCACCACGTGCCGCGAGGGCACCCGCAGGTCGCGCAGCACCGGCAGCTTCTGGAGCAGCGACCACGGCGCGATTTTCAAGAAGTTGCCCATGGTGATCAGGGCGAAGAGCCCGGCCAACACCCACAGCCGCCGGGACAACGGCCGCCGCCGCTGAACGGTCAGCAAAAGGAGCGGCCAGATGACGTAGGGCAGCTTGGCCGAGTACTCGTGGGACCAGTATTTCCGCCCGTGCAGGGGGCCGAAGTCGCGCCAGGCGATCAGGTCCCCGAGCAGATTCCAGGGCCAGGTGAAGTCCGGCTCGCGGCGGAAGGTCGGCCGGGGGTGGTCAAGGATAAACTCCAGCGTGGGAAACAGGCGCACCGCGCCGAAAAGCAGGGCCAGAAGCGCGCCGTACAAGAGCGGGGCGTAGGGACGCAGGGAGCGCCGCTCGATGCAGAGCATCGTCGCGTAGAAGAAGAGCAGCTCGCCGGCCATCGGCGGGGTGAAGGTCCCGCCCAGCGCGGCGATAAAGGCCGCCACCGCACCCAGGGGGATGACCCACTCGATCTGGTCCAGCGATCGTTCATAGAAGAGCAGCAGGTAGGGGTAAAGGGCCACTCCGGCGAAGTTGATGTGGCCGATGGACAGGTGCAGCGCCAGGTAGCCCGACAGGCCATAGGACAGGGCAGCCACGATCGCCCCTTGCTGTCCCACCCCCAGCCGGCGGGACAGGCGGTAGGTCCCGTCCATGGCCAGGAACGTATAAAGCAGCAGGGAGAGCTTGGATCCCAGCGCGGTGCCGAAGGCCAGGATCAAAAGGAAGCTGGGGGCCGCGGCCATGGACTGTGGGTTGGCCAGGTCGACCTCGCCGCCGCAGGAGTAGGGGTTCCACAGGGGGGCCTGGTGAAAGAAGAGGACGGTGCGCCGGGAGATCTCGGCCAAAGTCTCGAAGTAGCGCCAGTCGTAGTAGCTCGAAAAGAGGCGGGGCGCGAAAAGGGCAGGGGACAGGGCGCAGATCGCCGCTCCCAGGAAGAGCAGGCCGGCCAGAAGCGCCTTGCGGGGGGGTATGGAGGATGACGTCATCGTGGCCATTGTCTTTCTTCGGCCGCGGACGCCAAAGGGATCTTTTGCCGCCCTGCCCGGTGGCCTGCGAATGGCCGGATGGGAAAAGGGTTCCTTTTGGAGCTTCCGCGGCCGCGTTCGCTGGCCCGATTGATCCCCGAAACACCGCGGCCAGTCTGAGGGAAGGGGCGCTCTGGCCGGGCGCGCGGCGACCCCCCGCTGAACGGATGGCAGTGTGCACTTTGCGCAGGTCGTGCAAAGTCGACATGAGATGGGTTCGCGGGCTGATCGCCTGGTCCAGCAAAGGGGGCGCTCGGTTCGGCGTACCGCGGATGGTTCCAGAGGCGGGACCCGGGCGGCCGGGATGGCCCCGTACCCGTACCCCGTGGCCGCTTTGGGGTCCATTCGCGTCGGGTACCGCGGCCGGGCCGTTTCGGGCGGGGATTGCCGTCTGAAGATGGCCCTTGGGGGGAGGCCTCGTGAACCGCCGGCCTAAAGGTACATTTTGCTCGACCCTGACGGCTGCGGGAGCATTGGTCCGGCCCATGACCGTGCACTCGGTTCGCACCTGTGCATCTCTTGCCTGGCCCAGGTACCGGCGAATTCTTGCTGCGGGCAAGTGGAAGATCGAATCGCCGCTTGTCATCACGACGGTGAATGGTCCAGAACAAGGGTCGGCAGGGTATGAATTCGCCGCGCGGACCTGGGCGGCTTTTGAAGGGAGATTTCTGGCAGCCATGCGGCGTGATGACTCGAAAATGACAAACAAGGGCAAGGCGACAAAAGGGCGCGTTCCGGTGAAGCAGGCGGCGGAGACCGCCTTCCGGGACCAGGACGACAACCAGATGTCGTTTGGCGGATGGCTGCTGCCGGTACGGGCGCACGGCAGCGTGCGGTTGTTGCTGGTGTCGCGGGACAGCTCGTTCCGCCAGCTTTTCATGGAGGCGCTGATGCAGCGCGGGCATCAGGTGACCGCCGCCGGCGAGACCGCCGAGGCAGTGCAGTCGTGCCGGCACGAGCGCTTCGACGTGGCACTACTGCTGACGCAGGCCCAGGGGACGCCGGTGTTGATGCAGCACCTGCGGGAACTGGACGTGGATCTGGAGGTGGTGTGGATGCCACCGCCGATCAGCGTGGCCCAGGCCGAGGCGCTGGTGCAGGACGCGGCGGATCGGGCGCGGCGGCGACTTCAAGGCCTGTACCAGGCGGCCCGGGGCCTGCTGGAACCGCTGCCTCCCGACGAGACGGCGAATCGGCTGCTGGAGAAGGCCGAGGACATTTTATCGGGCAGCGCCATGCTTTCCCCCCACAAGAGCCAGGAGCCGGCGGAGGTGCTGCTGTCCCCTGATCGCCGCCGGGTGCGGGTGCCGCTGTGGAACGGCGGGCCGGCGCCGGACGAGGGGGACGAAGGCGGGTCTGGCGAGGAGGACAGCGGCCACCGGCTGGAGGTGTGCCGCGATGCGGTCGAACCCGAGCTGTCCCAGGCGGACCTGCTGCGCGCGGCGGTGCTGGGGAGCCTGGGGTCGCTGGCCCTGACCCGGGCCCATTGCGAGCAGGCGCTGGCGGAGATGTACCGGGAGCTGGAGCAGGCCAAGACCCAGGCGGTGAAGCGGGTACAAGGGGACCCGATGCAGGGGCGCGGGCTGACCAGCGGCGCCATTGGGCCGCTGGAGCGGCTGGCGGGGGTGCTGGCCCACGAGCTGAACAACCCGCTGACCTTCGTCCTGGCCAACCTGGCCTGCCTGCAGGAGGAGTTTTCTACCCTGCGCGAGACGCTAGAGAAGGTGCCGGCGGCGTCCCACGTGCTGCCGCAGATCGACGAGATCGACGAAGTGCTCAGCGAGGCGATGGGCGGGGCGGGGCGCGTGCGGGAGGTGGTGGCCGACCTGACCACCCTGGGGGCGCGGGGCGACGGCGATGGCGATCAGCACCCGGTGATGATCGACGAGGTGGTGCGGGCGTCGCTGCGCATCGCCCGGCGCGAAGTCCAGCGGCGGGCGCAGGTGCTGGTCGACGTGGAGCCGCACCTGCCGGCGGTACGCGGATCGGCGAGCCGGCTGGGGCAGGTGATCCTGAACCTGCTGCTGAACGCGGTGCAGGCGGTGCCCCACGGCGAGGCCGAGGCCCACGAGGTGCGCATCTGGGCGCGGGAGCAGGCCGAGTACGTCCTCATCAGCATCAGCGACACCGGCAGCGGCATCACCCCGGACACGCTGCCCCGGGTCTTCGATCCCGGGTACACCACCAAGCCGCTGGGCGAGGGATCGGGCCTGGGGCTGGCGATCAGCCGGGAGATCGCCCGCGCCCACGGCGGCGAGATCCAGATCGAAAGCAAGCCGGGCCGGGGCACCACCGTGACCGTGCTGCTCCCGGTGGCCCGGGGCGTGGCGGGATACACCGGGGCCGCAGAGGGCCCCACAGAACGCAAGTCCTGAGATCACCGGCACTCCCAACCTTATTTCGGAAGCATCCTTCCGAAATAAGGGTCACGTCAGTTGATGAAGAGTCATTTCAGCAAGAAGCACCTGGCCGGAGCAGATTTGGGCGCACCCCCGCAGCGACTGAGGGAGCGTACTACTGTACGTGACCGAAGGAGTGAGTCAGCCGTAGCATAGTCGGGGATGCCTCAGGAAGGTGGGGTGAGTTATCACTCCACCGTAAAGGAGGTCATCCCCGATGAAGACCAAGCGTACTTATCGTGCCGTAAATGTCCACAACGTTGTGACCAGATCCTTGTTGGCCCTGTTGCCAGCAACGGTTGTTCTGGTGGGCATCGACGTGGCCAAGTTTGAATTGGCCGCAGCTTTCGCCGGACCCGATGGGCTCTGCCAGAGCCTGGTCCGGTTCAAGCATCCTGGGCAAACCCTGCCGTTTTTGGGCCTGTTGGAGCAACTTATCAAGGAGGGCAAGCAACTCCAGGTCGCCATGGAGCCCACCGGGACTTATGGAGACGCGTTGTGCGAGCCACTCCACCAGCGCCAGATCCCGGTGTATCTGGTAAGCCCCAAAAAAAACCACGACGCTGCGGAGCTGTATGATGGGGTGCCCAGCAAGCACGATAACCAGGATGCCACCCTGGTGGCTCGCCTCCATGCTCAGGGGCTGAGCAAGCTCTGGCAGCCGCAGGAAGCAAGCCGACGGGGGTTGCGGGCCCTTGTGACCCGGCGAGAAATCTTCGCCGACTCGCTAGAGCGGCTTCACGGGAAGCTGGAGCCCTTGCTGGCACGGCACTGGCCGGAGCTGGGTGGGCTTTTGGACCTGCGCAGAAGCAGCACGGTGCTAAAGGTGCTGCAAAAGGACCCGGACCCGGCCCTGGTCAAGGCCAACGCTTTTGCGGTGCGGGAGTTGATGGGTAAGCCCACGGGGCTGAGCAGATGTTCGACGGGTGACATCCAGTACGTCCTGACGTCCACCTCGGTGAGACGCTGAGTGAGTCCAGATGCACCCTGAGAAGGCTTGAGTGGAACAAATGTCCGACGAGGCTGATCCGAT
>JBBRLA010000300.1:0-9748 GCA_038231615.1 Polyangia bacterium | reverse complement strand
GTTTGCGCTGTCCCCCGCCATGCCAGGCCCTCCACTGGGTCTGTCGCCGCCCCCCGGTAGAGCAGCACCGCGCCGTAGTGCCAGAACCGGCTGCCGCTGACCTGCACGTGCCCATCGGTCAGGAAGCCGAACGCCACCGATGCGTCCAGCACCCCCAGCGGCTCCAGCAGCGCCGCCCCGCAGGTCTGCACCGGATACTCGTTCAGCGTCGCCTGATAGGTCCCCGCCGTGGGCACCACCAGGTGGCTCAGGGTGTCCCCTTGTCCCCCGTCGGTCCCGCACGCCCCCAGCACCACGACCGCGATGAAGAAATGCCAGGGAGGGACCCTCTTCTGAAAGCCGTCGTGCATGTTCTTCAAATGTTAGCACATTTTATCCCGGGCAGCTACGGCACAAGCTTGTACCCGAACCCGTATACCGTCAGGATGTGCCGCGGGTGGTGCTGGTTTTCTTCCAGCTTCTTGCGCAGCTTCACCACGAAATTATCCACCGTTCGGTTTGTCGGATACGCCTCGATCCCCCAGATCTTGTCCAAAATCTCGTCCCGCGAGACCGGCTGCTCCGCCCGTTCGTGCAGGAGCTTCAGCAGCTCGACCTCGTAGAACGTCAGCGTCGTCGTTTTCCGCGCCTTGGTCAGGGTATGCTTCTTCAGGTTGATCTCGCAGGGCCCGATGCGGATCGTCTCCATGGCGCTGGAGGCCGACCGCCCCAGACGCCGCAGGATGGCCTTGATCCGCGCCAAAAGTTCCCCCACCGAGAACGGCTTGGTCACGTAATCGTCCGCCCCCGCCTCCAGCCCGCGGATCTTGTCCAGCTCCTGCCCCCGGGCGGTCAAGATGATGATCGGCACGATCTGGTTGAACGCGCGGATCTCCTGGCACACCTGATATCCGTTGATGTCGGGCAACATCAGGTCCAATATCACCAGATCCGCCCCCCGCTCCCGCATCTCCTTCACCCCGGGCCGCCCCTCCTTGTGGTCGACCACGTCAAAACCCTCGAACTCCAGCACGTCCCGCAGCCCGCGTACGATGTCCGGCTCATCTTCGACCAGAAGGATGCGCTGTCGCCGCGCCTCGTCGTCGGTACCGACCGCCGGGATCGGCGAACTTTGGCTGGCAGCCGTATCGCCCGCCGGGCCCGAGGGACCGGCGTGTCCGGCAAATCCTGCCGATGGCCGTTGCCGATCCGTCATGGGTGTGCCACCAGCCCCGTCGTCCCTTCGGCGCCCGCCGACGTCCCTTCGGCGCCCGCCGTGGACACCACCGGGATCACCACGGTGAAGGTGGCCCCCTTCCCAGGATCGCTGGCCACCGTGACCCGCCCGCCATGGGCCTCGGTGATGTGCCGCACCAGCGCCAGGCCGATCCCCGACCCCCGGACATTTTTGCGCCGCGCCTCCCGCGCCCGATAGAAGCGCTCGAAGATCTTGCGCTGTTCGTCCTGCGGGATGCCCGGCCCGTCATCGATCACCAAAAGGCGCAGCTCGCTCTGTGCCGGGTGCGAAGAGATCCGCACGGTGATGGGCGAGTCCCCTCCATATTTGATGGCGTTGTCCAGCAGGTTCAGCAGCACCAGCGTCATCGCGTTCTCGTCCAGCAGCGTCTGGGGCAGGGCAGGGGGCAACTCCACTTCGAGCTGCCGCCCCTCGCGCTCCAGCCGGTAGCGATAGAAATCCAGCGCCCGTTCCACCACTTCCCCCAGGTCCCCCGGCTTCATGTCGTAGGCCGCCTTGCCCCGCTCGATTCGCGAAAAATCCAGCACATTGTCGATCAACCGCGACAGCCGCTCCGATTCCCGGGTGATGATCTCCGCGTACTCGCGGCCTTTCTCCGGCGTCTTCACCTTCCCCAGCATCAACAGCTCGCCGAACATGCGGATCAGCGACAGCGGGGTCTTCAACTCGTGGCTGACGTTGCTGATGAATTCCGACTTCAGGGCGTTGGCCCGGTGCTCCGCGGAGATCGAGTAGAGCAAGAACGCCGTGCCGATGACGATGAGCCCCAGCATCATCCCGATGAGCAGCGTGTCCGACACCGCCCGCGAATGCGCCCCCGCCCGCAGGCGCTCCGACTCCTTGGGCGCCATTTGCAGCCGCCACAGGTAGAGCGTGGTGGGGAAGGTCCCTTCGTTCAGGAACTTCCCCGCATCGCGGATTGGCTGCCCGTAGACCACGTCCCCGTGGATGTCCAGCACGCTGAAGAGCACCCTGCCGCGGATCTCGGCAAAAAGCCCGGGGAAGAAGTTGTGGATCAAATAATCCAGGTTGATCTTCAGGATGATGTAGTACGGCTTGCCGTGTTCGACGTCGAAGCGTTTGATGTAGCTGATCAGGTAATCCACCCCGTCGTAGTTTTTGTGCAGGTGCTGGTGGGCGTCGGGGCGCAGCGATTGCAGCGGCAGGGCCGGCAGGATGCGCGTGGTGAACAGGCGCAGGAAAAGTTCGGCCTCGGCCTTGCGGCTCTTGCTGACGTAACCCCCCTTGACGATCTGCAACCGCTCGTCGAGCACGATGGCCGCCTCGACCGCGTGGGAAAGCCGCACGATCTCGTTCCACCTTCGGGTGAAGTCTTGCAAATGCGTCAGGTCCACCAGGTTGAACAGCTCGCGGTCCGAGTCGATGATGAAGTTGTCCACCCGGGACAGGGTCTGGTCGCAGAGGACCTTGATCGAGGTCATCAGCGACTCTTCACCCTTGACGGAGAGGCGCTGCGAAGTGACAAAGGAATAGCGGGCCAGCGCCAGGGCGGCGACGAGGATCAGTGGCACGCTCAGGTACAGCGGCGAGATGTGGCGCAGGCGCATGGGAGGTAGTGTACCTCAGCATATCTGCTTTGTCGGATCGGCAAAAGTACCTTATAGAATGAACCGCTAAAATGAACCGCGGCGCCTGCGTCGCTTCGCGATAATTTGAGGGCCCCGGCTTCATCGCCATTCATCGCATTGGCAATCGGGCCGGCATTGGGCCGATTGATTCGAAAGGAATCTTTTTTGGGCTTCGCTATAGATGGACCGCAGCGCCTGCGTCGCTTCGCGAGGAATGCACACTACTTGACAAAACAGGGATGTCGGGATTGAAATGCAGTCAGACTAATTTCGCAATCAGGAGGTCCCATGGCACCCCGCAAGAAGGAAGCCCCGCCCCAGCCGGTCGCGTCGAACCTGGAGATCGGCACTCTTTACGAGCAGGAGCTTCAGTCGCTGAACGAGAACCTGCGCCGCCAGGCCGCGCAATCCATGTTCAGGAAGCTTCAGCCCAGCAACAGCCACACTGTCGAGCAGTTCCTGGGGTTGTTGAAGCAGCACAAGGAAGTCTGGAACACGGTCAGCAACATGGGCATCGTTGAATTCGCCGACGCGATCAATGACGGCCAGCGCCTGCGCGAGGTACACCACCGCCGCCCCGAACTCATGAACGGGGACGGCAAGCGCACCCGCCTGAGCGACGCGCAGAAGCAGGCTCTGAAGGTCATGACGGTCAAGGTCTTGAACGAACACAAGGAGGGCCTGAACCGCAACCACATCGCTGATTACATTCCCAACGATCAGGTCAGCGGCATCGGGGTGATTCGGGCCGAACTGGCCAACAAGCTGCGCCAGCCCCTGGGAGAACTGGTCGATGAACGCCGCATCCACACGGAGGGCGAGAAGCGTCTGATGAAGTACCTTATCGGCGCTGAGTCGGCGCCGACAAAGTCCAACAAGAAGTAGTCGCCTTCGGGTATCGGGTTGGGGGATGCGGTTCTACCATAAGCCCTATGCTTGAAGGGTCCGGTCGCCCGTTGCTGGCTGACAGCCGGGGCCAGATCTGCCACAGTGGCCAGGCCAGCCGGACCCGTCTCGCGTCACCGTGCTTGACAGCCGGTCGCCGATCTTTATGATGCGGTTCCCTGGCATGTGGCCCGCACAGACAATGTCAGGACTGTTATCATGACCCAACCAGTCGATCCGCTTCATTGGAAAATCAAGGACCTCGAGGCCCTGCGCAAGGGCGTCGACGTCGACACCCCCTTGAGCCGCGAGTTTCTCGCCGCGGCCCTGCTCGACAGCAACACCAGCGTCGACCTGGACCAGAGCGCCGTCGTCGCCAAGGCCCACCTGGACTTCCAGCACGACTGTGTGCTGTGCCGGGGCAGCCTTCTCGGTGAACTCTCCCTTCAGTGCCAGCGCTGCCTGGCCCCCGCCAAGGTGCCGGTGCAGGCCAGCCTGAACATGACCTTCGTTCCGGCCGGCGGCGCCTTGCCCGTCCGCCACGATGAGGGGTCCTTCGATCCCTCCGATCCAGACGACGTGGACTACGCCCACCATGACCGCGAGACCGTGGACCTGCGCCCCGTCGTCCGCGAATACCTCCTCCTGTCGCTGCCGATCACGGTGCTGTGCCAGGAAGAATGCCGCGGCCTGTGCCCCTCGTGCGGCATCGACCTGAACACCTCCACCTGCACCTGCCAGCAGCGCGTCCCGCTCTCGCCCTTCTCGGCGCTGGCGAAGCTGAAAATCTGACCCAGACCCTTTACCGGAACACGGAGACCCGCCACCATGGCCGTTGCCAAGAGAAGACAGTCGAAGGCGCGCCGCGACTCTCGCCGCGCACAGTGGATGAAGATGGACACCCCCGCCTTCAACAAGTGCCCCCACTGCCAGGAATTCCGCATTCCCCACCGGGTCTGCGGATCGTGCGGCAAGTACGGCCCGGCCTCGGACCCCCGCGAGGTCATCGACATGACCCCCAAGGAGAAATCCACCTAGCCGCTCGGCCGGAAGAACGTGGCGACGCTCATCGCAGTGGATGCCATGGGTGGCGACGACGCCCCGGGCCCGGAAGTGGCCGGGGCAGTCGCTGCCGTGCGTCGTCACGGCATCCAGGTGCTGCTGCTGGGCGACGAGCCACGCCTGCGCCGGCAGCTTGACCGGTTGCGGGCCGTTCATCGCGACCTCCCGGATATCCCCATTCGGCACTGCTCCGAGGTGATCACCATGACCGATGCCCCGGGGCAGGCCGCCCGCAAGAAGCGCGACTCCTCCATGAGGGTGGCCTTCGATCTGCTCAAGAGCGACGAGGCCCAGGCGGTGGTGTCGGCGGGCAACTCCGGGGCCATGCTGGCCTGCGGGCTGCTCTCGCTGGGGCGCATCTCGGGCGTCGAGCGCCCGGGGATCGTGGTGACCTTCCCCACCCTGGTGCCGGGGCACCAATGTGCCTTGCTCGATACCGGCGCCAACGTCGAGTGCAAGGCCAGCCAGCTGGCGCAGTTCGCGGTGCTCGGCGCCACCTTCGCGCGTCTGCAGAAGGGTGTCTTTTTGCCGGGCCACAGGCCGCGGGTCGGGTTGCTCTCCAACGGGGAGGAGCAGGTCAAGGGGACCGACCTTTTGCGCCAGGCCCACGCGCTTCTCGCCGCCGGGGACAAGGACTTCGAGTACCTCGGGTACGTCGAGGGGCGAGACCTTTTTTCCGGCGGTCACGGCGGCCCGGACGGGGCACTCGGCCCCGGCCGCGTGGACGTGGTCGTCACCGATGGCTTCACCGGCAACGTAGCGTTGAAGACCGCCGAGGGGACCGCCCGGCTCCTGACCGAACTCTTTTCCCGGGAGGTGCGCGGCTCCCTGCGGGCGCGACTCGGGGCGCTGCTGATGCGACCGGTGCTGCGGCGGCTCTCGCGGCTGATCGACGTGGAGCGCCGGGGCGGCGCGGTGCTTTTGGGGGTCCGCGGCGTGGTCATCATCTGCCATGGGCGCTCATCCGCCCGGGCCATCGAGAGCGCCATACAGCTCGCCAAGGAGCAGGTCGACGCCGGCAGCCTGCCGGCGCTTTCCGCCGCCATCGACCGCCACCGCACCCTGTGGAAAGGAGAACCCGCATGACGACTTCCCCCTTCCAGCGCCGGGTGCGCATCCTGGGCACCGGCAGCGCCCTGCCGGATCGCGTCGTCACCAACGACGACCTGAGCCAGTTCGTCGAGACCTCCGACGCGTGGATCGCCGAGCGCACCGGCATTCGCACCCGCCGCATCGTCAAGGAGGGCCAGGCCGCCTCCGACCTGGCCGCCGCCGCCGGCCTGCGTGCCTGCGAGGCCGCCGGCATCTCCCCGGGCCAGATCGACTGCATCATCTGTGCCACCATTACCGGCGACATGACCCTGCCCTCGTGCGCGGTGTTCGTCCAGCGCAAGGTCGGCGCCGCGCCGGGCTGCCCGGCCTTCGACCTGGCCGCCGCTTGTGGCGGGTTCCTCTACGGCCTGGCGGTGGCCGAGGGCCTCTTGCGCGGCGGCATGTACCGCCGGGTGCTGCTCTGCGGCGTCGAGGTGCTCTCGCCCTACGTCGACTGGACCAACCGCAACACCTGCGTGCTCTTCGGCGACGGCGCCGGGGCGGTGGTGCTGGGCCTGTCCCCGGAGAACGGCGACGACGCCGAGACCGCTGAAGGGAAGCCCCGCGGGCTGCTCTCGGTGCACCTGTACGCCGACGGCACCCAGGCCGAGTCCCTGACCATCCCCGGAGGCGGCTCGCGCTACGGCACCAGCCCGGCGACGCTGGCCGAGAAGAAGCACTTCATCCACATGAACGGCAAGGCCATCTTCAGCCAGGCCGTCCGCAACCTGACCTCGTCGTGCCAGGCCGCGCTTTCCCACAACCAGCTCACCGGCGACGACGTGGATCTGGTGGTGGCCCACCAGGCCAACCTGCGCATCCTCGAAGGGGTGGCCGGCCGCCTGTCCCTGCCGATGGAGCGCTTCTTCATCAACATCGACCGTTATGGCAACACCTCGTCCGCCTCGGTGCCCATTGCCCTGGACGAGGCGCTGCGGGCGGGCCGGGTAAAGCCCGGCGACCTTCTCCTGTTCTGCGCCCTGGGCGGCGGCCTGGCCTGGGGCAGCGCCTGCGTGAGGTGGTAAAGTCGATTATGGAAACAAGATCTGACCTGGCTTTTCTTTTCCCCGGGCAGGGGTCGCAGCACGTCGGCATGGGCCGCCTCCTGCACGACGCCTTCCCCCACGTGCGGGTCCGCTTCGCCGAGGCTGACGAGGCCCTGGGCTTCGACCTGTCGCGGCTCTGCTTTACCGGGCCCGAGGACGACCTGCAACGCACAGAGAACACCCAGCCGGGCATCCTGACCGTGTCGGTGGCGGCGGCGGAGGTGGTGCAGGCCGAACTGGGCGTCACCCCCGCATTTGCCGCCGGGCACTCCCTGGGTGAATACAGCGCCCTGGTGGTCGCCGGCAGCCTGGCCTTCGCCGACGCGGTGCGCCTGGTGCGCCTGCGCGGGCGCTTCATGCAGGAGGCGGTGCCCGAGGGCGTCGGTGCCATGGGCGCGGTCATCGGCCTGTCCGTGGCGGAGATCCACGGCATATGCGCCGAAGCCATGGCCGGGGCGGCGGAAAAACGCCTCATCTGCCAGGTGGCCAACGAAAACGGCGCCGGGCAGGTGGTCCTCTCGGGGCATGCCGAGGCGGTGGACGTGGCGCTGAAGCTGGCCCGGGGCCGCGGCGCCAAGCTGTGCAAGCGCCTGCCGGTCAGCGCCCCCTTCCACTGCGCCCTCATGGCCCCCGCCGCCGAGCGCCTGCGCGAGGAGCTGGCCAAGATACCCGTCGCCGCGCCGCGCCTGACCGTGCTGGCAAACATCGACGCCGCGCCCTATCCGTCCACCGAAGAGGCGATCCGCGACCGCCTCTACCGTCAGGTGACCGGCACCGTCCGTTGGGAAGCCACCATGAAGTCCCTGGCCGGACTCGGGGTGACCAAGGCCGTCGAGACCGGCCCCGGCAAGGTCCTTTTCGGCCTGCTCAAGCACATCGACCCCAAGATCGGCCTGTTCCACTTTGGCGAGCCCGATCATCACGAGACCGTGCGCGCCGGGCTCGTGTCCGTGCCCAACGACGGCGACGGCGACGGCGATGCCGCGCACCTCGCGACCGAGGGACAGGTCCCATGACCCCACAAACCAACCGCCGCGTGGCCCTGGTGACCGGCGCCTCCCGGGGCATCGGCAGGGCCATCGCCATGGCGCTGGCGAAGGACGGCCTGTATGTCGTCCTCAACTACCACAAAAACCAGGCCGCCGCGGAGCAGGTGCTGGCGGCCATCAAAAACAGCGGCAGCGAATATGCCCAGGGCGAACTGTGTCCCTTCGACGTGACCGACTCCGCTGCCGTCGAGGCCGCGGTAAAGGGCATCGGCGAGCGCCACGGGCGCCTGGATGTGCTGGTGAACAACGCCGGGCTGGCCATCGACGGGCTGCTCATGCGGATGAAGTACGAGGATTGGGACAAGGTACTGGCCACCAACCTGACCTCGGCGTTTTACCTGTGCAAGGCCGCCTCGCGGCTGATTCTCAAGGCCAAGGACGGGGGGCGGATCATCAATGTCGGCTCGGTGGTGGGGGAGATGGGCAGCGCCGGGCAGGTGGCCTATGTATCGGCCAAGGCCGGGCTTTTGGGGCTGACCAAGACCCTGGCCCGGGAGTTTGCCGTCCGGGGGGTGACGGTGAACGCGGTATCGCCGGGGTTCATCGACACGGACATGACGCGCGAGCACATCACGCCCGAGGCGATGCAGAAGCTGATCGCGCAGATTCCCCTGGGCCGCGTGGGGCAGCCCGAGGACGTGGCCCACGCGGTGGCGTTCCTTTCGTCGCCGGAGGCGAGCTACATTACCGGGCAGGTGGTGCGGGTCAACGGCGGGCTTTTGCTCTCGTGAGGGGAAAGGGGTCCTTTCCCGGGTTGGGGTGGCGGTGGTACATCTATCAAAACTTGGAGGCATCCAATGGCCAGTGAAGACATCGAAAGTAAGGTCAAGCAGATCATCTGCTCGCAGCTCGAGGTCAGCCCCGAAAAGGTGACCCGGACCGCCAGTTTCACCGACGACTTGAAGGCGGACTCGCTGGCGGTGGTCGAACTGGTGCTGGCGCTGGAAGAGGCGTTCCAGATCGAGATCCCGGACGAGGACACGGAGCAGATCAAGACGGTGGGGGACGTGGTCTCCTACATCCAGACGCACCAGAAGTAGCCCTGCCGCCTGAGCCGGGTCGGCGGCAACGCCGGCCGCGGCAGAACTGTTCAGGGGTCGCTACCGACGGGAAATGGGTAGCGCATCAAGTGGAAGCAAGAGCGTCCTTCGTCGAGACATGACGCTCGTTCCTGACCAGCGATGCTGGCTTCCCGTCGGGGCTACTCCCTGAACGATTACGCCGCGGCAGGCACAATCCACATCCACCGCAGATTCCTTGTCCCGGCCGTTTGCGGGCGGGCCACCGTCGGCGTCCTGTCCTTGGACCGGATGTTTCGCCGCGGTGGACACCTGATGAGGCAAGCCGCCCGCCGCCCGCTCGCTGCCCATCAATGCGAGTGAGCGCGGAAGTTTTGCTGGGGCCGGGTTAATGCGGAGCCGGTGCCGGAGCGGGCCTGCCGGGGCCCTTGTGATTAAAGCCCGGCGGGGGGGCGGCAGTGCCGCCGTGAGCGGCAGGAGGAGGCGCGACCCCGCCGTGCTGCGGTGGCGGAGCATGCTGCGGCGGCGGGGCCTGGGGTGGGGCCTGCGGCGGCGGCGCATTGTGCGGGACTGGCGCCGGGGCCGGGGCGTGGTAGACCGGAACGGGGGCGGGCACCGGACGATAATTCGGCGTGACCACCGGCGCGGGTACTGGGCGATAGGCCGGGGCGGGGGGCGGTACGTAGGCCGGCCGATAGGCCGGGGCCGGGGCCGGTACGTCGGCCGGACGATAGGCTGGCGGGGCGGAGACCACCGGGGCCGGAGGCGG
>JBBRLA010000299.1:0-9748 GCA_038231615.1 Polyangia bacterium | reverse complement strand
CAGTTGGTGGTACCCCAAAGGCCCCACCGCGGACTGGAGCGACAAGGCCCATGGGATCTACACCTATACCGCCGACAAGACCGTGTTCCCCCAGGGCCTGCCGGCCTTCCAAAAAGCCCTCAACCTGCCCCTTGTCACCCACGCTCGCTGGATCGATGCCAGCAGTCCGTACCGCGCCACGTACCACATGTCGAACAACGTCTCGGTCGATCCCGCCTACTGGAACGGCACCGCCGACTATCTGAAGCAGGGCGGCGTCATCACCTATGAGCAGGACTGGCTGGACGTGAACGCGCTGCCGCGAACCGACAACCTGGCAGACCAGGACGCCTTTATGGACCACATGGCCCAATCCATGGGGTCCCGCGGACTGAGCCTGCAATACTGCATGCCGCTGCCGCGCCATCACCTGCAGGGCAGCAAGTACGACAACTTGGTCACCGTGCGCGTCAGCCCGGATCGCTTTCAGCGCAACCGGTGGCACGACATGCTCTATGCCTCGCGCCTGGCCGGCGCCCTGGGCACCTGGCCCTGGGTGGACGTCTTTCTGAGCGGCGAAGAGGACAACTTGCTTCTGGCCACTCTGTCTGCCGGCATGATTGGCGTGGGCGATGCTTTGGGCCAGATCAACAAGGCCGGCCTGCTCCGGGCGATCCGCCCCGATGGCATCATCGTCAAGCCGGACGCCCCCATCATTCCCCTAGACGCCACCTACCTCCACGGCGCGCTGGCCGCCGGCGCACCGGTCATGGGCGCGACCTACACCGACCACGCCGGGATGGTGGCCAGCTACGTGTTTGCGTACAACGTCGGTGCCAACCTGACGGCCTCGTTCACCCCAGCGGCGCTCGGCCACGGCGGTCAGGTCTATGTGTACGACACCTACCGGGGCAGCGGCCAGGTCATAAGCGCCAGCTCGGCCTACAGCCAGGAGCTTTCCAATGGGCGGGCCTACTTTGTCGTGGTGCCCATCGGCCCGTCCGGCATTGCGTTCCTGGGTGATCAGAACAAGTTTGTCTCCCTGGGCAAGCAGCGGATAGCGGACCTTTCCGATCAGGGCACCATCGCCGCCACAATCGTCTACGCCAGCGATGCCCGCGGTGTCAGCATTGAAGGGCCGGTGACCCTTCATGGCTACGCGCCTTCCCGGCCGACAGTGACCGCCACCACGGGCAGCGCGGGCAAGGTGATGTACGACGACACCACCCAGCTGTTCAGCGTGACCGTCTCCCCCGCGGCCTCGGCGGCCTCGGCCACCATCAGCATCCGGTAAACTCTGCTCATTCTTCGGGCTTTGTCCTCGACGTGTCCGGGCGCGCATTGTAGGGTTAGGCCACATGCACTATTACTTCGTCGGTGCGACGGCGACTGGCAACTTCACGGCCCTTTCGGCGATGCAGCACATGGGGTTTTCGACCCGGCTGCGCCCGACGGGGATTTCTCAGTGCGCCCAGGTGGACGCGGTCGCCGATGGCTCGGTCGCCGGCTGGTTTCGCCGCGAGCAACTGCCCCTCGACGACGCGCAACTGGTCCTGACGGTGCGAGGCGACATGGATGCATGGCTCGCGGAGTGCGAGAGCCGGTACGCCATGGAGTCGCCCGAGGCACTGAGCCCGCTGGCGCTCGAATCGCGGCGGGACTTTTTCGGCCAGATGGAGTTCTCGGCCGATGTGTGGCGAAGAGCCTATGAGCAGCATGTGAAGCGTTGCGGGGAACTGGCGGCAAAGGCCGGCAAGGTGTTGCACCTGTGGGATGTCTTCGCCGAACCGACCTGGGATTTTTTGTGTGAACTGACGGGGCGCGGCGCACCTGAGAGGCCCTTTCCCTTCCACAAGAACAAGCCCCGGATCTGGCCCGGAGTTCCCATAACCCCGTCCGACTCCTTCAGTGAGGATGGTCGCCTGCGGCGGGCCCCAATCCAGGTGCGGCCGTCGCCCCTGGGGGGCCGCGGCGTATTCGCGGCGAAGGCGATTCGAGAGGGCGCGCTTCTTGAAGAGTGCCCGGTCCTGGTCACCGAGGCGTATTGCGAGGAACTCGGCGATTATGTCGTCGGCTGGGAGGCCGGCGAAGAGGGCTGGTACGCCCTGCCCCTGGGATACGGCGCCTGCTACAACCACTCGAACCATCCGAATGCCTACTGGCAGACCGATGAGAGCCGGGTATTGATGATCATCTGGGCAGCTTGTGACATCGCCGCCGATGAAGAAATCCTGATCTCCTACGGTCCCCAGTGGTTTCCCACCCGCGGCCTGAGCCCGGCCCAGACCTGAACGACCCGAACCACCCAAACCCTTGAAGCTTGCGCCGGGACCGGCGGAGACTTCTGGCAGATGACGCTGGGAGAATCCAACCTGTTCACCTTCGCCGTCACCTACTACTGGCAACTGGTGTAGCGTTGCGATCCGGGCCGCCCAGGTCACATGCTACTGCAAGGCCCCCGCGGCCGCTCCCGACCAGGCGCCCACCAGATCCGGGGCGGGCTTGCCGCTGGCGATGGCGCGGAGGAAGAGATGAACCGGCAAGGCCATCTCGCGCAGCAGGTTCTGGTCGTCCACGCCGGGGCGCTGCGGCCTGAGCAGGGCCATCATCTCGCGCACGCGATCGGCCAGCCACGGCCCTCGCTCTGCGTGGACCCCCACTGGAGAGCCTATGCCGTACACTACGTCCCCGGCCGGGCGCATCCACGAGAGCACGGTGTACGCCGGAGTCAGCCCGGCCTCGGGGTCCTCGCTCAGGCGGTAGCGCCCGCCGAGAAGCAGGTCCTCGATGACCCGGTACGGGCCCTGTTTTTGGCCGATGGAGAAGAGGGAGAACCACGTGCGCCTCCAGCTTGCGGCGGCAATGGCCTCCGGCGAACCCAGCTCCGGGGCCACCTGGGCCACGTAGCGGTCCATGATGCGCTGGCCGGAGTCGTCCCGGTGGCCGAACTGGATCCACAGTTCGATGAACGGCTGGTCCTGATCGCCCAGGGTGATCGCCGTGGGAAATCTCATCACGGTCTGGATCGCCGTGGCGTCGTGAATCTGACGCTCGGCGGGCGTGCGCGAGAAAGCTTCCAGGCTGTTCAAGAAGGAGTCGTCCGAGGGCTGTTGTTTCGCTGGTTTCTTCATGGCCGCGCAGCCTAGCCAGAGCCGCTCGGAAGCGCAAGGGGTAGCACTCGACAAGATCGCAAAATCGGTGCGGTCACGAAATCAGGGAGTTATGGCCCCCGCCGACCAAGCATGCTACGTGATGATCATGTCTAGTTACACACTTGCTCAGGTAAGGCTGGCTCAGCTCCGTGAATTCGCCGAGATTGACAACCGCGGCGTCGTCCCCTCTGTCTGGGCAAGCCTGGAGCAAGGCGATCTGACCGAGGAGGAGGAACAGTTCCTCGCGTTCCTGCGCAAGCGGCTCTTCTATTATAAGACCCAGATGGCCAACGAGGCCACCATCTGGGCACGGGCCATCTATCCGCTGCTGCTCTTGGCAGAGCGGGATGACCTGCGCGCCTACTCTCAGGTGCCGCTCGCGGCCAAGCTATTCCACGGTGAATTGCACGGCGAGGTGGATGGCGTGCTGGCGCGCGAGGGTATCGACCAGGATGTCACTCCCCCCTATGTTCTGGTGGTGGAAGCCAAGCGCGGCGTCGAGGGCCATGATCCCGTGGCCCAGCTTCTCGGGGGCCTTTTGTGCGCGGCGTGGGAGAACCAGCAGGTCCACAAGCGCGATGAACATCACCTCTACGGCGCCTACACCGTCGCAGACGTGTGGACCTTTGTGGATGTCAAGATCTCGTCGATCGATGGCGAAGCGCCGCGCATGGTCATGGCCTTCTCTCGTGAGTACATGGAGAAGACTGAGGCCGGGGTGATCCTCCGGCTGCTCAAGTCGATGCTCTCCAAGCTGGCCGGCGAGTACGGTGTGCGACGCGGGGAAGTGGCGTCCCACTGAGCCGATGAACTCGCGGTCCATGACAAATCGGGGGACAACATAGGCAGGGGTCGGGGCAAGGGATACCTCCGTCTTGAGTCGACATTCAGGTATTTTTTATAGACGCAGAAACACCGCGAGATGGCCGCCGCCCGTCGCCTTTCAGGAGCTGTGCGACGCCAGGCGCACGCCTGCGCAGGGATCGGCAAGCAGGATGTGCTGCCGCAGCGTATCGAAGAGGCGTCGGCAGTGCGGCGCGCGTTCTTTCACCAGCGCCGGGCGGATCAGGCCCAGCAGCGCGGCGCCATGGCGAATTTTATGGTACTCACCCTTGGTCTTGGTGTGCTGTGTTGCCTGCTTGAGGCAGGTTTCGACCTGGGTTTTGGCGATCTTCTCGACATTGTTCTCCTTGGGCAGCGCGTTGAGCTTGAACTCCGAGCCATAGTATCTTGCGAGCGTGTCGGGGTCGGCCAGAAACCAGGACTCCATCACCTGCGCCATCAGGTGACATTGCATATCGGTGGTCTGCTCAGGGCACGCCCACCTGTCGCGCTGAAAAAGGTGCTTCCAGGGCAGATCCGCCACCGTGACCGGCGCCTCCGCGTCCACCAGAAGGAGACACAGTGCCTCGGGGTGGGCCTGAAGCGCCGCGCAGAAGTCTTTGTATGCACTGCCGCGTCCGCCGCACAGGATCACGTCCCAGTGCACCCCCCGCTGCCGGCACAGGTCCCGGATCTCCTTCAGAAACGTGCCGAACCCCTCTTTCAGCTTCCGTTTGGTATTCTGGTCGTCGCCGCCGCCTTCGATGTAGAGCCTGACCGCGCTCGCCGTCACATGCCCCCCAACTCGCCGCTCATCCAGACATGTCCCAGCGAGTACTCCTCCAACCAGTGGCGAAGCCTGTCCGGCTCCAGCCGAACCAGCTCCGTCGCTCCGAAGGGCCGCTCGCAGACCACCACGTCCTCCGGGCTGCCGCTGAATTCGGACACCAGCGCGTCCGAATGCGTGGTGACGATGATCTGGGTACGCTCGCTGGCCTCGATAAGGAGCTGACCCAGCGTCGAGATGACACGCGGGTGCAGCCCCAACTCCGGCTCCTCAAGACACACCAGCGGTGGCGGCTCCGGATCAAGCAGGATCGACAGCAGCGCCAGCCAGCGCAGCGTCCCATCGGACATTCTGCTGGCTGGGGTCGGCGTGCTCATATCGAGTTCAGTCAGGTACATCTTCACCCCCTGGGGTTCGATGCTGACCTCGATGTCGTCCACGCCATAGTAAAGGCTGCGCAGCGAGTCGCGGATGCGCTGGCGCACGCCGTCGTTCAGCCGCAGCCGGTGCAGCACCAGGCCCAGGTTGCTGGCGTCGGGCAAAAGGGTCATGCCCGGGAGCCCGGCGGGCTGGATCTGCCGCACCGGCGCCTGCGGGCCGAATTGCCAGCCCTGGTGCAGATTGATCCCCTCAAGGAGCTGCGCCACCCGACCGATCTGCGGGCAGGCGGGGTTTCCCCGTGCATGCGAGAGCAGGGACCTCCGGGGGAAGAGAGGCTGCGGGGGGAAGAAATGTTGCGCGGGCAGCCAAGTATACGCCCCGAAGACCTCGTCTCGCTCGACGCCACCATCGGAAAATGCCTTGATCGTGGCGCTGTCTTTTTGCCCTTCCAAGAACCCGAATGGCGTCTCGTTGGTATGCTCGTCCCGGGTCTGGAGTTGCTCGCTCACCAGGTTCATCACCGGCAGTTCGGGCAGGACGGACCCAAATCCGAGGCGGTAGCGCAGCGGTCGCTGTAAGGCCGGGTCCAAGAGGACCACTTCCAGCATTGCGGGTGCATCGGGGGCGACCTTTTTCGCCTTGTGCATCCAACTGGCGGCGCGGCCCTTGCGGTCAACCGGGTCGTTTAGATCTTTGGGCACGGCCCTCAACAGATCGAAGAGGTCCAGCAAGTTCGACTTGCCGCTGCCGTTCGGGCCGATGATCACGTTGAGCCGCCGCAGGGGCAACGTCATCTGTTGCCAGCCGAACGAAAGCAGGCCGCTCACGCCGATCGACTCGATCATGGCAAAAGCAGCTCCTTGAGGCACGCGCGTCGCACCCCTTTATGTGACGAAAACGTCGCCAGCCTGCCCAGGAGGACCTTCTTCGCCTGCGGCGGCAGCGCCTGGCTGGCGCGGAGCAGCCCCTGGAACCAGTCACCCGGCGGCTCATTTTCCAGGACGTGGAGGAGCGGGGCCGGATCGGGGTCCACCAGCCGGAAAAGCGTCTCGCCATCCCCGTGTTCCAGCATGGACAGCAGGCTTTGGCGAAGTTCTTGTTCCTCCGGCCGCTCTTTGTTGGAGAAATGCGCCAGCCTGCTTTTCACACCGGATGCCAGGGCCGAAAAGGGGACCCCGGCCGAAAGGAATGCATTCAAGGGGAAGTAGGAAGCGAAATCCCAGCCCTGCGCGAGCTCTTCCAGCTCCGCCTTTGTCAGCTCCGCTAGGCGCAATATCTCGCCGAATCGGTCATCCAGGATGGTTGAGAGGCCGCTCATTTGTCGCAACTCTTGTCGAAGCGCGTCCCTGGCCGCTGGCCACAGCCCGGCCGCCCGAAGCCGCTCCGGCGCTTCTTTGACCAAGAACTCATCCTCGGGCCAGTCGCGCCGGAGCTTGTACTTCAGCCCTTCCAGCCACGCCGGAATCGCCGGAGCGGGATCGGTGCTGCCGAGCAGCTTTTCCCACGCCGCTTGCCAGTCCTGGTTGAGGGGACGGTGGCCTAGCAGCCACACCCCGACATTGCCATGACCTGCGCCGGCCAAAAGGAGCGGGGCGCGGTCGGGCGATGCGGTGATGAGCGCGGGAATCGCCAGTTCATGCATCCATGCGCGCCCCATCTCGGGGACTGTTCCCCTGAAACGGCTCCCCACCGTGCCGATGATCTGGAAGAACGCCTGGTCGATCTGTCCGGCGGCGGCCCCCGAAAACGGAGAGCAGAACCCGGCCACCGCGCGGGCCTCGTCAGGGGAGAGCCGCTGCACAAGCCCGAGGGCATCCAGAATCCGATCGAGGGGCGGTGGAAGGGCAACGCTATGCGCCGGGTCAAAGGCCTGCTTCCCGGCCCTTCGGCTCACCACCGAGTGGGCCAGTCGATAGGTGCAGCGCGACCAGGCTTCGAAGGATAAATAAAGCGGGTTTTTCTCTTCCTCCTGGATGCTGGGGTCTCCCGTGTCCTTCCGGGTCTTCCGCGGAAAGAGCCAGATGAGCGCCGCGATCCCCAAGTGGAAGGCCCGCGTCATCTCCTCGCTGACCGGCGCGTCGGCGGCAGTGGCCCCCAGCGCATGGCAGGTCAAGAAGATGCGCTCGATGAAGTTCAGCGGGTCTTCCTCCTGCAACAGGAGCTGCGTCCACCCTTCGATCGGGTCGCCCAGGGCGACCGCTGCGAAGGCCCCCTCGGCCCAACCCCGATCGGCGCCCATCTTCTTGCGCAGCTCGGCGGCCCGCTTGTGGCCCTGCGCAATCTCGCTACCAACCAGGAGGGCTGGCAGCAGGGGATCAGCGAAGCGCAGGGCATGGCCCGAACTCAGCCACCCGGCTTGCACGGCCAGCTGGGCGTAGAGTTGCAAGAGGAGTGGGAGGTCCAGGGTCGCCGCCACCGCGGGATCGCGCTTCAGCCGGTTGATCTCGGCCTCGATGAAGGGGGACAAGGACTGAAGCGGGGCGTCCGGGGGCTCTTCGCGCAGGCACAGGTCCACTGCCTGGCGGCGCAGGATGTTCTTCATCGGCGCGGCCAGCGGCGCCAGCGTACCCAGCTTGGGGACGCCGGGCAAAAGCAGGCCCTCCAGCCAGGCGCTGACGCCGGACGGTTCAGGCAAGTAACTGGGCTTCGCTTCAGGGAGTGTGCTCATTGCTTCGAGAACCGGCTGATAACATATAGAGGATATCCAGGCCGGTGCAAGTTCGTAGCCCAATCTGCCCAGGGTGGACCAAGATTCGCTGCCCGGACGGGTCCACCAGCCAATCGTGTCCCACGCCGGCCTTGTAGTAGACATCGTCCGCGCCCTCCCGCTGCCTGCTGCATGTCCCGCTTGGCTTTGCGCGTCGCCGGCTGCTTCTAACGCAGGGCCGCTTCTTCCCGGACCCTGGCTGCTTCCTGTGCGCTCATGGCCGCCTCTTTTTTTGTCGTCTCGGGGTAGCCCGGCGGTGCTGTGGGGACAGGCCCTTGACCCTACCTTTTCAGGGCCGGCCCCGTGAATCCGCAGGGCGCCGCCCCTTTTTATGCAGCCCCCCGCCCTTGCGCCGCCGCCCCTTGAGGGCTGCCCCGCCATGGTTTGCGGCAATCGCGCCATGGTTTGCGGCAATCGCGCCATGAAATCACCAGACCCCTTGACGATGCGGCCTCTGGTGCCGATGTACCTATCCATGAGCCATCCCGACTTCCAGACCACGCCCTCCGGCCCCGACTCGAAAAACCAGGAAAACTACGGGGAAGCAGGCGACTTCTTCATCGACCGCCTGGGCGCATTGACCACAGAACGCCTCCGGGCCTTGCGAAAGCGCATCCTCGTGGAGGTAAAACCCATCCCCAGGTTCAAACTGACCGGCGACGAGCGCATGCGCCTGGCGAGCCACCTCTTCCAGGAGGTCCCCGAATTCGTGGACTGCGTCGCCGATGCCCTGAAGCAAGAGCCGGAACTCTTTTGCCACATGGAGGTCAATGGGACCGACCTGGCCGAGATGCTGACCCGGGCGCTGGAGCTGGAGACCGTCAGCGCGTTCTTCCAGGATCTGGCCGACTGCACCCGGGACCTGTCGCTGAAGGAAAAGACCCTGGGGGTGCGGATCGCGATGACCATCGTGCGGCAGGTGCGCGGCGAGAACGCCCTGCCGATCAAACCCCCTGGAGCGACGGCCCGTGCCAGGCTCCTTTACCCCGCAGAGGGGGCCCTGCGAGAACGGCATTCGCGCAAGGTCCGGGTGACCGCGCGGAAGGCGGCGGCCCGACGACGCGCTGCCGCTGATGGGGGGACGCCGCAAATGCCACCCCTGCCGCAGTCCCCGGCCACGCCCACCGGCCAGGGTGCCTCGGCCTACGCCGCCCACGCCGCTGCCGCCGCCGCACACCAACCACAGGGTGCCGCTGCCCACGCCGCCGGTGCCGTCCACCAACCACAGGGTGCCGCTGCTCACGCCGCTGCCGCCGCCCATCAACCACAGGTCGCGGCGGCCCACGCCGCTGCCGCCGCCCATCAACCACAGGTCGCGGCGGCCCACGCCGCGGGTGCCTCGTCTGACGGCGGATCCGCTCCGAGCCAGGCATCCGCCTCCCCGCGCAAGGCGCCCTCCGATCGGGCGCTGGCGCTGCGGAAGAAGAAGGCCGACGTCTTCTCAAAGCAGGGGCTGCCCGTCGATCTGTCCTACTGGATCCCGATCTCCCGCCCCGCCGCCGCCGATCGCCCCGCCGCCGCCGATCGCTCCCCCGCCGCCGATCGCCCTCCCGCCGCCGATCGCCCTCCCGCCGCCGATCGCTCCCCCGCCGCCGATCGCTCCCCCGCCGCCGATTGCCCTCCCACCGCCGATCGCCCTCCCACCGCCGATCGCCCTCCCACCGCCGATCGCCCTCCCGCCGCCGATCGCCCTCCCGCCGCCGCCGATCGCCCCTCGGCCCCCCCGCCGCCGCCGATCGCCCCGCTCCAGACCCGAAAAAACGCTCATCCGAAATGAGCCTGCGCGGCAATCTCGATCCGAAAGATTCGTGAAGCGGCGCGCTCACGCGAAAGGCGCAACTCCTTGCCGTCCGCGGCCATCGGCGCATGGACGAAAGACCGCCTGGGCACCCTGCGAAATTTCCTGCCTGCGCAGGAATT
>JBBRLA010000298.1:0-9837 GCA_038231615.1 Polyangia bacterium | reverse complement strand
GAGGTGAAGAGGGAGGGCCACGGGGCGGACGCCTCGGTGAAGACGAACCTGGAAGCGGGCTTTTACTGCCTCCCTCCCGGAGCCCCCTCGCCCCTTCAGCCTCTTTCACCCAAGGACGGAGGCGGCCATGTGTAGCTCCCTCGCCGCTGTTGGCTTTCTCGCTGGCCTTTGGTGTCTTCTGCCGGTCATTCGCGCTGCCCTTGCCGCAGTGCTTGGCCCCTATGGTGCCAAGGGCCAGCCTCCCCACAAGCCCCCGGGCGCAGCCCCCCGGCCCTTGGCATCGCCTCCAGGCGAGCGGACCCCGGAGACATTCCCACCGCAGCCGGACGAGCTTTTGCGCCTTCTTGGCGGGCGCCCTCACGGCCTGAGCCTCCGCGAGGTCTGCGAGGGCCTGTGGCCTGCCATTCGCTGGCAGGCGCTGTTTGAAAACGAGGACAGCGTTACCGAGCGCGTCCGCGAAGGGGGCATGACCGCCGCCCAGATGGTTGACGCCGAGATGATGAAGCTCGTTGCCGTAGGGCAGGTGCGCCTCGGCCGACCGCGGGCAAACGAGGTAGATGGCCAGGCCGCCATCGTCTACGAGTCGATGCAGGCGCCACCGGCTGACCTTCCTGGCGGTGAGGCTCCGTCCAGTCCGACAAACCCAGAAGACCCCACCTCCGACGAGGCGGACCTGTTTGCGCGGATTGCAAGGATCGATGCCATGCGCGACCTGCCCCCAGGTCTTCGGCCTTCGGACCAGGAAGCCATCCGCGGCTTCTACAAGGTGCTTGGGGTCCTGGTCTGGTCTGGTCGGCGCGCAGGATCAGCAAGCTTCACGCCGGCATCCGGGCCGCCGCCGATATGTTGCCGGCGGATTCGCCCGTGCAGGCGGACTTGCTTCGGCTGTTGGCCTCCCCGCTCACGCCACCTGAGTCTGCCGTCTCGCCCTGATCCGTCGCGGCGGAGAACGCGTCCACATGTAGGACAGCGGACTCGTACGATCTCGTCAAGCACCGCATCGGTGAGAGATCCACTCAGAGCAGCGCCGCCGTGCCTTGAGGCCTTGATCATCGTTTCGGCCACTCGCGGCTAATTGCGCGCCGCATTATTCCGTAACCATTCGAAACTACACGACGACGCCATGCGCAATTAACGCGGTGCGACCGTGCGTTGGCCGAAACGATGGTCAAGGCCTGCCTTGAACAAGGCGCCACGGGCAAGCCCAATAGTGATCCCCCGCCGACACGCTCCAAGTGGCCGACATGCTCCCTGTCCGCCGGGGATTCGGCTTGCTCGTCGTTTGCTTGTGCGGCACCTCGCCCCGCGCCGTGCCACGCCGTGAGGCCGTGCATATCAGCCCGGCGCAATCTCAGGCACTTTCTCCCCTATCAAGTATGCAGCGTCGAGGGTGTGCTGCGCGGCGTGTACCTGCTCTGGCTCACCGCCGGCTCGCTCGGGCTCCTCATCTCCGCCGCGCAGCTTTTGGAGGCAGCGGGCGCCGCGCTGGTTGCGCGCGGGCTCGTCCCAATCCGGCGGCGGGTGCTCGATGGGGTCACTCTTGGCACTGTCTTTGGGGCCGGGCTGGCCGCGGTCGTGCCGCGGACCCAGGTCCCGGCGCTACTGCTCCTTTTTCTCAGGTCCGGGATCGCCCCGCCATCCGCAGCGCACTCATCCAAGAGCTCTAACACCTCGACGGACGGCTAATTTTTGGTCAAGTGCCAGCCCTGGCCATGCGGACAAGGATAGGCGCGCAACACGATGCCTTGTTCCTCGCGAAGGATCGCGGCTCTTCTCATGGCATCCTGCTCGTTTACGTAGGACTCCTTCGGCGTGCCGTCGGCACCTCGGCAATAGGGACAGGTTGTACTGGGCGTCCTGCGATCTCCAGGGGCCAGGTGCCACAGGTCGCAATGACTGCACTGGTAGGGCTCCAGGTCGCGTCCATAGGTGATCCTGGCGTGGTCAGCGCCAGCCTGCGCCTCGTCCCTGGAGTCGTACTCTGTGACGGGCGCGCCAATAGCCTTGCCGATGCAACTTGTGCTCTTGCGAGTGCTCATGATGTCTACTCCTTTTTTCCCGGCGAGGGTGCCCGCCGCTGCGGACGCCTCCCGCCAAGATCGCCAGTTACGCGCCAGTCGCCCGCGGAGAGGAGTATGTCTTCCCGATCTGACGTCGCTATCGGAAAAGGGCCTTGCGCAGCCGCCAGGGGATCGACCGGGCTACGGTCGTCAGGCTCGTCCCATCGAGGCGGGCGAAAGAGAACGCAGTGAACCCCTGGGTCCAGTGGGGGCACAGCTTCGGGGGAACAGGGGCCGGGTCTTCATGGTGACGATGCCGGTGTTTGCGTCCCAGCCGGGGTGTTCGGCGGCGATGGAGGCGAAGGCCTCGGCCTGCCACCGGCTCATGCGGGGATCGCGCCACAGCCACACCGGGTCGGCGATCTGGCACAGCATCAGGTACCCGCTCAGATACCCCGGTCCGCCGGTGTAGAGGGGCAGCCTGGGCCAGCGCCGCAGGCAACGCCAGAGCATCCGCAGCGCCGACCCCAGGAGGCTGAAGCCCTTGCGGTAGGCGGGGTCGATGTAGATGTACTCCGGCAGCAGGTAGACGAAGCGGGCGCCGTCGTGGCAGCGCTCCGCGGCGATGAAGTGGGTCATCCCGTGGATGGCGCCGTCCTCGCCGCGCAAGACCCAGCTCTGGAGGCCGCCGCGGATCAGGGTGGCGAAGGACAGGAAGTCGGCCTCGGGGTCCACCTCCGGCTTGAGCGCGACGTGGGTCAGGCGGAAGCGCCACAGGGCGCGCAGCATCCCTTCATCGAAGGCGGCGGGATCAAGCTAGTGCGAACGGGCAGACAATGGACGCAAGAGTATGACCCCCAAAATACCCGATCTCCGGCCCGGATGGGAAGCCTAAGCCCCCAAGCCGGCCCGAGGCGCTGCCCCCGGGCGCTTGCGCGGGCCTGGGGTAGCCTGGCCGGTCACTTACAAAGGAGGAATCACATGAGTCAGCCGCAGGTCGCCGTCGTTGTCGGGGTGGGTCCGGGTCTGGGGGCCGCCGTGGCCAGGCGCTTCGCGCGGGCGGGGTTTGCCGTGGGCCTGCTGGCCCGGGACCGGGAGCGCCTTGCGCCCTTCCGGGCGGAGATCGAGAAGGTCGGGGGCCGGGCCCTCTCGGGGGCCGTGGATGCCACCGACGCGAGATCGGTGACCGCGGCCTTCACCGAGGTGAAGCGGGAACTGGGGGACCCTGAGGTGCTGGTGTACAACGCGGGGGCGTTCCAGATGGGCGGGGTGCTGGAGGTGACGCCGGAGCAGTTCGAGGCCTGCTTCCGCGCCAACTGCATGGGCGGGTTTTTGGCGGCGCAGCGGGTGTTGCCAGGGCTGCTGGCGAAGAAGCGGGGCACGATCCTGTTCACCGGGGCCACGGCGTCGTTACGGGGCAGCGCCCGCTTCTCGTGCCTGGCGGTGGGCAAGTTCGGCCTGCGCGCGCTGGCGCAGTCCCTGGCCCGCGAGTGCGGCCTGCAAGGAATCCACGTCGCGCACGTGATCATCGACGGGCAGATCGACACCCCACGGGTGCGGTCCATGGTCTCGGGGGCCGATCCGGCCAGGATGCTCTCGCCCGACGCCATCGCCGAGACCTATTTTCAGCTGTATGCGCAGGACCCGAGCGCCTGGACCCACGAGCTGGAGGCCCGCCCGGCCGGCGAGAAGTGGTGAGCTGAGGACAGAGAGGGCGCCTACTTCCCGGGGGCGCAGGTTTCGATACGGCACTGGTCGTGCTCGCAGGACCAGTGGGCGCACACCGCCTTGCCGTCTTTGCACTGGTGGCAATAGCGCGGCAACGCGCCCTTGCACTCGGAGGCGGCCTTGCAGGTGTGGTGGGTCTGCGGCGGGGCGCAGGACTCGATGCGGCATTGGTTCTGCTCGCAGGACCAGTGGGCGCACGCCTCCCTGCCGTCCTTGCACGACTCGCAGAAGTGAGGCAGCGCGCCCTTGCAGTCGGAGGCGGCCTTGCACTGTCCCGGGTACGGCTCCGTCGAGCAGGTCTCGATCTGGCACTCATGGGCCTCGCAGGACCAGTGGGCGCACGCCTCCTTGCCGTCCTTGCACATCTGGCAGTGCCGGGGCAGCGCGCCCTTGCACTCCGTGGCGGACTTGCACGCCTGCCCTGCCCGGGCCGGGGTCGCGGACGACACTGCACACATCACCAGGAGCATCGCCAAATGGAACGTGAATCGCATGGATACCTCCTGGGACGATCTTCTCATTCCAACGACAGGAGGACAATGCGTTACCCTGCACTGTGGACGCGCTTGCACTGCTGGACGATGGAAGAGAGCTTGCGCATCGACTGATGCCGCCGGCGACCACGCCCTGGGCGGCGACCGCGCGGGCGCCCTCCAGATCCTCGCCGGCCAGGAACTTGCCCGCCGCTGCGGCGTGGGCCCTCATCTTCTGCCCATCTGCTGCTCGGCACGCGGTGACTGGGCCGGAGTTCAGGAGGTGGACAGGGTCTCCGCGTTGCCGATCGCCGGGCCGGTGATCACCGTGCTTCCCGGCCCGCCCTCGGGTGCGGAATTGGGTCCGGGCCCCCCCTCCTGGCTCAGGCCAGCGGCCTTCAACTCCAAAAGAAGCATCGCTGCGCTGGGGCGCCGCTCCGGGTCGCGCTGAAGGGAGCGCATCACCACCTCTTCGATCGCCGCCGGCACCTTCGTCCGCAGCGGTGGTGGCTCCCGGGTCGTGGCCAGGATCGCCACGCCCACGTGCGGGGCCCCCAGGGGCATCCGTCCGGTTAGCATCCGGTAGAGCACCACGCCGACGCTGTAGACATCGGCCCGTCCATCGTGCGGCTGACACAGGAGTCGCTCGGGGGACATGTAGTGGGGCGTGCCCATCACCTGTCCGGTCAGCGTCAGCTCCTTCTGGTCGGCCTCCTCCGCCAGCCGGGCGATCCCAAAGTCCACCACCTTGACCACCTCGTCGTCCAGGGACTGGTGCAGGAAGATGTTGTCGGGCTTGATGTCCCGGTGGACGATGCCCGCGGCATGGGCAGCAGACAGCACATCGCACACCGGCAGGATGATCGCCGCGGCGCGGTCCAGCGTCAGCACCCGATCCTCGCCCAGCAGGTCGGCCAGGGTGTGGCCCTCCAAAAGCTCCATCACCAGGTAGGGAATCCCGGCGCGGCAGATCCCGAAGTCGAGCACCGAGACGGCATGGGGATGGTGAATGCGGCAAACGGAGATCCCCTCGCGACGGAAGCGATCGATGCCGACTTGATCCAGCCCGGCGCCGCCTTTTGAGGGCCGGAGGACCTTCACCGCCACGGCCCGCCCCAGCTCGATGTGCTCCGACCGGTACACCGCCCCGAAGCCGCCCACTTCGGAAGTCAGGTCGAAGGGCGGGATATCGTCGGCCGCCATCCTGTCCAAATCTACCTGCATCTCCAGCGAGGTGGGCCCGGCTGGAATCTGATTGACCGAGACCAACAAGGTCGAGCCGACATCGCAGCCGGCCAGCGAAAGAACGGACACGGCGCCGATGACAAGCCCGAGTCTGGATGTTGCGTTCATGGATGGGCCATCACCGGGACGGTGCCAAGGTCCGACGGAGGGTCGCGCCGGTAGAGGTAAATCCCTGCCCCGGCGCCGGCCCCGGCTCCCACGACGGCAGCGCCGACGAGAGCCCAGAACCATGCCTTCTTGTAGACTGGCGTATGGACCACGGGCTGCTGGGGTGACACGCCGCCGGACAGAAGTAGACGGCGCCTCTGTTCTTGCGCCGTCTCCGCCTCCAGTCGCGCTTGCAACGCCGCGATGTAGTTCTCTACTTCCTCGCGTTGAGGAGTGCCGGGATTGGCCTGGAGGTAGTGTTTGAAAATCCGCACCGCCTCGGCGGCGTGGCCGGCCTTGCGATGAGCCTGCGCGAGGTTGAACAGGAACTCCGGCTCCGGTTGAAGGGCATAGGCCGCCTCGATTGCCCGGATGGCCTGCTTGTACTCGCCCTTGTTGAAGCGCTCCGTACCCAGTCGGAATTGCTCATCCACCGTCTTCGCATTCGGCGTCGCGTCTTGATGCGCACTCGATTCATCGGCCCGAGCGTACCCTGATCCTGCCTCCATCTTCGGCCCGAAGAGCAGGATCAATAATGATATTGAGTAAATTACCCTCATACAATCAGGATAACCGTAGCAGGAATACTGGACCCAGTCAACCCTGTCTTAACGCCACAAGGGATACTTGGGTGAGCCTGGGGCATTTGGTGGCTTGTCCTGATTCGGTTCGAGAGGCGCTTCCGGCTGGACGCTGTCCTGCGATGGCTTTGCTCCGACCACTCGCTCGTGATGGACACGATTGATGTTTCGGGATCTATTCGACGGAGTCTTTTCTTTCGCGGGTGCCCTCGGCGCAGGATCCGCGGAATGGGGTGGTGCGACAATCGAAGGATCCAACCTGTCTGGCTCGCCGGCATCAGGCGCGAGCGCAGGGGCCATGTCTGTCCGCATGTCGCCGGGTTGATGGCGAGAGGGGGCCATGTCAACCGATGACGCGGTGACCGACCGTGAGTCGCCGCGAAAGAAGAGCCAGCCACCCGCTGCAAGCGCCGCGAGAAGGAGCAGGACGAGTCTGGCCGGCCGTCGCCGGAGCATCGATAGACCGCTCTGGGAGAGGGCGGAGATGACGACCCCCGGCAAGAGCAGGCCCTGGCTCTGTTCTGCCGCCCGCGCCGTGTGTCCCGGTACCGTCATCTGCATGGTTGGCGGCGCCCCCAGCTGCTCCAACTTCGCGGCCACCTGCACCATCGTCGGACGCTCCTGCGGCTTTTTGGCCAGCATGGCATCGACCAGGCCGATCAGCGGAGGCGGGATGCTGCCGTCCAGGTCCCGCAGGCTGGGGGGCGGCATGTACATGTGCATTGCGATGATCTCGCCGGGGGCGCGGGACACGAAGGGCGGATGACCGGCCAGCGTCTGGAAGAGGATCACCCCCAGCGAGTACACGTCGGATTTTTCATCGACGCCGCCCGCGCCGCGACACTGCTCAGGAGACATATAGGCAGGCGTCCCCATCAGCACGCCGGTGCGTGTCCGGAACTGCCCGCCGGATGATTCGACGTCCTCGGTCGCCATCTTGGCGATGCCGAAGTCAAGGAGCTTTGCGCGGCAGCCGCCGGGGGCCTCCGGGTCGGCGACAATCATGAAGTTGGCCGGCTTGAGGTCCCGGTGAACGATGCCCTGCTTGTGCACCGCACAGAGCGCGGAGGCGATCTGGCGGATGATGCGCAGCACATCGGCTCGCTGGAGGCGACCGCCCTCGGCCCGCATCATGGCGCTCAGCGACTGCCCTTCCAGGTACTCCATCACCATGTAGGGGGAGCCATCGTCCAGCTTGCCGAACTCGGAGATGGCGACGACGCTCGGATGATGGATCGAGTTGGCCGCGCGGGCTTCGTTTAGAAAGCGGGACACCAGTTCGGGGTTGGTCGCGTGTTCTGCGTTCCAGGACCTTAATCGCCGCGCGGTGACGAATCCGTTCATGCAGGGCCTCGTACACGGTCCCCATGCCGCCCATGCCGACCTTGCGTAGAATCCGATGACCGCCAATGACGCGGCCTTCCAGATTCCCGCTGTCTGAGGCAACTATCGGCACTGTGGGTGGCACTATGGACGTTCGAAGCTACAGATATCACCATAACCATCGCTTTTCCGCCATGCCACCCTCATCGAGGTTGAGGTTAGGACGAATAACCCACCTCTCGACCCTCGGCTACGCATCGGCTATATAGGTCCGGCCAATTTTCAGTTGACATATTGCAGATTATCGGCGACATTTCCCTACATAGACGCATGCCATTTGCGCTTCATTTGCAGCCAGTTCGTCACACGTCTCCTGTTCCCTTTCGTTAGCGGCCAGAAGCACCTGGTTGCCGTGGAGTTCCAGCGCCATCCTGATCATCGTCTCCCTGCAATCGGGGTCAAGCGGCAAGTAGCTGCTTGGTCCTCGCCTGCCATTGGCCGTTGAAGAGGTCGGCGCGGAGCAACGCCATGTGGCCAGCGCCCTCTGCTGACCAGCGCATGCCCTGGAGTTTGAGGCGCGTACCAGTGACGTGGTAGTAGTTGGCGCTCTCGACGGCACCGCTGCTGATGCGGAGGACGCGGGCTCGGTAGGCGGGGTAGGCGCCGCTGCTGATCCTCATCGATCTCGCCCCAGCCGGCGGTCTTCACGAGGCGATCGAACGCCTTGGTGTACGCGGCGATTTGTGCGGCGAGCGCTTCTTCAAAGCGCTTGTCGTAGTCGACCTCGATGGCTCGCGTGTTCTGCTCGATGGCGGGAAGCTCCTTGTAGAAGCTCTCCCGCGCGAGCAGGTCTCCCCACTTCTGCTCAATGGCGCCGAGACCTTCTCGGAGAGAACGCCGGATTACGAGCGTTTGCTGATCTCGGACTTGGGGTGCTCGACTCGGCGCGGCGACGATGGCTACCGCATCCCGACGCCGGCCGAGGATGACTGGGAGCGCCTTCGCAATGGCATCAACCCCAAGCCTGGGGATGCGCACCGGCTCTACTCGGAGGTGCTGGCATCATTCTGGCAGCCGCAGCCGACGCACACGCTCTTCGAGACCAAGACCTTCAAGGCCGGCCTAGCCATTCACGGTCGCGAGGTCGTCGCGGGCGACATGATGTTCCAGGTCCACCTCGCCGAGGATGGTAAGGACTTCCAGTCGCTCGGGACCGAGCTTCGCACCCGGAGCCAGCAGGAGCGAAAGAGCGTCTTCTGGGCCATCGCCCTCAATCAAACGATCGATCGCGAGACCATCGAGCTGTTCCGCTCGAAGGAGATGCTGGCCCGCAAGGAGCGTGAGACGAAGGGCGAGGATAAAGTAGCTTCCCAGGCTCACGCTCACAACTCGCTCGCCGTCAATGATGCGGCGAAGCTCGGCGATGGCAGATCGAAGTCGTCCGTCGCAGGCATCGCGCTCGGAGCGAAGCTGCGGAATCGGCAGGCGCTCCTTCTCCCGGATCTTGCCCCGCTCAAACGGCGCCGCGAGACCTCGCCGCGTTCCGCACCGAGCTCCGGTCAGGGGGCCTCGATCCCGACGCCGAGCGTGTCCAGCACTTGTTGCGCCTGGTCCACGAAATCCAAGACCTCCCGCGGCACCTCGGACAGCACCCCGGGGGAATGATCTTGGCAGCCGGGCGACTCGATGAAGTGGTGCCCATCCAGCCGGCCACGATGAAGGGGCGGACGGTCATCCAGTGGGACAAGGACGACTGCGCCCACCTCGGCCTGCTGAAAATCGACCTCCTCGGCCTTGGGATGCTCGCAGCCCTGGAGGAGGCGCAGCGGCTCTGTCCCGTGCACGACGGCGTGCCCTTTGACCTGGCGAAGGTGCCTCACTCGCCTGGCGTCGCCGTCGATTGGGGCGACGAGCTGGGACCCGACGCGGGCGGCATCGTATCGACTGTTTCGTCGGGCACCGTCCCTGTAGACTCCTCCTGGGGGGATGGCTCCGTCGGGGTGGAGCCCTGCTGGGAGGATGACTCCGTGGGCACCTGGGGTTCTGCCCGCACGGCCTGTTCCTCCAGCGCGCCCCCCATCTCTGCCTGCCTCAAGTCCGCTGCCGGGTCCTTTGGCTCCGCCGCCTCGACCTTGTCCCCCTGCGCCCGCGCCGCTTCCGCAGGGCTCCCCCCCGGGGCGGTCTCCCTGGGCTGGCTCGATTCCGCCTCCCCCACCAATCGCTCGATCTCCGCCCGGACTCGTCCTGCATCTTCCACCAGCCGCCCAAGCAGCTGGCGCGGGCCCTGCTCACTGTCCCAGTCCACCCCCAGTCTTCCCTTGATCCCTCGCTCCAGGTACT
>JBBRLA010000297.1:0-9849 GCA_038231615.1 Polyangia bacterium | reverse complement strand
TACAAGACGGAGGGCCGCTGCAAGCGCCTGGTCGTCACCGGCTGCCTCTCCCAGCGCTACCCCGAGGAACTGTCCCGCGAAATCCCCGAAATCGACCACCTCCTGGGCTCTGGCGAGGTCGAGAAGGTCGTCGCCGCCATCCGGGGCGACGCCCGCGCCATCGACGTGGCCGCGGTGCCGGCGTATCTGTACGACCACACCACCCCCCGGGTGCAGTCCCTGGCCGGGTACCTGAGCTACGTCAAGATCGCCGAGGGCTGCGACCGCCCCTGCGGCTTCTGCATCATCCCCAAACTGCGCGGGCCGCAGCGCAGCCGGCCGATGGACTCCATTGAAAGGGAGCTGGCCGACCTGTCGCGACTCGGGGTGGTCGAGGCAAACCTGGTGGCGCAAGATTTGACCACGTATGGCACCGATCTTCCCGATCAAGCCGAAAAAGGCCCGCGCGACGCCGACCTGCCGGCGCGAGAGCGGCCCACGCTGGCGAACCTCTTGCGGCGCATCGGCCACCCCCCGGCGGGCGACCCGGGCTGGCTGCGCTGGGTGCGCCTGCACTATGCCTACCCCACCGCGGTGACCGACGATCTGCTCGCCGCCATCGCCGAGGAGCCGCTGGTGGCCAAGTACCTGGACGTGCCGCTGCAGCACGCCGACGATCAGGTGCTGAAGCAGATGCGCCGGGGGCACGTGGGCAAGACGGTGTGGCAACTGGTCGAGCGGGCGCGGGCGCGGGTGCCGGGGATCACCCTGCGCACCACCTTCATCGTCGGCCACCCTGGCGAGACCGAGGAGGCCTTCGGGCGGCTGTGCGACTTTGTGCGGCAGGCGGGCTTCGACAACGTCGGGGTGTTCACCTATTCGCCCGAGGAGGGCACCCATTCGGCGACGCTCCGGGGGACCGTGCCGGCGAAAGAAGCGGAGCGACGGCGGCGGGAGCTGATGCGGTTGCAGCGGGGCATCGCCAAGAAGCGCCAGAAAGCGCGGGTGGGGCAGGAGATCGAGGTGCTGGTGGAGGGGCGCTCCGACGAGAGCGATTACCTGCTCCAGGGGCGCCACGCCGGGCAGGCCCGGGAGATCGACGGCAGCGTGTACCTGTCCCTTTCCGAAGCCTTGGCGGAGACTCAGTTGCGCCCCGGCGATGTGGTGCGGGCGAAGGTGACCAGCTTTGCCGAGTATGATCTGGCGGCGGAGGCCATGGCCATCGTGCAGCCGGCATTCCGGGCGCCGCAGAAGATCAAACTGCCGATGATGCGCTGAACCATTGGCGCTCAGGGACGGTTCTTCCGGGTTTTGGGGGGCGCTACGGGTAGAGGTGCTTCTGTTTAGTCGCAGGAGCCGGCAAGCCCCTCGATCCATTGTCGCACCAGGGCGATGCCCTCGACGAAGGCCAGTTGCCGGCCGTCTTCCGGCATCATCACTTTGGGCTCGGTGGACTCAATGCGGTAGAGCAGGATCGACGAGTTCGGCTTCCCCGGCACGACGTCGTAGAAGCGCCCGCCGGTCCCCTTGCCGGCGGCCACCGGAGACTTGCACTGGCCGAACTTGCCCGGGTCGTCTTGTTCGTAGCGCAGGTCCAGCCCGGTGGTGCTGGCCATGCCGCTGCCGTCGTGACAGTGGGCGCAGTTGACGTCCAGCCAGGCCCGCGCCCGTTCGGCCACGGTCCCGGTCCCGGGATCATCCCACACCGGCAGCCTGGGCGCCGGCATTCCCGGGGGCAGCCCGCCGAGCAGGCCGGTGCGCGCCCAGTGAGTAAGCTGGTTTTCGCTGCCTTCGGGATACGGATAGTCCCCATTGAGCTGGGCGGCCTTGATCCCGATGAGCTTCATCGTCATCTGGTCGCTCTGGTGGCAGTCCTTGCACATGTTCACGTTGGGGACCACGTACTCGTCCGAGCGTATTTTGCCATCGGTGTGGGTCCAGCTTACGTGGACCGGGGCGCCGAGCTTGTTCAGCGTGGCCTCGGTCTGGTCGGCGTTCCACAGGTAGGGCAGGGCCTGCCAGCCCGCCGGCTGGTGGAAAAGGAGCCGGGTCTCGATGATCCGCTGGCCCAGTGATGAATCGCGTAGGTCGAAGGGGTAGGCGAAGGTCTTGATGGCGATGGCGCCCACCGGTGGGTCGAACGCGTCGGGGGCGCGGTAGGCGACCTGTGCCCCGGCGGGCAGGTACAGAAAGCGCGACTTGGTGGCGTAGTCGGAGAAGAGCGGGGTGTTGGGCGTGTAGGCGATCACCTGCGCCACCGGCTTGAGCGACGAGAGGGCCCCGGCGAAGAAGCCGTAGCCGGACAGCTCTGCGCAGGGCTCGCCGCGGGTCACGTCGCGGCACTCGTCCGGGCCCGGGCTGCCGCATCCGAGCAGCCCCCAAAGGGGCAGCAGCAGCGCGCCCCGGGTCACTGCGCCGCCCAGGGCAGCGTCACCGCCGGCAGCGCCGGCTGGGTGCAGGTGTAGGGCTGAAGGTCGCGGTTGACATTCGGGGGAGGCGCCATCGGGTCGCCCGCCTGGATTTTCGCCAGCGCCGGACCGTCCACGTTGGCGAAGGTCGCCGGGGCGCCCATGTGGGTGTTGTTCTGGAAGCAGGTGCGCAGGCTGTCCGGCAGCTTGCCCTGGTCGTCCAGCTTGGCCGGGTTGATGAACCCGTCGAAGATCATGTCCGGCAGCGGCAGCGGCTTCACGAACGTCAACAAGGCGATGCCCAGCGCATTGGTCGGATCGGGCGCGTCGCCCCCGCCGCTGATCATGTTGTCGTGCAGGTAGACCGCGTAGGAATATGGATCGTAGGCCATGTCTTCGATCTTCAGCCCGGTCAGAAGGTAGCTGACCACGGCCATGCTGACGGTCTTGTTGTCCTTTATGGTATTGCCGAAGACCTCGACCTGGTTGTTGGCCATCACGAAGGTGCCCGTGCCCCGGGGCACCTGGCCGACGATGTTGCCCTTGGGGGCGAAGTTGTCGGTGTTGTTGTCGACGATCTTGTTGTTATAGACCCGCACTCCGCCGCCGCCCTGGACCATCAGGCCGGGCAGGCCGAAGATGAGGATGCCGGCGGTGTTCTGGGTGGCGGTGTTCTCGTAAACGTCGGCGCCGTGAGAGTTCTCGATCTCGATGCCCGAGACGTTCTGGGTGACGGTGTTGCGGCGCACGATGATGTTCTTCGACTGACCGACGTAGATGCCGGTGTCCGAGGCGCCGCTGGCCATCGAGTCCTCGATGAGCACCCCGTCGCAGTTCACCGGGTAGATGCCGTAGGGGCCGTTGGTCGAGGCCGGGCCCGCGGTCCACTCGACGCGCAACCGCTGAATGGTCAGGTGATCGCCCTTTTCCACCTTGAGCCCGTCGCCAGGGGGATCAAGGATGGCGAAGTCCTGGGCGGTGAAGCCCTTGGCGTTGACCTTGATGCCGCTGGCCCCGACCTTCTGGTTGGCGAAGGACAGGACGGTCTTGTCGCTGCTCTGGCCGCGAAGCGTCACGTTGTCCACGGTCAGGGACAGGATCTGGGAGAAGTGGAAGGTGCCCTCGCCCAGCACCACCGTGCCGCCGGGCTGGACGTTGATAAGGGCCGCCTGCACCGTGTTCTGGTCGTCGGCACCGGGCTGTATGCCGCCATCGCCGCAGCCGCCCAGGAAAAGGGGCAGGGCGAAATAGATCGCGAAGGGGAAGCGCGCGCTAAGAAGAGACTGTGCGATAGAGGTCCACATGAGGCGAAGAGTATACCGCCGCGCTCGCAGAGGCAATGACATCCAATCTTGAGGAATGACGCTGACGCCGGGCAGGAAAGTAGTAAATAATCCCCTGCACTTTATGAGTCGAATCTTGTCCCCGATGAGTCGCATCCCCTTCTGGCCCGGCCTGGTGCTCGCGCTGCTCGTCCCGGGCACGGCGCTGGCGCACGGGCCTGTCGATCCGACGATTTCCGACGCTGAGACCGAGCTTTACCCACCGTCGGTGCCGGAACACCTGCTTCAGCATGTACCGCCGCCGACGCAGCCCGCGCAACCACCCCCTGCTGTCGCGTCGCATGCCGTCCCTGGCTCACCGCCTGCCACGATTGCACCGCCGCTCGCAGGCGCGCCGCCCCCTGCCGTCGCGTCGCCCGCCGCCCCCGTCTCCGGCGTCACCCTTACCGGCGTCGTCCTGGAGAAGGGCAGCCGAGACCCCATGTCCGGCATCCGCGTCGGGGTGGTCCGGAAAAGCCCCCCTTCGCAGCCGGCGCAAGAGGCCATCACCGATGCCGCCGGCCGCTTCTCCTTCGCCGGCCTGCTTCCCGGCGAGGTCAGCGTCGCCCTCACCGGCAGCCGCATCCGCTCGGCCCGCACCACTGAGAAGCTCACCGCCGGCCGCCGCCGCGAGGTCACCTACTACGCCCTGCGCCGCCAGGGCGCCTTCGAGGCGGTGGTCCGCGGCGAGCCGATCCGCAAGGAGGTCATCGAGCAGGTCCTTTCCGTCGACGAACTCAAGCGCATTCCCGGCACCCAGAACGACGCCCTCAAGGCGGTGCAGAACCTCCCCGGCGTGGCCCGCGCCCCCTTTGGCGGGGGGCTCCTGGTGGTATGGGGCTCGGCCCCCGGCGACACCCGCGTCTACGCCGACGGCGTGCAGCTCCCCACTCTGTACCACTTCGGCGGCTTCCGCTCGACCATCAACTCAGAGTTTGTCCAGGACCTGGCCTTCCGCCCCGGCGGGTACGGCGCCGACTACGGCCGCGGCCTGGGAGGCATGGTCGACATCACCACCCGCACCCCCAAGCAGGACCGCCTCCACGGCTCGGTCACCCTGGACCTCATCGACGGCTCGCTGACCGTCGAAGGCCCGATCACCAAGAAGCTCTACTTCGCCGTCGGCGCTCGGGTCAGCTGGATCTCCGCCTTCCTGCCCATCTTCAACCGCAGCAACTTCCAGATCTCCCCCTTTTACTGGGACTACCAGCTTGCCCTGTCCTACCGGCCCACCCCGCGCGACGACATCGACCTCTTCATCTTCGGCTCGACCGACGACATCGCCGCCCGCGTGCAGAACCCCGACCCCAACGCCAGCGTCGACATCGACAGCCACACCTACTTCAGCCGCGCCCGCGTCCGCTTCACCCACCGCTTCGACCGCGACACCCAGCTCACGGTCATGCCATCCATCGGGGGCGACACCTTCACCCTCAACACCGGCGTCCAAGGGCTGGGTGGAAACCCGCTCAAGCTGGACTTCCTGACCGTCGCATACAACCTGCGCAGCGAGCTGCGCCACCGTTTCCTCCCGCAGCTCGACACCGCCTTTGGCGTCGACCTCCAGGGTGCCCGCACCTCCTTCTCCGTGGTCTCCAACACCACCGGCGGGCCCAACTCCAGCGGTGCCGGCATGATGGGTCTCATGCCCTCTACCACGGCGGCCGTTTCCGACGCCTCGGTGGCCCACCTGGTCCAGACCGCCCCTTACGCCATCGCGCGCCTCTTCCTCTTTGACCGGCGGCTGCTCATATCGCCGCAGCTCCGTCTGGAGGCGGCCTACCTGCGCTCCTACGACGGCCAGATCTCCCGCTGGGTGGTGGTGCCCGAGCCGCGGCTCCTGGTCCAGGTGCAGGTGGTGCCCGGCCTCCTGGCCTTGAAGGGGGCGCTGGGCATCTACCATCAAGCGCCTACCGGCGCCGAGAATTCCAAAAGCTTCGGCAACCCCAACCTCGACTTCGAACTGGGCACCACCTACGTCTTGGGTCTGGACGTGGACCCCACCCGCACCCTGCACATCGAGGCCCAGGGGTTTTACAAGGACCTGCGCTCCCTGGTGGTCACCGACCCGTCCATACGTTACGACAACGGGGGCCTCGGCCGCGCCTACGGCGGCGAACTCCTGGTCCGGCAGCGCCTGTGGCATAACTTCTTCGGCTGGATCGCTTACACCCTCTCGCGCAGCGAGCGCAAGGACCGCCCCGAGCAGGACTGGTTCCTCTTCCGCTTCGATCAGACCCACATCCTGACCCTCGTCGCCAGCTACAAACTGCCCTTCTGGGGCCTGGAGGCCGGCGTGCGCTTCCGCTACGTCACCGGCAACCCCAACACCCCCACGGTCAGCGGCATCCGCAGCCTGAAAAACCAGGTCTACGAGCCGGTGTTGGGCGGGCTCGAAACCTCCCGCCTGCCGGCCTTTCAGCAGCTTGACCTGCGGATCGACAAGACCTTCACCTTCAACCGCTGGAAGTTGGGCCTTTATCTTGACATTCAGAACCTGTACAATCGGTCCAACCCGGAGCTGCTGGTGTACGGCGGCAGGCAGCTTTACCAGAGCGGCCTGGTCACCGGCATCCCATTTTTCCCCAACCTCGGCGTGAGGGGCGACTTCTGATGATGCGACCTGTGCTCTTGCTTTCCCTGTTGATGCTGGCCGGGGCCTCGGGCTGCGACCTGGGGCTGGACCCCGACGGCCTGGTGCGCGAGTTGCGCGTGCTGGATGCCCGGGTCGGGCAGCCCGGGGGCATCGCCGACCTGGCCGACGTGCAGCTCGGTACGCTGCGACTCTTGCCGCCGCACCTGGCCGGGCTCGCCCCGTCCATCGGCGGCCCGGGGCGGCGCCTTTCGGCAGAGCCTCCGGTGACCTTGTCCTTTTACCTGTGCGCGACGTCCCGATCGCTTCTGGACACCGGGTCCATAGACCCCGCCTGCGAGGCCTTCCCCGGGGTCCCCCAGACCCCACAGCCAGGCGTGGTGTCGCCGCCGCCGGATCAGAACCCGTCGTTGATTCCCCTGGGGACCGGGGCGCAGATCGACGTGAGCGTGGCCACCCTGCAGAAGGCCTTCGTCGGCCTGCTCGCCACAGGACCGCAAAACCCGCCCCCAGGCCCGACCCAAGGCCTGATCGATCTGCAACTTCCCATCGTCCTGCATGCCAACATCAAGGCCGGCTCCACCGACCCGCTGGACAACGAGACGGCTTTCTTCTTCGCCCGGGTGGTGCTGGCCCCGGCAGGAATGGACCCCGCGACCTCGCCCCTGCACCCGATCAACCGCAACCCCACGTTGATGTCGGTCATGGCCTCGTTGACCGGCGATGCGAACGACCAGCCGCAAAGCCCCGTGGCGCTGACTCCCTGCCCGGCCGCCGGCCCGTGCCAGCCGTCCTTCTCCGTGCGCCGGGGCCAGCCGATCTTCCTATTGGCGACCTCGACCCAAGACTCGGTGGAACGCTACACTCCGCTGGACCAGAGCGGTCGCGGCGAGATCGCCGAGACCCTGCGCTATAGCTGGTTTGCCACGGACGGCAAGTACACCCAGGAGCGCACTGGCGACATGCAGCCCCAGACCAAGTGGCAGAACGACGATGCCAGCTTTCCCGCGCCGGCCGCGGTACATGAAGTCCAGTTGTGGGTGCTGGTGCAGGATGATCGTGGCGGCAACGATTGGCAGCGCTTCCTGGTGCAGCTTTCGCAGTGACGGCTGGAGGAACCAGGCCAGAAACAAAAAGCCCGCCCCTTTGTGAGAAGGGCGGGCTGTCTCCGGCGATCTTGTAGTTAATTCTTGGTCATGATGCCAATGATCTTGACGCCTGATCCCCGGCAGATGTCCATCACCTTGGCGACCACTCCGTAGTTCGCGGCATCGTCCGGGTTGAAGAACATCAGCTTCTTGCTGCGGTTCTCCATCAGCTTCCGCACCTTCTCAGGAAGCTCATCCAGCGTCACCGCTTCATTGTTGATCGCGATCCGGCCGTCTTCCGAGATGCTGCACACCAGCTGATCGTCGCTGGGCGGCTGCACCGCCGAATCCGGCGGCGCCTTCGGCGGTACGTCCACCGGCGTCTCGTTCAAGAGCTTCGGCACCAGTACCATGAACACGATCAGCAGCACCAGCACCACGTCGATGAGCGGCGTGACGTTGATGTCCGATCGCAGGCCCTTGCCACCACCACTGAAGGCCATGGCTAGTTCTCCTTCTTCAGTTCTTCCGACCCGAGGGATACGGCCCCGACCCCGGCGGCGTGGACATGCTCCATCGCATCCCGGACCATGCCGTAAGGCAACCTTCGGTCGGCCTTCAGGTAGATCTCTCGCCCGGCGTGGGCCCGCATCTCCTGCTGTACCTTGTCCACGATCGCCTGCTCCCCTTCGGCCTTCTCGGTGCCGACGTAGACCGAGCTGGATTCGCAGGTCCACTTGTCCACGGCCATCCGTGGCCCGTTACAGGTGACCGATACGACAATCTGCTCGCCCGAGTCGCTTTTCTGGTCGTGGTGCTGGGTCTCGATCATCTCCACGTTCTTGCCGCGGGTGATCATCGGCGTCACCACCATGAAGATGATGAGGAGCACCAGCACCACGTCGACCAGCGGCGTGACGTTGATGTCCGAGCGGATCGTGGCCGTCCCGATGGCCAGCTTGTGCCGCTGGTGAATGCGCCGCTTGCGCTTCTTGAGCACCGCGTCGCTGATGCCGCCATTGCCGCTGTTGTTGAGGCTCGCCATGGTGCCTCAGGCGGCCTTCCGCCCCTCGCGCAGCATGAAGGAGATCAGCTCCGAGCTTGTCTCATTCATGTCGACGACGAAGGCGTCGATGGCGTTGGTAAAGTAGTTGAACACCATGACCGCCGGGATCGCGATGAGCAGACCCGCTGCGGTGGTCACCAGCGCCTCGCCGATGCCGCCGGCGACCGCCGCGATGCCGCCGCCGCCGGAGAGCTTCATCGTCGCGAAGACGTTGATGATGCCGACGACCGTGCCGAACAGACCGACGAAGGGCGCGGCCGAGGCGATGGTCGCGATGCCGCCCAGGCCCTTTTTCAGGTCGGCGATCTCACGCTCCTTCACCCGGTCCAGCGCCCGGTTCACGTTGTCCACCAGGTCGAAGTCGCCCACGTCTTCCGGACCCATCGTCTTCAGCGCGTTCATGCCGTCCAAGTATTCCTTCAGGGCCGCCTCGATGACCAGCGCGATCGGGCTCTGGGGCTTCACCTGCGCCAGGCTCAGCGCCGCCCTCACGTCGTGGTCCCGCAGCTTCTGCTGCAGGTTGATGACAAATTCCAGGGAGCGGGTCTTCGCCTTCATGAAGGTGTTCATCCGCTCGAAGCCGATGGCGATCATGTAAATGCCCATGACCGCCAGGATGACGATGACCGCCTTTCCTGGGAAAGATGCCCCATGCCAGAGAGATACAATATTGAACTCCATGTCGCTCCTCTGTTTCGCCCGGTTTACCGTGACGGCAAGCGCCGGCCTGGACCGGCTTGCGTTGTGTGCTACTCAACCACGAATTGGAAATTCTCGATGAAACACACCGGCACCGCCTGCGGCTTGTAGGTCCAGCCGCGCAGCGTCCCTATGATCGCCTCGTCGGCGCCGGGGACGCTGCCCACGGGCGTGACCGAACTGACACGGCCGCTCTGGTCGATGCAGATCTTGTACGAACCGGTGACTGTGCTGCCCCGGCGCTGGGACTTGATCACCTCCGGGAGGTGAGGCATCTCGCCGCCCAGCTTGTCCTTCTTGATGGCGAAGGCGGGCACGTTCTTCGGTTTGGGCGGCGGCGCCTTGACCTCAGTCGGCACGCTGCCCACCACCCCGCCGGGGACGCCACCCTCCACCCCGCCCTCGACGCCCTCGCTGTCGTTCTTCTCCTCGGGCTCTTCCTTCTCCTTGGGCTGGGTGATCGTCGTCGGCACCGTGTTTGGCTGCACCACCGGTTTGACCACCTTGGGGTTGGTCTTCTTCTTGGCCGCCGGGGGCGGGGGCGGGGGCGGGGGCGGGGGCGTCGAGCTGATAAAGGTCACCGTCAGCGGAGGCGGCTGCACTTCCTCGACGTGGATGAACGAGTAGATGATGAAGAACAGGATCAGGCTCGCCTCAAGGACGGTCGAGGCGAGAAACGCGATATACAGGATGG
>JBBRLA010000296.1:0-9861 GCA_038231615.1 Polyangia bacterium | reverse complement strand
TTCCCGGCCCACGTGGTGCCGGGGATCGTGCGGGACGTGGACCTGGCGCCGACGCTGCTCTCGCTGGTGTCGCCGGGGCCGGGGGAGGAGCTGACAGTCCCCATGGACGGGGTCAGCCTGGTGCCGCTTCTGCTAGGGGACCGGCAGACCCTGGGGCTGCGCGCCTTCAGCGAGACGGAGCTGTGGTTCACCCCGGCGGGGCCGGGGTTCGAACTGGAGGATCGGCTGCCCTACCCTGGGGTAACCGCCACCACGGACATCGACCCGAGCGACGACATTTTCCTGTCGGAGCGGTGGCGCGATCTGGTGACGGTGGCCAAGCACCGGGCGCTGCGCACCGATCGCTGGAAGCTCATCTACCGGCCGACGCGCAGCGGGGTGCACTGGTCGCTCTACGACGTGGTGGGCGATCGCAGCGAGATCCACGACGTGCAGAAGCAGTACCCGGAGGAGTTCTCGGCGCTGAAGCGGGAACTTTTGCACTTCCTGGCGGACGATCCCCGGGCGGTGGTCGAGGGCGGGTACGTGATCCCGCGCTGACCGGAGACTTTTTGTCTGAACTACATTTCCTCCGCTCCGGTGAAGATTCGCGGTATCGTATCCGACGTCAAGGTGTAGGAGAATGGATCTGGCCACGTCCGCCAGGCCCGTTATGATCAAGTCATTGCATACCATTGCTTTCTCCATCGTCCATTATTGGCAGGACCGGCGGGACCGGCGGACGGCCCTCGCGTGGGCCACGGTCCCGCGTCCGGTTCTGGTCTTTTTGCTCCTGCTCGTCGGGGGCCCCTCGGCCTGCGGTCGCGGCGACGCGGCCCCTTCGGGCGGGCGACTCCCGGCCACCCTCAACGTATCGCTCACCGGGGCGGGGCCGCCCCCAAGCGAGATCGGCCCGCAGAAGGCGGTGCTGCCCGGCGATCAGCTCGCCTACCGCTTCGTCGATCATGCAGGCGAGGCCAAGCTCGACATCCCGGCCCCGGGGCTTTCGGCGGCGTGGGGCGCGTTCCACTATCCCTACAAGCTGCCCAGCCCCTACAGCGGCCTGCGCGGCGAGATGGCCCTGCGCGCCGTCGAGGTGGCCCTGGCCGACTCGGACGTCGCCGGCTTCGGCACCAGCACCCCGGACAAGAAGGCCAGCGCGCCGGTGAAGGTGCCGCGCTTCGATCCCGTGTGGAACCGCGCGCGCGCGGTGTATCAGTCGCGCAGCGCCCTTCTGGCCCCATCCCCCGCCCGCTACACCTTCAAGGTGACCTTGCCGGTCGCCGGCACCCTGACCCTGGCCGCGGCGGCGATCCCTCCCGCCGGCGGGACCGGCACGGCCCCCATCGAGTTCGCCGTCGAGATCGACGGGACCAAGCAGTGGAGCAAGGTGGTCACCTCGGCGGAAAGCGGGGGCGCCGGCAGGTGGAACGAGGTGGAGATCCCGGTGAAAAGCGGCGGCGCGGGGCCTCGGCCGGCGGAAATCTCCTTGGTGACCCGCCCGGCGGGCCCCGGCACCCCGGTGGGCATGGCGGTCTTCGGCGACCCGCTGCTGTGGGCCACCGATCAGGGCACCCCCGGGCCGAACCTGCTCTTCGTGGTCATCGACACCCTGCGCGCCGACGCCACCGCGGCCATGCCCAACCTCTCGGAGTACGCCCGGCAAAAGGGGGTGCGCTTCACCCAGGCCATCACCGCCGCCACCTGGACGCGCCCGTCGATCCTCTCGATGCTCGGCGGGGACCTGCCCACCGCCATCGGGCAGAGCGCCGAGGCGATCATCCCCCCCGATGCCGAGCGCCGCCGCTTCTACGCCCTGGGGCCGACGCTTTTGCCCAGGGTCCTGCGCGCCCGGGGCTGGCGCACCACTGCCATCGGCAATAACTTTTTCCTTTTGGGGTATCCGCAGATCGGCCTGGACCTGGGCTTCGAGGAGGTGGCCGACGTGCGCCACCCGGTGCTGGACACCCCGGCGATCACCCGCGCCGCGGTGGCCTTTTTGCAGAAGAACAAGAGCCGCCCGTTCTTCCTGCACCTGCACTACGACGCCCCCCACTGGCCCTATACGCCGCCCGCGCCCTACCTGAGCAAGGTCCCCGACAACCTGCCGCAGAACCTGACCGCCGGGCATTCCACCGACCCGCAGGCCCGCGCCTACCTGGCCGAGGCCAGCTACGCCGACGCTGAATTGCGCCCGGTGCTGGAAGAACTTTCGCGCCTGAAGCTGGCCGAGCGCACCCTGGTCATCATCGTGGGCGACCACGGCGAGATCTTCGACCCCCGGCACAGCCACTACGTCGTGTCTCTGGGTCTGCCGACCCTGTACCACCATGGCTGGTCGGCCTACGACGAGCTTCTGCGCGTGCCCCTGGTCATGTCCATGCCGGGGAAGCTGCCAAAGGGCACGGAAATTCCGGCGCAGGTGCGTCTGACCGACATCGCGCCCACCGTGCTGGAAGTGATGGGCATCCCCCGGGATGCGCTGCCCGGCGGGACGCATGCCCGGGGGCGCAGCCTGCTCTCGATGATCAAAGGGCACAAGGAAGACACCGAGCGGGTGGCCTTCGTCGAGGGGCAGAACATCAAGGCGGTGCGCGCGGGCGGCTGGGCCTACCTGCGGCGCGGGGACGGGCGTTTGCAGCGGGCCACGGGCAGCGCCGGGGCCGGTCCGATCGTCGAGGTTGCCGAGGAGATGTACGACCTGCGCCGCGACCCGACGCAGCACGACAACCTGGCGATCTCCAGCGATCCGGCGGCGCTGGCCAAGCTGGTCGAGCTGCGGGCCATCTTCGACCGCGAGACACCCAGCCCGCCGGATCGGCAGCTCCCGGTGCTGCACCTGCGGGTCGCGTCGCAGGGCAAGCAGGTCCACCGCATCACCGGGACCATCAGCACCACTGGCACCAACCTGGCGGTGCGCTCGATCACCGGCGGCGAGCTGCGCCCCGACAGCCCCAACCGGCTGCTCCTGTCCCTGCAGACCGGCGGGGGGGTGGACCTGCTGGTCGACCCCGAGGCGTGCATCGAGCTACAGCTTGCCGTGGACGGGGTGCCGCTGCAGGCGGGGCGCATCTTGCTGGGGCCCTATGGCCTGCCGCTGCTCTCTGGGCGCAAGGGCGAGAACGTCGAGAGCCCCATCGCCACCATCGACGGGTCGCTGCTCAGCCGGCTGGACGCGGCGCACCCGCCGGTGCTGGGGGACCGGGGCGAGGTGCTGGTGTGGCGCGACCAGGGCGCGGCGACCCCGCTGGCGGCCACGGCCCAGGAGGGCGCCGCCGCCAGCGACGACGGCGAAGTGGCCGGGATGATGCGCAGCTGGGGCTACGCCCAAGTCGAGAAGGGCAAGAAGGAAAAGGACAAGGCCGCGCCCAAGTAGGGGCCCAAAGTCGGAAGTATCCTTCCGATTTTCCGCGTTACCGCAGGCGGCGCCAGACTGCGCCCAGGGCTACTCCTGCCAGAATGAACCCCGCTGCCCAGAGCAGCTCCCGGTTGCCGACGAAGTGCAGCGCCAGCCCGCTGCCCACGAGCGCCAGCACCGGCACCACCGGGCCGAAGGGGATGACGAAGGCCCCCGCGGGCGCCGCCGACCTGTGCCGCAGCACCAGCACCGAAAGGCAGGTCGCCACGTACTGGGTGACCACCGCCACGTTGGACATGTCCGCCAGCCGCTCGAAGTCAAACCCCCGGGGCAGCACCATCCCCAGTACCAGCAGCGAGAGCACCACCACCGCCAGCACCGGCGTGCCCAGTCGCTCCGAACGCCGGCACAGCGCCGCCGGCAGGAAGCGGTCTTGCGCGAAGGCCTCCAGGTAGCGCGGTCCCACCAGGGCGCTCCCCGCGCAGAAGCCGAAGGACGAGATCACCGCTGCCACCCCCAGAAGCTTCCTGCCGTTCTCCCCAGCGAAGGCCGCCGCCGCCCCGGCCAGCGCCGCCGACGAGTCCGCAAGATGCGGGTCAGTGCCCCCGGCCACGATCTGCACCAGCGCGTAGAGCAGGGTCGCGCCCATCACGCTGATCACCATGGCCAGCGGGATGGTCCGCCGCGGGTTCTTGGCCTCCCCCGCGGGCACCGGGATGTATTCGAAGCCGGTGACGGCGAAGAGCCCGGCGAAGGCGGCCCCGAGGAGCCCGCCACTTTCCCCCGGCAAGAGCGCCCCCGCGGGAGGCGGCGCGTGCAGGCTGCTCCAGTTGACAAAGAAGAGCCCGGCCCCGATGAATCCCAGCAGGCTCAACACCTTCACCGCGCTGATTCCGTCGCCGATGCGCGCCCCCAGCCGCACCCCCAAAAGGTTGATCATCCCCAGCAGCGCCACCACCCCCGCGCTCAGGGCGACCTCGATCCCGGTGCGCCCCACCATCCCCAAAAGTTCCACCGCGCTTCGGCCGAAGCCCCGGGCCACCGCGGCGTAGCCTAAAAGGGTGCTGATCAGGGTGATCCAGCCGACGCCAAAGCCGATGTAGGGGCCGAAGGCGTCGCAGGCATAGCGGTAGGGTCCCCCGGAGGCCTCGGTGCGGGCGGCGGCCTCGGCGAAGCACAGTGCCACCAGACAGCACAGGCCCCCGACCAGCAGCCAGGCCAGCGGCGCATGCCCACCGGCGCGCCGGGCCAGTGTCGCCGGCAGAAAGAAGATCCCCGAACCGAGGATGCCGTTGACGCCGATGCCGAAACAGTCGAGCAACGAGAGCTGCCGGCGCACGGAATTCGCGGACGGGGCCTGGAAGGACACCGGATCCAGAGTAACCCCGCCGGGGGCGGACTCCAAGCGTTCTGAACTTCGGTTCGGACTGCCGACTGGACCCCGATAAGGGTGACTTTCGGCGCATGTTTTCAGGCAAGATTACAAAGACAGTGGACGGCACGATGCAAATGATTATTCTGTAGCGGATTTGCGGACACTGACGGTTTCCACGTGGAAACCATGGGAAAAGGTCTACCTATGGCACAGTCGAAGACGAGCAAGATGAATGGCAAGAACAAGGCGGGGACGCAAAGCAAGGTCAAGAGCGCGGCCCGCTCGGCGAAGCGTGGGGAGGTGAAGCCGTCCTCTGCGACGAAGAAGACAGCCGCCGCGACGGCAAAGAAGAAGGCGGAGGCCAAGGCGGCCTTGTCGATGAAGGAGGCCGCCCGCAAGAAGGCGGCGGCCAAGGCGCAGTCGGCCGGCCCGGCCAAGAAAAAGCCCTGGGGCAAGACGGTGGCTGCGCCACAGAAGCGCCCGGTGGGCCGCCCCAGGAAGGAAGTCGCGAGTGCCGCGGCGAAGCCCCAGAAGGGCAAGTTCAGGCAGCCGGAAGTCGCGACGAAACGCCCGGTGGGCCGCCCCAGGAAGGTCGAGCCGGCGACGAAGCCGAAGTTCGCCCCGTGGCAGCCCGCCACGGCGAAGAAGCCGAAGGTCGCCCCGTGGCAGTCCGCGACGGCGAAGAAGCCGAAGGCCGCCGCAGGAAAGACGCCGACGCCGACCAAGGCCAAGGGCCAAGGCCAGGGGATGACCGGGCGGACGGCGGCGGCCGCGCGAAAGCCGGCCCCGGCGAAAAAGACCACCGAGAAGCGGCCCTCGTGGATGCCGGCCGGCGGCGGCCCCTTGATGAGCCCCCTGTTCCACGTGGCCGACGTGACCCGCACGGTGAAGTTCTACGAGGATGTCCTCGGGTTCATCCTCGGGTCGACGAACCAGGGCCAGGGGGGCCGGATCGACCACGCTGTGCTTAGCTACCACGGCTCGACGTTGATGATCAGCGGGCCGGACGAGCGGCACCCAGCCGGGGACAGCGCCAGCGGCAACGCGCCTTCGCTCTACCTGTACGTGCAGGACGTCGATGACGCCGTCGCCCGCGCCACGGACCACGGGGCCGAAGTGCTGGAGGCGCCGCAGGACACCTTCTGGGGCGACCGCTGCTCGCTGATCCGCACTACAGACGGACACCAGTGGGTCCTTTCGACCCATACCGGCGCGGTCCGCCCGCAGGAGCCGCGCCGCTCCCCTGAATCGTCAGCGCAGGCGCCGATCGAGGTCGAGTCGATCGTGGAGCCAGACGGCGAGGACGAGTAGCCGGAACAAGCCGGGGACGTGGTTCTGAACTGCGTCCCCGGCATCCGGCCCGCTCTTACATCCCGAACTTCGCCAGCTTCTTGTGCAGCCCCTCGCGGGTGATGCCCAGCGTCTCCGCCGTCTTGGTCTTGTTCCCCCCGTGGTCCCGCAGCGCCTGGGACAGGAGCCACCGCTCCACCTCTTCGATCATGTCCTTCAGCGTGCCCTTCTTCGGCGCGATGCGGTCCAGAAGCCCCTCCACCTGGCGGATCTGCGACGAGAGCAGGTCTGGCGTCAGGAAGCCGTGGGGCTCGACCTGGATCATCAGGCGCTGCACTTCGTTCTCCAGCTCGCGCACGTTGCCCGGCCAGCCGTATGAACTCATCTGGTCCAGGGTCTCGGGGGTGAAGCCGGCCACTGCCTTCTTCAGCTCGTTGCCGTACTTCTGCAAGAAGTGGAGCGCCAGGCGCGGGATGTCCTCCCGGCGCTCGCGCAGGGGCGGCAGGCGCAGCGGGAACACCTTCAGGCGGTAGTACAGGTCCTGGCGAAAACGCCCCTCCGCCACCTCCTTCTCCAGCGAGCGGTTCGTAGCGCAGATGATGCGCACGTCGACCTGCTTGGGCTGGGTCGCCCCGATCATCCGCACCTCGCCCTCTTGCAGCACGCGCAAAAGCTTGGCCTGCAAGTTCAGCGACATCTCGCCGATCTCGTCCAGGAACAACGTCCCCCCGTCGGCCACCTCGAAAAGCCCCTTCTTCTCTTGGTCGGCCCCGGTGAACGCCCCCTTCTTGTGCCCGAAGAGTTCCGACTCCAAAAGGTTGTCCGGCACCGCCGCGCAGTTCTGCGCCACGAAGAGCTTGTCCCGCCGCCGCCCCTGGTAGTGCACCACCGAGGCGATCAGCTCCTTGCCGGTCCCGGTCTCGCCCTCGATGCACACCGTGGCCCGGGTGTCGGTGACCTTCTCGACCTGGCGGAACAGGTCGCGCATCGCCGAACTTTCGCCGATGATGTCGGCGAAGCGGCGCTTCTCCTCGCGGCTCTTCAGGTAGCGGTTCTCGCCGCGGAGTTGTTCCTCCGCCAGGCGCAGCCGCTGCAAAAGGCGGGCGTTCTCGATGGCCAGCGTGGCCTGCCCGGCCAGCACCAGCATCACCTCCAGGTCCTTCTCGCGGAACATCGCCGCCGAGGCGCGGTTGTCGCACTGGATGACGCCGCGCAGGGCATCGCCCTCCCACAGGGGCACGCCGATGGTCGACTGGATGCGCGCCCCCATGATCGATGCCGTGCCGCCCAATTCCTGGGGGGCGTTGGCCACCAGCACCGCCGCCTTCTCCCGCACCACCCGCCGCACCACCGCCCGCGAGGCGCGAATCATCGGGGTCCCGGCAGAGGTCCCGCTGGGTGCCGCCGCCTTGGCCGCGTCGCTCTTGTCGCCGTCCCGCGGTGCACCGAAGACCGTGGACATGCGCCCGTCGGTGCCGTCGGCCAGGTCGATGGCGATGTGGGTCGCCAGGGGCAGAAGCTCGAAGACCGCCTCGGCGATGCCTTCGAAGACCGAGGCCAGCTCCAGACCGCGCCGGCCCATGCGCTTGGACACCGAGAGCAGCATCGCCGCCAGCGCTGGGTCGCGCTCGACCTTGCCGGCGACCTCCTCCACGTCCGAGAGGGAGCGCCGGGCCAGCACCCGCGCCTGGTCGCTCCCGTCCGGCCCGTCGGACAGTTCACCATCGCCTTCGATCCGAGGCAGGCTGACCGCCACCACCACCGGGTCGGCGGCGTTGCCCAGGAGGATGCGGTCGCCGTCGGCCAGGCCGAACTCCCAGCGGCGCTCGCCGTCCACCGTCACCTCCTGTCCGTCCTTGCGCACGATGCGGGTGCCGTTGGTCGAGCGCAGGTCGCGGTAGATGTAGCGGTCGTCCTCGCGGAAGATCTGCCCGTGTTCTCCCGACAGGTGATAATCCGAAAGAGGCACCTGGTTCTGCGGTGCGCGCCCGAGGGTCAGGACCTGGGCCTCAAAGCTGTAGCGCTGTCCCTTGTGGGTGCCGCTCTGCACATCGAGATGGATCATCGCAGGTTCCAGGTCAAATCTAGTTTTCCCTGCGGGCCGGCGATGCGCAGGACCAGGCGCCGCAGTTCGGGGCGCAAAAGGGGCTGGCCATCGGTCCGCTGGTTGGGAAATTTGATGTTCCAGATGCGTCCCAGGGGCCCGGCCATCACGGTGCGCAGGTCGGGGTTGTAGCGTTCGGTGGCCACGTCGTGGGGCGTGCGGAAAAGGGCGATCTCGGGGGTCTTGGCCTCGGTCCCGGTGTCGTCGAGGAGGGCGACGCGCCACAGGCCGCGGCTGGGTTCCAGATCGGTGGCGTTGTAGGCGTGACTGGTCAGCTGGACGACGAAGCCGATGCCGTCGCCTGCACGATCGGCGGCCTTCTTCTCCATCTCGGCTTGCTGATCGGGGTTCTTGACCTGGTACAGATCGATGTTGCGGGCGGCATAGGCGCTCTGGAACTCCGGGGAGCGCAGGGTGGCGGCGACGAGGAGGGTGGTGTCGAAATCGGTGATCGAGAGGATGCGGCCCTCGCGGGTCCAGCGATCGTAGAGGCGGGGGTAGTCCCGGGCGAAAAGGGGCGCGGTGGGCCGCTCCAGGCTGACGGGGCCGGGGGCACAGGCGGCGAGGAACGCCAGGGCGACCAGAGACAACGATGAAAACGACAACCATGAAAACCAGGCGGCGGGCTTCACCGGGCAAACTCCGTGCGACGGGTGAGGGCGGTCATGGGGACGACGGCCTCGACGGCCTCGCGCCCACCCTCCTCGCGATCGCAGAGGGCGATGACGTGGCGGACGACAAGGCCATGCTCCTGTGCGCGGGACACCGCCAAAAGGGTCGAGGCGCCGGTGGTGACGACGTCCTCGACGATGACCACGGGGCTGCCCGGGGGGACGGCGCGGTCGCCTTCGAGCCACTGCCGGGTGCCGTGGGCCTTGGGTTCCTTGCGCAGGTAAAATGCGTGCAGGGGGCGGCGGCCCGAGAGGAACGAAAGGGTGGCGGTGGCTGAAGCGATGGGGTCGGCGCCCAGGGTCAGGCCGCCGACGGCGATGGCATCCGGGGCGAGGCGATCCACCAGATGGCCAACAAGCCAGCCACACAGGAAGTGGCCCTCGGCGGTGAGGATGGCCTGCTTGCAGTCGATGTAGAAGTCGGAGGGGCGGCCGGAGCTGAGGATGACCTCGCGACGCTGGTACGAAAGGGCGCGGAGAAGTTCGAGGAGGCGCAGGCGGTGGTGCTCGGCAGGGGCGTGGCCCGCCTTTGGCCCCTCGTGGAAGAGCGCCGCGTCGCGGGACGCCGCCCGCGTGAGCGAGTCGGGAGCTTCCGGGCGCATATCAGCCGTCATGGCGGGAGTATAGCGTAGATGGTGCGGGGGGGAGGGAACTTCACCGCTGACGGGGCGCCCGCGGGCCTTCACCTGGCCGGTCGGCGCGCTTGCCCTGGCCCTGGCTGCGGGGTAGATAATAGAAGAGGCATGAAAAACCCGTATGCGCTGTCCAACTTCGCGCAGTTGCGCAAGGGCGGCTTCTTCTACGCTGACAAGACCCCCTTTTTGGCCTATCTGGAGGACTCCGACACGGGCCGCTACGTGATCTTCTTGCGCCCCCGCCGCTTCGGCAAGTCGCTCCTCATCAGCCTGCTGGAGCATTATTACGATCTGGCCCTGGCGCCGGCCTTTGACGCCCTCTTCTCCGGCCTTTGGGTACACCGGACACCCACGCCCCTGGCTAACCGCTTTCTCGTGCTGCGGCTGGACTTCTCCGTCGTGGATGTCCACTCCGGCAAGGAGGCGCTGAGCGCGACGTTCCTCACCGC
>JBBRLA010000295.1:0-9902 GCA_038231615.1 Polyangia bacterium | reverse complement strand
TCTTCCTGGGGGCCATGTCGTGCCACGGGGAGCTGGCGAAGGACCGCCCCCGGCCGCGGCACCTCACGGAGTTTTATCTGTGGATCTCCCTGGGCGGGGTGCTCGGGGGGTTGTGGAACGCGCTTCTGGCGCCGCTCCTGTTCACCAGCGTGGCGGAGTACCCCATCGCCATCGCGTTGTGCTGCGTCTTTCTGCCCTTTACCAACCCCGATCGAAGCCAGCGCCTCTTTCGCTTCCTGCCGGGGCTCCTGGCCGCGGGGATTGGCGCGTTTCTGGTCGTGTCGACGTTGAAGGGCCCGGTGCGCGGGCGCCCGCTGCACAAGGAGCGCAGCTTCTTCGGGGTGCTCCGGGTCGAGGTGGACCTGGACGGCACGCACCATCAGCTCATGCATGGCAGCACCCTGCACGGCAAGCAGGCGCTTTCCCCCGAGATGCGCGACGTCCCGCTCATGTACTACCACCCGAGCGGGCCGATCGGGCAGGTCTTCGAGGATCTGGCCAAAAGGCACCCGCGGGCCCCGGTGGCGGTGATCGGCCTGGGCACCGGGACGCTCTCGACCTACGCCGCCCCTTTGCAGTCGATGACCTTTTACGAGATCGACCCGGCCATCGTACGCATCGCCGAGGAGCCCGGCTACTTCACCTATCTGCGCGATGCCCGCGCCCGGGGCGTGGACCTGCGCATCGTGCTGGGCGATGGGCGGCTCAAGCTGGCGCTGCCTCCACAGGGGCCGAAGGACCTGTACGCGGTCATGGCGGTGGATGCGTTCAGCTCGGACAACATCCCCATTCACCTCATCACCAAAGAGGCCATCGAGATCTATCTGCGGCGGCTTCTGCCGGACGGGGTGCTGGCACTGCACATCTCCAACCGCTATCTGCGCCTGCGGCCGGTGCTGGGCGACCTGGCCCGGAGTCTGGGCCTGGCGGCCCGGGTCCGCGACGACGTGGTCCTCGACGACAAGATCGGCAAGGTGGGCTCGACCTGGGTGGTGATGGCCCGGACGGACGAGGCGCTGGGGGCGTTGCGAGGCGATCCGCGCTGGGTGGCCCTGCCCCCGGACCAAGGCAAAAGGGTGTGGACGGATGACTTCTCGGATCTGCTGGGCGTCTTCCGCTGGCACTGAACCGCGGCACCACGGAGAGACCTGCCCGGCGATGATCCACCAGGGGAGCACTTCTGGTAAAAAGGAGATGCATCCCCGGCCGGGCTTGCCCGGCGACGATCCACCAGGGGAGCACTTCTGGTAAAAAGGAGAGATGCGTCCCCGGCCGGGCTTGCCCGGCGACGATCCACCAGGGGACGACTTCTGGTAAAAAGGAGAGATGCGTTTTGCCTGCCCCCTTCTCCCGTTAAACCTGATTGCCGTTCTGGTCGCCTGGCTGGTCGCCGGCGTCCGCCCCGCACAGGCGGAGCCCGACACCCTTTCGTCCCTATCGCAGCGGGTGAAAGAGCTGGAAGCGCGCCTGGCCCCGGCGCCCGCCCCATCGAATCCCCCGGATCCGCCAAAACCGCAGCCGCTGGACGTCCGCGAGCCGCCCTTCTCCGAGTTCGACTACAGTTGGACCAACGGCGCCAACCGCCAGCCGGCCTCGCTGCTGACCGCCGGGCCCATCGACATGTCGATCTACGCCGATGTCTATTACCTGTTCCAGTTCCACCAGCCCCAGGACCACACGGCCTTCCCCGGTACCACGGCGCCGCGACACAACGAGATCTCGTTGAACCTGGCCTCCGTCGGCATCGAGGTGTCCCGCCTGCACGGTCCCATCGGGCGGGTTTATGTTCAATATGGCACCAACGTCCAGACCGACGTGGGCCAGGACCTGAGCACGACCCGCGGTTTCTACCTGACCAACGTGGCCTTCCAGTTCATCCAGCAGGCGGCGGCGGGGTGGCACTTCGACGTGCTGCATGGGGTGAACGTGGAGGCCGGCATTTTCCCCTCGTATTTTTCCCTGGAAAGCTACTTTCCCCAGGAGAACTGGAGCTATCTGCACGCCTTCATCGCCGATGCCACTCCCTATTACTTCTCGGGCATCCGCACGCAAATCTTTCTTACGCGGCGATTCCGGGCGGAACTGTGGCTGGTCAACGGCTGGCAGACCCTGGGGCAGTGGCACGAGTACCGTGGCGGCGGCTACGACTGGAACTGGCGGCCGACGGAGCGGCTGGTGCTGAGCAACGCCATCTACCTGGGGCAGGACGTGCAGGCCGACCCGGATGCGGTGCGCTTTTACACCGATAACTCGGTGCAGGTCCAGTATTACAAGGGGCCGACCTCGGGGCGAGGCTTCAGCGTCAAGCGCGTGTCGATGTCGGCGGACTTCGGCTATGGCTACGAACACCGCGGCAACGCCCCATCGGGCAACATGACCGGCGGCTTCCTGAGCCACCGCGTTGAATGGAGCGACCGTTTCGCCACGACGCTGCGGGGCGACATTTTCTACGATCAGACCCAGGCCGTGATCCAGCAGTTCCCCGTGGGTTCGCCCTACTCCCTGCCGAACAAGGGCGCCTTCCTGGGGGGAGGCATCAGCGCCACGATGGATTTTCTGCCCAGCCCGTGGATTCTTTTCCGCCTGGAGTACATGCACCGGGAGGCCAACCTGCCCTACTTCAGCGGAGCGCGAGGCATCACCGGTCCGGGCGGGGTGCTGCCAACCAACCCGGGGGCCCAGATGGGGTTCGTCCCCGATCTCCAGGATCGCGACGATCGCCTGGTGGTGAACACCACCCTGCGCCTGTGATGTGAGGCAGCCGCTCGGCCATCATGGCTTCTTTTGGCCGTGCCCACCTGCCCAGGCGCTGGAACAGAATAATCGCTTTAGAGCCCGCCGGTAAGGTCGGTGAGATCCTCGACCGCGCATCCCTGCGCCGCGAGTCTGCCGCGCATCCCTTCAGGGATGCCTGGCGCGATGCAGACCGGCCCATGACCTTTACGAAGAACCAGCGCCGACGGGCAAAAATCTCCGCTAGCTGCCGCAGTTCCTCATCACGTCCGTAGAAACCCCACTCGGCCACGGCCTTACTCCGATTAAGATAATATTCATTACCTTAACTATTTGGCTGGCACAAGTCTATGGAATCTTGAAAATTTTCCTCGTTGGATAAGTGGAGGTACCTAGCCGAGCAGCGCGTTGCCCACCATCCCCGGCAGCTTCAGCCAGCTTGGCGCGGCCTCCATGTCCACCATGCGCCGCCCGATCTGGTGGGTCTTCTTGTTGTCGAAGAACCACGCCGGCTTTGGCGACACGGTGATCGGCCCCACCACCACGCTCTTCTCGATGCCGCTCAGCATGAAGCTGTTGTGCACCCAGCCCAGGCCGCTCTGGATGTTAGCGAGCGTAGCGCTTGGGTGCCCGCCCCAGGGGGGAGTGGTAAACCCGTAGACCAGCGCCGGCCAGTGGTTGACCGCTACGCTGCCATAGCGCAGCGCCTGGATCGACCGGTCCAGCGCCTGAGACAGCGCCCCGTCGGCCCGCTTCTGCGGCATGATGATGCAGGCGTTCAGCGTCCCCCACAGGCGGTCGTTGCAGAAACGGGTCGCCGCGTCCAGGAACGTCGCCGGGTCCACTTCGGGCAGCGCCGTCTCCGAGAGGATGCCGCAGAAGGGCTCCACCTGGAACAGCCGCTCCTCCGCATCCGACGAGGGCAGGTCCGGCACCAGCGCCCAGCTCAATTCGCCTTTCCCCGGCTGCGGCGTCCCGAATCGCTCCACCCGTTCCCGACCGGCCAGCAAGCTGTCGTAGCGCCCCTGCGCCCCCGGGTAGTACGCCGTGCGCAGCGGCATCGCTGAAAGCGCCTTGCGCAGAAGGTCCATGAACGCCTGACGCTGGGGCCACCCGGCGCTGGTCACCAGCACTTTCCCGGCATTGCAGTTGAAGGACCCGTTGTTCTGCACCATCGAGGCCGCGTTCCGCGCCTGAAACCACAGCTCCTTCTGGCTGTAGGGCAGCGGCACGATGACGATGGGGCTGACGTTGCCCAGCTCCGACGAGATGGTCTTCTTCAGCAGCGGGTCGTTTTCGCGCTTGCGCCGCTCCCGCTCCGGCCCCGGCGGCCCCCAGACGATCAGGTCGTGGGTCACGTCCGACCCGGTGATGTGTACGTCGTCCACCAGGGGGTGCTTCACCAGCATCCCGCCGACCTCCCCCCCTCCATAGACGATCCGCAGGTAGCCCGCCTGGATCAGCGGGGCCATCGCCTCGGCCAAAAACGGACCCAGGTACTCGTTCACCGGGTTCATCTTCAGGATCGCCCCAAACCCCTCGACAAACATCTTGTACACCGTGTCCAGCGGCGGGATGCTGGCCACGTTCCCCGCCCCCAGGATCACCGACACCCGCCCCTCCTTGGCCTGGCCCTCCTCGCCCCTCTGGTAAAACTCCGCCTGCCGGGCCCGCGCGCCCTCCTCATCAAGCCCCGCTTCCAGGAAGGTATGGCAGGTGAACCCGCTGAACAGGGCCGCGTCCAGCGTGCTCGTCGGGAAGGTCTGCACCGCCAGGCGCCCATCCGACCGGCGCTGTGCCGACGCCCCCAGCTTCGGCCGCCCATGGGCGGCGATCTCCTCCAGTGAGTCGATCAGCGTCCGCAGGCCGCGGAGGGTGATCACCGGACCCGCCAGCCACTCTTCCCCCGAAAGGGGCGAACCTTCATCAATACCCTTGGCCTTGCAGGCCGCCGCAACCCAGCGCGAGGCCACCCGGTGCACCCCATGAAGCGTCGCCCGCAAAAGCTCGATGCGCCCTTTGACCGGGAGCCCGGCGAACCCGGCGGCGTGATCGCGCACCGTCTTCACCGCCTGCAAAAGCTCGCTCTCGGTGGTCGGGGTGATGCTGCCCAGGTTGCCGGTCATCTGGAGGTGACCCAGGGGCCCAGAGTTAGCAGGTTTCCCAGGATTTGCGGCTGAGGTCGGGGCTGCATTCTCGCTCATGCGGAGAATGCTACGCCAGAAGCCCGCGAAGGGGTACCATGTCGCGGCCTCACGTTCCTGAGACCTGCTCGCTTGGATCAAGAGGAGAACCAGATGAAGCACTTGCCCACCACAATCGCCTGTACCCTGCTCCTCGCCTGTGGCTCGTCGGGCGAGGGGAATCCCGACCTGGGCGATCTGGGCGATCTGGGTAGTAGAGGCGACATGTTCGTCGGCGATCCCGATCTGGCCCCGCCGGAGCGGCGTACCGACTGGGTGCAGATCATCGGCACCGGGCAAAGCCTATCGGTGGGCGCCGACGGCAACCCGGTCCTCAGCGTCCAGCAGCCCTACCACAACCTGAAGCTCCTCGACACCGGCCCCGACCCCAAGTATCCTCTCGACGGCGGCGGCGTACTTTCGCTGGTCCCCCTGGTCGAGCTGATTCGCCCGCCCCTCCCGGGCTATACCGATGGTCAGTACCCGGGCAACATCGCCGGCGAGACCCCACACACTTCCATGGCCAACCAGATTACCGCCATATCGATGACCAACTCAGGCAAGGACTACGTCAGCCTGCACACCGTGGTCGGCTGGTCCGGGCACCCCATCATCGACATCGACAAGGCCGGCGGCAAGCGCGCCTACCCCGGCACCCTGTCCGAGACCCGCACCTTCAAGAAGATGGCCAACGCCGCCGGAAAGACCTTCGCCGTCGGGGCCGTCATCCTGACCCACGGCGAGTCCGACACCGACAACGCCACCTACGAAAAGCAGGTCTACCAGCTGTTCCAGGACTACAACGCCGACCTCAAGGCGATCACCGGGCAGAAAGAGGACGTCCCCATCCTCCTGTCGCAGCAGAGCACCTTCCCCAACACGCAGATCCCGTCGCTCTCGACCCAGGCCGAGTGGCGCCTTTCGGTGGACCACCCGGGGCAGATCCTCTGCGTCGGCCCCAAGTACCAGTACCACTACGCCGACGACCACGTGCACTTCGACGCGGCCAACTACATCCGCCTGGGCGAAAAGTACGCCCAAGTGTACTACCAGGCCGTGGTGCGCGGCCAGCCGTGGAAGCCCCTTCAGCCGTCGCAGAGCGGCGCCACCCTGGCCGGCGCGGTGATCGCCGTGCCGATGGACGTGCCGGTACCGCCCCTTTCCTGGGACGAGAACATCACCCCGCCCCACCAGACCGTCCACGTCGAGTGGAAGAACGGCCGCGGCTTCGAGGTCAGCGATTCCAAGGGCCCGCTGGCCATCGACTCGGTGAAGATCGTCAGCCAGAACGACAAACAGTCCGTCGAGATCCACCTGGCCAAGGCGCCGACCGGCACCGGCCTTGTCGTGCGCTACGCCATGACCTCCGACGCCGACGGCTACCAGGGGGGCACCGGCAACGGACGCCGCGGGCAGCTCCGCGACTCCGACACGTTCGCCGGGGTGGATGCCCAGAAGCTTACCTGCGCGGTGACCCAGAGGGCGACCGCTGTGACCTGTCCGAACGCCCTTTCCGCCCGCAGTCAGTGGGACGGGGTCGAAGGTACCGGCGTCGCCGCGGGGACCCTTATCGCCAGCAAGCAAAGCGACAGCGCCCTTACACTCTCGCAGCCCTTCCAGGGAAACAGTGGCATGGTGGAGCTTTCCTTCCATCACGACCAGCACAACTACCTGATACAGTTCGAAATCGCCGTTCCGTGAACTCCAACCAAACACAAGGTGAGGCATGAAGAACCAGATCAACCGCCAGTGGCGCCTCGCGGCGCGGCCGAAGGGCATGGTGAAAGAGAGTGACTTCTCGTTCCACGAGGTGCCGGTCCCCACGATAGAAGAGGGGCAGGTCCTCGTACGCAATCTCTATCTCTCTTTTGACCCGGCGCAGCGCGGCTGGATGGACGATCGCCCAAGCTACGTCCCCCCCGTCGGCCTGGGCGAAGTGATGCGGGCAGGTTCCGTCGGGCAGGTGATCGAGTCCAAGCTCCCCGACTTCGCGGTGGGCGACCTGGTGCAGGGGACCTTCGGATGGCAGGACTACGCGGCGGTGAAGCCGGGCGGGCCGCTGGTCCTGGGCAAGCTGCCCCAGGGCATGCCGCCGACGCTCTTCCTGGGCGTGTGCGGCCTGACCGGCCTGACCGCCTACTTCGGGCTGCTTGACGTGGGCCGTCCGATCCCCGGGGAGACCGTGGTGATCTCCGGCGCCGCCGGGGCTACCGGGTCGGTGGTGGGGCAGCTCGCCAAGATCAAGGGCTGCCGGGCCATCGGCATCGCCGGGGGCAAGGACAAGTGCCGCTGGCTGACCGAGGTCGCCGGCTTCGAGGCCGCCATCGACTACAAAACCGAGTCGGTGGAAGAACGCCTCAAGGAACTCTGCCCCAACGGCATCAACATCTTCTTCGACAACGTCGGCGGGGAGATCCTGGAAGCGGCGATCGGCCTTTTGGCGAACAAGGGGCGCGTGGTCCTTTGCGGGGGCATTTCGGCCTACAACCAGGAGCAGGCGCCGCCGGGGCCGAAGAACTACCTGAATCTGGTGATCCGGCGCGGCAGGATGGAGGGCTTCATCGTCATCGACTACATCGAGCGCTTCCATGAGGGCGAGCAGTCGATGCTGGGCTGGGTGCTGCAAGGGCGCATCAAGCACCAGGAAGACATCCAGGAGGGCCTAGAGAACGCCCCCAAGACGATGTTGCGCCTCTTTGGCGGCAAGAACCAGGGCAAGCAACTGCTGAAGATCGCCGAGCCGCCGATTCCGCTGCCCGAGTAAGGCCGCGCTTTGGTGTAGTGGCAGCGGCCCGAGCTTGCGCGGGTAATACCGTCGCTGGCGAGGGTCGCTGGAGGTACCCTCTTGCAGGCCCGCGGACGTTCGAGACGTCCGCCCCCTATTCCTCCGCCACGAAGTCCCCCTTCCACTCCACGAACACCCCCGCCGCGGTCGCGCTCTTCCACTGGTTGATGAGCGCCCGTGCGAAGGACGCGTCCTCGATCTCCGCGCCCACCTCGATATTGCGGGACTGCCCTCGATCGGTGAAGTTCGCCGAACCGATGAGCGTCAACCGCTCGTCGATGACAATACACTTGGCGTGGAGGCTCTCGACGGATCGATGGTGCAGCGTACGCGGGTCGTAGTGCAAGACGGGATGCGGGGGGCCGAAGGGCCAGTTCCTGGCCAGAAACGACACCAGCTCGTTCTCCGCGTGCCTTTGCAGGTCGGTCTCTTTCCTGGGCGCGCGTCCGATGTGCAGGTACATGTCGACAGCGACATTCCGGTCGCGCATGGCGGCGTGAAGCGGCTCCAGGATCTCCTGGCCATGGTCGAAGCTGTAGCCGGCCAGGAGCACGCTGCTCCGGGCCCGCTCGAAGAGTTCGCGCACCACCTGGGCAGTGGGCCGCGACCAGGCGTTGCGCCCCTCCGGCCCGGTCCAGACCAACTCGACATAGGGCGCCGCCGCTGCGGCGCGCTCGGAAAGGGCCGTCTCCAGGACCGCGGTCAGCCCGGCCGCGTCCAGGGGTGCGTACCGGCTCAGGCGGTCCCACAGTCGACCGAGCTGCGCGGCAGCGAGCGCCGGCTTGCTCAGGGGCGGCGTCAGGGAACCTCGACGAACCTCCTCCAGAAGCCGCTCCAGCTCGCGGGTCGGAATCGCCGCCAGGCCGACGCGCTCCGCCATCAGGGCCGATCCCGGAAGAAGGCGACCTCCTCATGCCCCAGGGTGGGAAAGATCAGTGCCCGATCCAGGAAGCTGTTGAACTGCTCGCAGGAGGGCTCGGCGATGAAGACGCAGCCGTGGCAGGCCGCCCCTTCCAGGTTGCGTCCGGTCGGGTCGGCCACGGGATCGTGGGCGGCGCACACCGGGTCGTTGGAGCACAGGACGCCCATGTCGTAGGCCCGGCCCAGGTGCTCACGCAGCGCTCTTCCTTGCAAGAGCAGGCCGCCCAGCGTCCCCTCCGTGCCGCTGGTGCCGGTGGACAGGAGGATCGCCGCCATGGGCGGGCCGACCGTGCCCGCCTCGCAATAGATTCGCTCGCGGATGGCGCTGGCGGAGTAGCCGCAGCTCAGCGACACCGCCTGGATCAAAAGGTGCGAGAGCGAATGAAGCAGGTAATAGCGCCCGCCGTAGAAGGGCGGCAGCTTCTCCTCCTTGCTCGCGTCTCCCCCGCTGCGCCGATGCAGCCAGCGCCGGTGTCCCTGCTCCAGCGCCCGGGCGCGGTCCTTTACCGCCTTCCGCTCCTCCCACTTCCGCACGGCGCCCTCGTCGAGCTGGATGAAGATCCCCTCGCCGCGAATCTCGATCCCCGGCAGCCAGGTCACGTGCGCCGCCAGCGGCGCCGCCTTCACGCCGATGTCGTTCTCCGGATACTCCCCCTGCAAGTTCGGGGTGCTCGCCTCGAAGCGGGTGAACCCGGTCTGGGCGCGCACCTCGCGCAGCCGGTGGGCCAGGACGACCCGGGCGACTCCCTCGGGAAGGCCGTCCTTGGGGTGCGCTGCCCGGATGAAGAACTCCGATCCGGTCGGGGGATAGTCGCCGGCCTTCTCGGGCGGAGCGGAGATGAATTGCTGAAACTCCGCCGTCCGCAACGGGACCCGGTCCGTCTTCTTGTTCTGCAGCTTGGCCTCGACGGCAGAAAGGACCTCCTTGTCGGTATAGCTCTCCAGCGCCTTGGCGATATGGGCAATCGTCCGAAAGGCCGGCAAGGTGGCGGCGTTCGCCGCCGCCAGCACGTTCCAGTGCGACTCCACCGCATCGCGGGCGCTCTTCGGCTCGGGGATGTCCAGGGAGCTGACGACCTGGGCGAAGTAGCTGTTGCTGGCCGTCCGCACCAGCAGCCGGAGCTTGCGATTGCAGCCCTCGGGGTCGCGCTGGTTCAGCCAGGGCTGGTGGTCCGAGCACGGAAAGTTCTTCTCTTCCACGGTCGCGTCCAGCATGGGACCAGCTCAAATGACGATCAGCGACGGGAGAGTAAGGTGGATGGCGGGGGCAGACACCCGAT
>JBBRLA010000294.1:0-9907 GCA_038231615.1 Polyangia bacterium | reverse complement strand
TCATCAAGGAAGGCAGGGCCGAGGGCAGGGTCCTGGGCATGACCGAGGGCATGACCGAGGGCAAGGTCCTGGGCATGACCGAGGGCAGGGTCCTGGGCATGACCGAGGGCAAGGCCGAGGGCAAGGCCGAGGGCAAGGCCGAGGGCAAGGCCGAGGCCCTGATCAAGTTGCTTGCCCGCCGCTTCGACTGCTCGGACAAAAAGCTGATGGGGCGCATCCGCGCCGAGACCCGACTGCCTGTGCTGGAGTCCTGGTTCGACGACGCGGTGATACTCGCCGACGAGGTGGCACTGAAGAGTTTGGTCCAGCGCATCAAGAAGACCCGCCTGCCGTCCTCGCGCTGACTTCGATCGATTCAAGACCGCTTCTTCCGCGAAGGCGGCCCGCCCGTCAGGATCTCCGCCACCGCCGCGGCCCGCGCCTCCTTTACCTCCTTCAAGGTGGCCATGGCCGCCGCCGCGCGGGTGGGGTCCACCGGTCGATCCGCCTTGCAGTCGATGATCACCTCCAGCAGTTCCTGGCGACTCAGCGTCCCCTCCAGTTCGGCCTGCCGCGCCGCCGCCTTCCGCACCCCCGCCGTCTGCCGCTCCGCGGCGTTCGCCTTCTGTCTCTCCTCCAGTGACTTGACCGGCGCCCACAAGGCCATGAGCCGCCGCTGCCGGTCGCCGAACTGCACGCCCCCGGGCAGCGCAGCCTGGATGCGGCGACGGATCTCCTCCCGCAGCCGATAAAGGAGCCGGGCCGCCACCGCGCGACTGTCGGCCACGTCCGAGAGCAGTTCCAGGGCGGCGATGCGAAAGTCCGTGAGCGGGCCCAGCTTGTCCAGGGAGACGCGCAGGCATTCGTCACTGACCCCGGACCGCTCCGAAAGAAGCGCCGGCACCGCCGGGAGCAGCAGCGATAGCACCCGGGCCTTGCTTCGCACCCTGGGATCGATCTGGACCCTCAGCACCTCCGCGGCCCACGGATCATGGGCCACCGGAACGTCCACGCCCAGGCCCGCGACCGCCTCGGCGACGTGTCTCGCAGCCCGCGTCACCTCCCGCGACGATCGGCGCAGGGCGCGCTGCCCGGGTTCGCTTGCCGCCGCCGCCCCGGCCGCTCCCTTCGCCGCCGCCGCTCCGGCCGCTCCCTTCGTCACAGCCGCCGCCGCCGCCACCCCGGCTGCTCCCTTCGCCGCGTCGCTCCCCACCGCTGGCGTGGCCCTCATCGCCGCCGCTCCCTTCGCCGCGTGGCTCCCCACCGCCGCCCCTCCCCTCGCCGCCGCCACCCCGACCGCGTCGCTCCCCACCGCTGGCGGGACCCTCATCGCCGCCGCCGCCCCGGCCGCTCCCCTCGCCGCGGCCTTCCTGCCGGCCCGCTTCGGGCCTGCAGGCGGGGTCGCCGCCGCCGCGTTCATCACCGCCAGCCGATGCTGCACCCGCGCCTGGTCGCGGTCCTCGCGCTCGCGTCGGGCCTGCACCAGCGCCTCCACTCTTTTTTGCACGTCCCGCAGCGGGGCGCAGATTGACGCCACCATCCGCTGCACGTCGATGGGCACCTCCGGGTCGCTCGCGATCTGCGCCTCGGCCGTCGTCGTCGCATCGATCTTCGACGACAGGTCCGCCAGAAGCAGGCACAGCCCCTTGTCCCCGACCTCCAGCGCCTGCTCCGCCCCGTCCCCGAGCTGCTGGAGCGCGCAGTCCAGATTGAAGATCCCTGGCACCTTCTGGTCAATCCCCACCGTGGCCATCAGCTCCGGGTCCGACTCGACCATGTTGGCGTAGGCCTGGTAAAGCTCTGTCTCCGAGAAGGTCGGCGGGTGACCCAACTCCGCCCGCACCGCCTGACTCAGGTGGTACAGGTCCGCCTCCTCAGCCGCCGCCCGCAGCGTCGCGGTCCGCCGCCGGATCTCGCCCGGTCCCGCAATCCGATCCGCCATCTCTCCGAGACAAAGCGGTGTCAGGACCTGACCCAGCAGACCCTGTCCCTGGCTGTCGATCGGGTGATTCGTGTCCATGAAGGATAGTTTGTCCGCGATCGGGCGCTGCGCAACCCGGCACAAGGGGTGCCGGTTGAGTCCCGGCGCGCACATCCTGCACGGACCGCGCAGCGCCTGCACGATTCGCCGCGGACAGGAACGCCGACCAGCGCGAGAGCAGCCCATCCGCATCGCGCCGGGATCGGATGCGGGCGATGGCCGATGGCCCCCCCGGCTTTCGCGGAGACGGCGAAAGGGGCTGGCCCCCGGCCTCGGCGACGGCCTTGCGATCCTTCAGGTCGCGGTGCCGGGCGGTTCGGATCTTTTGCTTCTGACGATCGTCCAGCACCTTCTCGGGCAGCACCATCGCCCGCCGGCGCCGTACGGCAAAGCGGGTGGGAAAGGGCGCACCTGCGTCGCTGCGCACTCGTTCGAGCACGTCGAAGCAGTCGCGCACCGCGCCCGCCTGATCGTGAAGCGCCAGATCGCCGGTCCAGTCGGAAAGCTCGCGGAACAGGGCGCTGATGGCGGTCAGCGCCGCCGCCCGCTGCTGCCGGCCGATCAGGTCCTCGGGGCGGATGGGGATGTCGCGGAAGATCTCGGGCTCCCGCGAGAGCGCGTCGGCAGTCTCGTATATCAGATCGGCGCCCTCGATGAAGGCGTAGCCGGACAGGGCCATGCGCTCTTCGGGGGCCAGGCGGACCACGGGAATGCGCCGCGTGGCGCGGCAGATGGTGCGCAGGATGTCGAACACGTCGGCGGCGGAGAACGCCTCGGGGTGGCAGGCCGCGGGGTCTTGTTCCAGGTATGCGGCCCCGCGCGGCATGACATCGGCGGCTTCATGCAGGTGCGCGTCCTCGGCGTTCAGATCGGCGGCGGCTTCATGCAGGTGCGCGTCCTCGGCATTCAGATCGGCGGCGGCTTCATGCAGATGCGCGTCCTCGGCATTCAGATCGGCGGCGGCTTCATGCAGGTGCGCGTCCTCGGCGTTCAGATCGGCGGCGGCGGCATCGGGATCGGCGGTCTCGGGGTGTGGGCGCTTGATAGATGGGGCGTGGGTCATGCGAATTCCATCGGCTGGGGTGCGTTGCCGCTTGATAGATGGGGCGCGGGGCAGGGAAATCAACCCCGAAAGGCAGCCGGCGCAGGGTCCTCGGGGAGCGGAGGGAACCGGCGCAGGTTGTGGAACCTGGGTGCGAGGGTAGGGAAACCAACCCTGGAAGGCAGGAACGAAGGAGTTTCGATCAGCCGGCGCCGCGTGCGACCAGGCGGCACAACGCATCGTAGGCGCCATCGCGCATCGGGCCGTCAAGCAGGGCCAGCAGCGCCGGCTGCACTTCGCGATCGGTGGGCGGGGAAAGCTCTCCCAACGAGATCAACGCCAGGCGGGCGCATTCGTCGGCCTCTTCATCGCCCGCACCGCCCGCGCGGGCGCAGGACAGCAGGCCGGGCACGAAGGCCGGTGCCGACAGGGGCGAAGTGGCGCCCAACTCCTGAGACAGGAGCGCCAGCACCTGCAAGAGCGGCAGCGACGAAAGATTGCCGCCGGAGTGATCCAGCAGCAGGTCCAGCACCCGGCGATCCCCCGGGGCGCAGCGCCCCAGCACCGTGGCCGCCGCCAGCCGCGTCCGCTCGCCATCGGCGCCGAGGAACTTCATGGCGCGCATCTGCAAGCGGTCGCGCAGCGCCGGAGGCACCGGGCGGAGGCCGGGGAAGCCGCTCTGCATGGCCATCCCCAGCGCCGTCAGCCACCGCTCGCCTTGGTCCCCTGGCCCTGGCCCTGGGTCTTCATCGGCGGCGCGCTGGTACAGGAGCAGGCCGTTTCCCTCGTCGCTGGCCCAGAGCGCGAGGGGCCATCCGGCGGAGCGCCAGCGAGAAAGGCCCTCCCACTCGGGGCCGTCGCGGTCGGAAAGCTCGTTTATGCCCTGGCACAGGAGCGGGCCGATCGCCGGTTCGCTGCTGCCCAGGCACGCCGCGGCCAGGGCGGCGCCGTAACGCAGGGCCAGGGAACCCTCGGCGAGGTCGGTGGCGCAAAGCTCTTGCACGGAGGCCGGCACTTCATCGCAGGCAAGCAGGGACCACGCCGCCGCCGCCCGCACCGCCGGGCACGGATCATCCGAGAGCCGCACCAGCAGCGCCTGGGCATCCTGCCGCGACGTGGGCCGCGGACGGGCATCTTCACCGTGAAGGCCGAACGGATTTCCCGGCCCCGGTTCGCCAGCCAAGGGCGCAGCGTCGCGGTGTTCGCCAGCCACGGGCGCAGCGTCGCGGTGTTCGCTCGCCAAGGGCGCAGCGTCGCGGTGTTCGCTAGCAATCAGCGCCGCGGCCACTTCGGCGCGCACCCCCTCGTTGGGGTCGCGGGGCACTGCCAGCAGCGCCCGTCGCACGCGCGGGTCGTCATCGTCCCGGTACCGCTTGATCAAGGCCAAAAGCGCCCCCTGCCGCACTGTGGCCCGCAGCGCTCGTGCGAAAAGCAGCAGAGCGTCGCGGATCGCGGCGTCGGGAACCCCTTCTCCCAGGCCGGCAAGCAGGCCGGGGAGCGGGCCGAACTCCTCGCCCCCCTGCCGCTTCACCTGGGCCAAGACCTCGGGCCACCACGCGGGACGCTGCCCGGAAAGGACGCCCACCAGATAGCCCATCTCGGCAGCCAGCCGGCGGTGGGGCGCGGCGCGCAGCTCGCGCAGGACGGTCACGTCCCCCCCGGCGAAGACGGTCTGGATGAGCTGGTCCACCGGCACCTCGCCGGCCAGTTCCCCCGCCGCCGCTCGATCCGCGGTGAAAAGCCGCGCCGCCGCCTCGCTGAAGAGGCGCACCCCCAGGGCCTCGGAGGCGGTCCCGCCATCGCCCGGCGGTTTTTCCCCGGCCTGCCGGGCGATCGACAGCAGGGCCGCGCTGGCCCGGGTCAGCACCGTGCCCGGCGACTCGGCGGAGAGCAGCGGCAGGGCATCCTCCGCAGCCGCGGCGACGGCGGCCCACGATCCGGGGCCCGCGTCCCGCCACCTCGCCGCCGCGGCCACCTCCAGGCGCAAGAGCCGCACAAGGTGCAGCGAGTCTTCGTGGGGCAGCGACGACGGCAGCAGCGTCAGCACCTGCGGCAGGGTGCGGCCCTCGTCAAAGGCCCGAGCGGCAGCCGCGGCGATGGCCTGGGCCCCCGCCGAATCGCGGGCCGTGCGTCCAATCGCAAGCGCGGAAGCGCCGCGGCGATCATCCATAGAGATCTTGGCGGCCGGCGCGGAATCCCCGGCGCCGAAACCATCGGGCCCGCCGGCATCACCGGCAGCACCGGCATCACCGATATCATTAGACCCACTGGACGCCCGCCGCGCCTCCTTTCGGGCCAGGGCCTGCATCGAAGTCAGGTGATCGAAGTTCACTTTGATAGCGTATCGTAAATCCTGGATTCCCGCTTGGCCTGCCGCGGCGTTATGCTAAAGGGAAGCGGCAGCGAGCCGTTGCGGTGGAAGGCCCGTCCGTGACCAAGACCAACCAGACGACGACCCGGCAAAACGACGATCCTTCCAGCGCCCTGCTCGACGCCCGCGAGGCCCTCCTTGCGGCCCGAAAAGGTGACGATCCCGCCGCGCTGGCCCAGGCGCTGGTGGACCTGAGCGAGCTGGAGCCGGCCTTCCGCTACCGGGTGGCCCCCGCGCGGGACCTTTTGCTGGAAGCGGGCCCACTTTTGCCGCCACTGCACGACCTTTTGCTGGAAGGCCGGTGCCTCCTGCGCCTGGGGGAGCTACGGATGATCGAGGGGCTGCTCGATCAGGCGGCGCAGTTCGCCGAGACCGCCGAGGCACGCCTGGGCGAGGCGGGCGCCAAGGAAGAGATGTTCTGCGCCGCCTGCCTGCGGGTGCGGGTGCTGCGGCGGCAGGGACAAAAGGGGCCGGCGGAGCACCTGCTGGCGGACGTGGCGACGAGGGCCGCCGACTTCACCGGCAGGAACGCCGGCAGCCGGGGGCTCTCGGCGTTCACCCTGGCGATCGCCGAGGGGCAGTTGGAGAACGATGACCCCGAGGCGATCCGCACCCTGCGGACCCTTCTGGGCGCGCTGGACCGGGGGCGAACGCCGGCGCCGGATGCGCGCTTCGCGGCACACCAGGGGATCGCGCTTCTGGCGCAGGTGACCGGGCATCTGGAGCAGGCGGTGTCGCACCTGCGCACGGTGACCCAGATGGTGAAGGAGCATGACGCGCCGCTGGACCTGCTCGAGTGCCGCCTGGCGCTGGGCACGGCGCTCTCGTCGGCGGGGAAGATGGACGAGGCACGACGGGTACTTCAGGTGGTGGTGGACGCGGCACGAGACCTGCGCGAAGAAGAACATCGGCTGCTGGGCCTGACCGGGCTGGCGACGGTGCTCTCGACGCAGGGGGCATACAAGGGGGCGGTGGACCTGGCCTTGCAGGGAGCGGTGGGCTATGGGCAGCGGGGAAATCTATTGGGCTACGTGCGCAGTGCCACGCTGGCGGCGCACATCCTTTTGTCCCATGGGAAGGACGCCGCAGCGGTGGAGCTGCTGATGATCGGGGTGTCGTCGCTGCGGCATACGCTGGGGGAGGACGCGGCGAAACACCTGGACGCGCAGCTGGATGCGATCCAGGCCGAGATGGGCGAGGAGAAATACGAGGCCGTGTGCAACGACATCCTCCTGGCCCGGGCTGCGCGGCGACGGGCGACGGAAGGGTAAGGGGCAAAGCCAAAGCGTGCAGGTGACAATTTGTGCGCAATGTAATAGATGTCCGTGAAGCTGGAAGCATCAGCCAACCCCGGGGCCCGCCTGAGCATGATGTCCAAGACGACATTCGTATCGAGCAGGACCCGCATCAGCCGTACCGCTTCATACGTTCCTCATCGAGGATCCGCTTGCACTCGGCATCTGTCGGGGGTGGCCCTTCCAGCCTCATCGCGCCAAGCAGGTCCTTCAGCGGGCGCCGGGGGCGCTGCTCGCCGGGGTCCGGCCGGTTCTTGTTCGCTTCCATCTCCCCGGTCCCCTGCTCCTTGCTCAGCAGGTACCCCACGAAGCTTAGCACTTCTCGCAAGCCGTCCTCTGGAAGCCGCGCGAGATCGTCAAGGATCTGCTGCCTGACGAGAGTGGCAGAATGGCGTGAAGACATGATTGCAACTTAGCATGACGCCGAGTGCCGGCCAAGCAGCCGGGGATGGTGCGCAGGTTTGATCGGTTATCGCGAGATGAGAAGTGTGGACCGCCGCGGAGGGCCTGTTTTGCGGCTGCTACCCCACCCAGGGCGGTCGGCGGGGCGAGGCGATGCCGGGTCCCAGCGGGTTGCCGATCGCAACGGCCTCGCGCCGTCCTACCGCATTACCGATATGGGTTTTCGCGTGGCGAGGTCCTTGCCCTGATTCCACGTGGTTCCCCCGCGCCTTGGTGCCCGGCCCGTGATGGACGTTTGAAACGTCCGTTGGGGCTCCAACGATGCCGGCGCCACCCTCCTCTCACCGACGGAGGAGCTTGGATGAGATCAGGCCCCAGCCATTACACGGCAGAACGCCGCCTTGGGCCTGATGGGGCGAAAAAATTGACAGGGCGATCGATGGGGCTACGGTGTCGCCATGCACAAGGAACATGACGAAAGAGCGAAGCTGATCGCCGAGAAGGCACTGGACTGTCTGGGCGAGGTCCAGCGTGAGCTGGAGATCCCCGCCACCGACGCCATGCGCTTCGATCTGAGCCTGAAGCGGCGGCACATCGACGAGGTGCTGCCCCGGTATGTGGTCCTGGCGGCGCTGCTCTTCGACACCGACTGCATGATGGAGGTGTTCAGCCAGGCGGTGCCGCTGAGCGACTTCTGGGACAGCCAGCTCAAGCAGCTGGCGTGGCGGCGGCAAGAGCAGCAGAAGGTCAAGGCGCAGCCGGGACCGACGCCCACGGTGCGGCTCTCGCGGCTGTGGATCATCTCGGCGGGACGGCCCGAGGCGCTCTTCGTCGAGTACACGGTCCGGCCGCGGGCAGGTTTCCCGAATGGGATCTACGACGTGGGGGAGGGCCTGAACATCGGCCTGATCGTGGTCTCGGAGCTGCCGCCGGGGCCGGAGACGCTGCTCTTGCGGCTGATGGGATCCGCGGCCGTGTGCGACCAGGCGGTCGAGGAGCTGCGCAGCATGCCGGAGGGGGACCCGGAGACCGCCGAGCTGCTGCGGATTCTGAGCTATTTGCAGCATACATTGAGGCGTGCTAAAGATGTCAGCGACGAGGTGACTACGAAAATGATCGAAACGTGGGCTAAATTCGAGCGTCACGAGCAGAGTTTGGTGGAGAAGGGCATGGAGAAGGGCATGGAGAAAAGCTTGCGCAAGTCCATCGTGTACATGTGCGAGCTGATCGGGATCCCAGTCTCGGCCGAGCATTGCGAGCAACTCGAGGGAATGAGATTGGAGGCCCTGCAGTCGCTCCAGGAGCAAATCAGGCGCACCCGCGCCTGGCCGGTCTGATGCTTATTACCCCCGGCCTTGTCGGACCAGCCCTGGATGGGGACATGATCCAGCACCTCATCGTCCACCCGCTCCCATTCGAGGGCCTTTCCTCAGTCGGGAACAAGTCCATGAACGGGAGCGATGTCATCGGGTTCCGCTCTATTCTCATCTTCAAGATCCAGTAAGATGCCTGTATGAGAAGGCAAGGGTGGGCACTGTGGATGGGGTGCCTGATGTTGACAGCGGCGCCGGTTCCGGCGAGCGGGGCGGAGGCGTATGCCGAAGCCTATGAACGGGGCAAGGCGCTGGAGGATAAGGACCCCCGGGGGGCGGTGAAGGCGTATGGTGAGGCGCTGGGGCAGAAGGGGCCGGTGCATATCCACCTGAGGATCGCGGGGCTGTGGCTGAAGTTGGGACAGGGCGGGAAGGCGCTGCGGGAGGTGGACCTATTTCGGAGGGCGGAGCCGTCGCCCAGCGAGCAGGCGACGAAGAAGGCGCAGGCGATCGAGACCGAAGCGAAGGCCAAAGTGGCGCTGGTTGCCGAAGCGAAGGCCGGGCTGGGCCAGCCTCCCAGGCTGCGGCCCCGGCCGGCGGCGGCGCCCACTAAGGACGGGCCGGCGCAGCCCAAGGGGGAGGGGCCGGTCGCGGCGCCCACGAAGGACGGGCCGGCGCAGCCCCAGGCAGTCGCGTCGGAGCTGGTCCGCATCGAGGCGGGCAGTTTCCAGATGGGCAGCCCGAAAACCGAAGAAGGCCGCTCCGACGACGAGGACCGGCATGCGGTGACCCTGACCCGGCCCTTCTTGCTGGGGCGGACCGAGGTGACGCAGGGGCTCTATCAGGCGGTGATGGGAGAGAACCCTTCGGGGAACAAGGCCTCCCCGCTCCACCCCGTCGAAAACGTCAGTTGGTTCGATGCCGTGCGCTACTGTAACCAGCGCTCGAAGAAGGAAGGGCTGCCGGCGTGCTATGTGATCGAGGGCACGGGCGACAAGCAGAACGTCACCTGGCCCGATGGGCTCAAGTGCCGCGGCTACCGGCTGCCGACGGAGGCGGAGTGGGAGTACGCGGCGCGGGCGGGGCAGCACACCCTGTATTCCGGCTCCGACAAGGTGGACGAGGTCGCCTGGAACGGGGCAGAGACCCAGGCGAAGAAGAAGCGCGCTAACGCCTGGGGCCTCTACAACATGAGCGGCAACGTCTGGGAGTGGGTGTGGGACTTCTATGCCCCCTATCAGCCCGGGACCGATCCCATCGGTCCGGCCGCGGGCTCCGAGCGGGTGCTGCGGGGCGGCTCTTGGCTCAGCCGAGCCGCCAACTGGCGTGTCTCGTACCGCTCCAGGAGCGAGCCCGCGGACCGCTACGACGTCATCGGTTTTCGTCTTTCGAGGTCTTTATAGTTTGCAGTCTTACCTTCTTACCGTCTGCAAAACGGACTTGTACCCGGTCCGAAGGTGCCGTACTCGGCCCGAAGGAGACGGGGGACAAGTCCGTCCCGCATCGGGAGACCTCCGGAAACCT
>JBBRLA010000293.1:0-9919 GCA_038231615.1 Polyangia bacterium | reverse complement strand
TCCGCCGCGGCAAGGAGCGGTGGCGGGTTGTCCTCAGAGACAGAACGCCGGGTAGCCGAGAGGCTTTCTCGGCTGCCACCCAAGAAGAAGCGGAGCTGCTCAAGGAAAGGTTGACCGCCAACCTTGAGGAAGCTCCCCAGGAAAGGACAGTGGAAAAGGCGATCACAGATTATTTGAGCTGGCTCGTCGCCGACAAAGGCAATAAGGCGACCTCTGTTGCGTCCACCGGTTGGGCGCTGCGCCGGTTCCTGAACGACGGAGACAGGCTGCTGACCAGCATCTCAGCGCGGTGGTGTGAGAAGCGCTACGAGGAGCTGAAGCAGGAGCTGGCCGTGGATTCGCACCGAAACCTGTTGTCCCAGGTAAAGACGTTTTTTGCCTGGTGCCTGGAGAAGCCCAGGCGCTGGGTCAGCGGGTCGCCGGTAGCGGAGATCAAGGGCAGCGGTCGTAGGAACCCCGGCGGCAAGGGCAAGGTGCAGCCGACCCTGGATGAGGCGCAGCTCTGGCTGGATGTGGCCTACCGTCTCGCCGATGATGGCGATGACGGCGCCGTGGCGGCGCTGATGACCCTCCTCATGGGCCTCCGGGCCACCGAGATCGTCACCAGGACGGCCCGGGACGTGGATGGCGGGGGCACCCTGCTCCGGCTGGACCTCCGAGACGAGGAGGTCAAGACCGAGGGCAGTGCCAAGCCGGTGCTGGTGCCCGCGGCGCTCCAGCCCTACCTGATCGAGCGGAAGCGGGACAAGTTGCCTGGGGCGTTCCTCTTTCCGGCGGCCCCGCGGGGCACAAGAGGAAGGCACGATCGGGACTGGCCACGGGAGCAGGTGCACAGGATCTGCAAGCTGGCAAGCATCCCCCAGGTCCACGCCCACGGGATGCGCGGCATGCGGGGCACCCTGGAGGTCATCGCCAACCTCCAAGGGGGCTCTGGAATCGAGGCGGCCCAGCGGGCGCTGCGGCACGACTCCAAGACCACCACCTCGCAGAGCTATGCAGCGGACTCGGCCGTCGCAGAGGTCAAGCAGGCGAAGGTGCTAGAGATGCTGGGTAGGGGAGGAAAGTGAGGGGCTCTGATCCAGCCCCCCACTGGCCCCCCACCCTGGGAGCCCCTAGGAGCCGAAGCTGAGAAAAGTATGTTTTCCGTCGGTGACGGAGTGGAGCTGACGAGGGTCGAACTCGTTACCTCTTGAATGCCATTCAGATGAAGGACGCGTTTCAGCGATGGTAGAGAGCAGTAGGAAGTTTCCCCCGCGACCAGGACCACCGGCGGTAGCGATGCCGGGGGAAACTTTCTCAAACTCGCTGTCCTTCAGGTTTCCCCGGCATATACACCTTCAACGGCCTCATCCCATAGCAGCCCAAGGCTGTCCGCTCAGCCTCATGGACTGGGAGCGCAACGGCCCCGTCTGGCTCTTTCAGGCCCCATTCCAGCGGCTCATCGATGCGTCCGCCGAGGTCGCGTCGGCGCATCCGCCGCGCTACCACCGGCCGGCCCTTCGACCGCCCCGAGGCCATCGGCTGTCCGGGTCCGGCGCGGGGAGCACGGGCTCGTCCTTTTCCGCCGACTCCGCCTTGAGCGCCTCCGCCTGTCCATCGGGGATGATCAATTTTCTCCACTGCGCTGCCGATGAAAGCACTCCGTGATACGTGACCAGATGCCTCCCCGGCGGGGGAACAAGTACCGCGAGCTTCTCAATCAGCTCCATGGGGGGTGAAGATCAAGAACTGGGTGCCATCGGACCATGTGCGTTTTAGCCCCTTGGCGATGATCTCCCAAGGCCGCGCATCGAGGCGTCGGGCTTGACCAAGCAGGGGCCGGATCCAGCACTCCGGCCCTCGATCGAAAACCTCCATCTCTGCCCGCCGCTTCCGTTCGAGGGTCAAGCGGTTCAACTCCCCAGACCGGAGCAGAAAGGACCAGCATCCCCGCCGGGGTATGGAGCGCAGCACGCGTCCAAGGAGAAGAGCGGAACACGGGAGGCCCGTCTGCACAGCCCCAGTCAGGGCTCGGGGAGCTGTCCCACAGCCCCCTGGTCTGCGTCACCGTCCGGCCGCGCCTGTCCCAGCATGGCGGCCCGCGCCGGGGCGCCGGATCCGGCGGCTAGCCTGTAGAGGGGCGGCGGGTGGCGGCAGTCTATAAATTGATGCCCCCGTAAAACATCAGCCGGTAGGACAGGCGGGCGCCGTCGGGGCGCAGGAAGATGGGCAGGCTGAAGGGCTCGAAGCCGAAGTTCACCCGCCTGCCGGGGACGTACTTGATGCCGAGTTCGGGCAAGACCAGCCCCGAATGGAGCACGCCGCTCGGATCGAAGCCGATGAGAGCGGCGTAGCCGACGCTCAGGCGGGGGTACAGGTAAAAGCCGCGCAACAGGGGGAAATCGTACTGGAAGCCGAGGGGGACCATGAACGAGGTCAGCCCGTTGCCGACCTGGAATTGCAGGGGCAGAAGGAGGTAGCCGTTGCGGTTCTTGGTGACTGCGTAGCCGATGTCCAGCACCAGGGCGAACTGCGTCGCCATCCCGAGCAGGTTGAAGGAGGCCCCGAGCTTGATGTTGGCCATCCCCCGCCCGGACTTGCCCTGGTGCTGCACCTTGATCGCCTCTGCCAGGGCGGGGGTGACATCGGTGCCGGCCCGGTCCTGCCCGGGCTGGTGCAGGACCGGGTGGGGGGGCTCCAGCTCCGGCTGCCGGGCCTCGCCGAGGAGGCCGCCGAGCATCTCGGACACGGTGTCGTCCAGGCGGTCCAGGGTGACCAGGGGCAGCTTGCCATCGCCCTCGATATGCAGGGCCACGGGGACGGCGCCGCCGGGGCGGATCTTGCCCTTGGTGGCGATGGCGAAGCCTTCCGGCAGGATCTCCATCTTGCCCGCCAGGTGCAACGATCCGGTAAACCCGATGTCGCCGGTCACGTGCATGATCATCTCGCTGTTGGAGGCGCGCAGGGGCTGGACAAGGCGAATGCGCTGCCCGCCGACCTGCACGCGCCCGACGGCGGCCTGCAAGGCGACCTCGTCCCGGTGCATGGCGATCTCGTGGTTCTTCATCATGCCGCCGATGGTCCGGTTGACCACTTTTGCCCGGATGTCCACGTCGCGGACCAGGCCCCCGGTCAGGGTAAAACCGGCCGGGCCGTGGATCAGGGGCCAGATGTGGGACCAGGACAGGCCGCTGCTGCTCAGGCGCCCCTCGATGCTGACCCGGCCGTCGGCCTTGTGCTCGACCTTGGGGCCCCACAGGGCCAGGAACTGCCGCAGATCGACCTCGTCGATCTTGGCCTGCAAGACCAGGGGCGGCGGCGATTGGCTCAGATCCACGGTCGAGCCGTCCCCGGTCCAGGTCCCACCGAAGGCGGTCCCCTGGAGGGTCTTGACCTCCCCCTTGCCCCGATCCAGGGTCACGGCCAGGACCACGTGGGGAATGGCCACCTTACCGATGCGGACCCGGTCGAGGCGCATCTTGCCGTCGAGGGACAGGGTCTGCAGCTCGTCGATGACCGCCTCGCCCCGGGGCTTCTTCAGGCCGCGGGTCCAGCCGAGGAGTTCGACCAGATCCAGGCCGGCGCCGGTGAAGTCGAAGGCGACCCGCTCGGGACGGTCCAGGCCGACCACCTCGGCAGAGCCGCTCAGGGTGCCGCCGGCCCCGACGAAGGTCAGGTCGTCGATGCGCAGGCGCACGGTGCGCAGGGAATTGGGGTCGCCGTCCAGGCGCAGGGCCGTCTCCAGCTCCCCCTCGGGGATGGCCCGGTCGCGCAGGGCGGGGAAGAAGCGCGCGATGCGGGTCAGGTCGGCGCGGAAGCGGGGCACCCGCACATCCAGGAACCGCCGCCCCAGGTCGCCGTGACCGCGCGCCTCCACCGAGGCGCCGGGCAGGTCCAGGTGGGCCTCCTTCAGGGTGATGTTCTGCCCCAAACGCTCCGCGGACAGCCTCAGGCGCATCGGGGCGGAGGCGGGCTTGTCGATGACCCGGGGGACCAGTAGGCCGGCGCTGCTCAGGTCCACGTCCGCCTCGATGGAGTCGGCGTTGGGAGAGAAGCGGCCCGAGGCGCGCACCTCGGTGGCGCCGGTGAGGGTGAGGCCGGGGACGCGGGCGCGGGCATCCCGGATGCGTAGGTGGGCGCTGGCGGTGACGGTGTTCCCGTGACGCTTCACGCTGCCGGAGACCTCGGCGTCGCCCCGCACGGCGCTCCGGCGGCGGCGAACGGCCTCGGCGACGGTCGGCGACAGGCGCAGGAGCCGGTCCAGCTCGACCCAGCCGCTGTCCAGGGACAGCTCCAGATCATGGGGGGATTTTATGATCCCCTTCATCCACAGCGACAGGGGGCCCAGGACGAGGCCCAGGCGCTCGACGTGGATGCCGTCCTTTTTGGGCAGCCCGCGGAACTCGGCGACGGCGGGCATCCCGGCCGGCTTGTGCAGTTGCGGCAACAGGAGGGTGGCGGCGCTCAGGTCCACTCTCAGGGACAGAAGGGGCTGGGCCGCACTGACGCTCCGGGCGGCGGACAGGGACACCGGGCCGTGGAGGACGATGTCGGGGAGCAGGCCGGGGGGCAGGAGGGCGACCACCTTCTCCAGTTCGATCCCCCGGGACGACAGGTCCAGCTCGGGGACGTTGGGACGGGTCCACAGGTCGCGCAGGTCGGCGGTGCCGTGGATGGCCATGTCGTTGACCGACAGGTCCAGCTCACGCACCAGCACGGAGGCGGCGTCCTCGGTGGCTTCCAGGTCGGAGCGCAGGAGGATGTCGGCGGGCTGTCCCAGGTGCCCGGCCCGTTGCAGGACCAGCCCCTTGATCCCCACCGACCCGACCAGGCGCAGGCGCTGGGTGTCCGACGGCCTCTCGAAGTACAGGTCGGCGGCGACCACGGCCTTTTGCGGCACCAGCCACGGCGAGCCCTTCAGGAACCAGGCGGCCAGGGACTGCACCTGGAGGTCCGAAATGCGCAACTTCACCCGCTGGACCAGGTCCAGGGGGTCGGTGAAGTCCAGGTCCCCCGGGACCGGCCCGACGGTGCCCTCTAGGTGCAGGTTGCGACCGGGGGCGGTGACGGCGGCGTCCAGGCTGAGGGCGATGAGGCGGCCCAGCCCGACGTCCCACAGGCGCAGGTCGAGCTGCTCGATAGCCACCGAGCGATCGGGGCCGGGCCCGGTGCCCAGATCGCGGAAACGCAGGGCGCTGCCGAGCATCTCGGCGTAGGACAAGAGCACCGGCTCCAGGCGGGCCTCTTGTTTGGGCCGAAGGGGGGTCTGGGGCATGCGCGGCTGGAGGCGGTCGAGGACGTCCTGGCAGGACAGGCGACCGTCCGGGAGACGGACCACGGTCACTACCAGGCCCTGGGTCCGCACGTCGGTGATGATGACCTCTGTGCCGCGGCTCTTGAGCAGAGGCAAAAAGGCGAAGTCGCCCTCCAGGTAGGGCACCTGCAAGAGCGGCTCTTCGGTGGGGCCGCCGGTGATGGAGATGTCGCGGATCTCGAAGCCCGGATGGGGCCACAGGTGCAGGCGCACCGATCCGAAGGAGACCGGGCGCCCGAGCTGCTTTTCCAGGCGGGGCTTGTAGACCAGCAGGCGGCGCCGGATCTGGTCGCCGCGGTTGAGCCAGGCCAGGGTCAACCCCCCGGCCGCGACCAGCCCCAAAACGACGGCCAGCGCGATGGCCAACGTCCGGATCGCTCTGCGGCCAGTGGATGTCATCGCAGCCTTGCACCGTTCAATGTAAGTCGCCTTCCACGGCCGAGCCAGCTTTCCGTCGGTCCTGCTCGGAGCCGGCGTCGTCCAGGCCGTAGAGCCGGACGGCGTTGTCCCACAGCACCTGCCGGAGCACGGGCGCCGACAGGGACAGGCCCCGCAAGCCGGTCAGGTGGGGGGTATCCTCGTCAAGGCGGGCGTAGCCCGGCGCGGGGAAGTAGTCGAGATCGTAGCGGTTGGCGAAAAGCATGGAGTGTAGGTGAATCAAGGGCTGGTTTCGAGGCCCGAGGGCCAGGCCGGGAACGCGGCGATCGCCAACGCAGCCCGCATGGCGATCGCCACCGCAGCCCGCACGACCTGATCGCATCTGCGTAATTCCGGAAGAAGAACTACAAAAAACTGCCTGCAACACCCCATTCGGGCACACCGCCCCGAATCGCCGCCGACTCGCATCAGGGGGCCCCCCTTGTTCTGGTCCCCATCACCCCATGGCCAAGTTCGCTCAGGAAGGAGCCGGCGGATCGGTTAGTCATCCCACAAAGGGGATGAATCGGCGTAGTCATCCCACTGGGCTGCGCTGCATCCACTCCAAGCGGAACAGGACTGGGTACTCAGCGCGCAGGTCCTTGCGGATTGGCAAGAGCCCTTGCGCCTCTGTCTCCCGCTGCTGGTTCCCGCGGCTGGTGAGCGTGCGTGCCAGTTCGAAGGCGAGCAAGGGACAAGGTGAGTGGACCGGGATGGCCCAGAGCTGGACAACCTCCAGCGAGAAGCTTTTGCCCGGGCGCATCGGTGCACCATCCTTGAGTTCGAGCGACGCGCCGCTGGGCAGGGTCGCCCAGCCTCCGGCAGGTACTCTTCAAGCGTGCTGGCCAGAATGTCTGTGGGGACGAACTCGTGAAACGGACGAATCGCGCCAGCCTTCTGCAACTCGTCGGTGATCACATCGCTGGCCGAGGCCAGCGCCAGACCGCTAGGGTGGTCTCGTTCCTTTTTCAAGGCGCTGATGACCTCCTCGAAGCTGGCCGCGGTGACGACCTCGATGCTCACGTCGTGCCGAGCGGCGAACACGTCGAGCTGATTCTCCTTGATCCAGGTGGCCCGCGGGGGGTCCGCTCGCAGGAGCACCTTGAGATGCTTGCGCATAGCCAGATGAGGACGCTCGGGGTGCAAGTTGATAAGAAGGAAGGCCACGTTGGCGGCGATGCCGAGAACGAGCAGAGCCCGCAGGAAGAATGACTTGAGCACGGGCAGATGGTAATGGAGAGCCCCGCCCGGGGCAAAGCAGGAGATAAGGCTGAGGAGGAAGAGGACGGAGTAGCGGTCTTTCAATGCCTGGCAATGCTGGCCTCTTCCGCGGCGGGTGAAAGTGCCCAAGAGGAAAGGCGATGTCTTGTGGCCAGCCGAACAATGAGGCGCGGCTGCGGACGGTACTGTCTAGACCTTCGGCTGAGGCAGTTGAATTCGACCACTTGAGATGAAAGTCTGAAATGACGTCAGACGGTAGCCTGGCCGCCATGGTTTGTGCTATAGACGAGAGCCAGTTTGAACTTGTTCATCTCGTCGGTCGAATTACATTGTCTCATCGGTGTTCTGATAATCCAGCCGAATCTCAAAACTGTACGTGACCGAGGAAGCGTGGGGGCACTCCCCACCGACTCGCATTCGCGAGTCGTCGTGGGCCCACCCGCGGCTGAGCGCATGCTAAGCCGTGGGGGAGAGGTACGCCAAAAGCTGCCCGGCCAGGTGCTTCTGTTTAGCTGAGAAGAGATTCGACTGCGTTGGCTAGGGCTTCCGGCTTGGTCTGTGGCGCGAAGCGTTCGACCACCTTGCCGTTCTTGTCGACCAGGAATTTCGTGAAATTCCACTTGATGCTCTTGATGCCCAGAAGCCCCGGCTGCTGTGCCTTCAGGTACTGGTAGAGCGGGTGGGCACCGTCGCCGTTGACCTCAACCCTGGCGAACATGGGAAAACTGACCCCGTAGGAGAGCGAGCAGAACTTGGCGATCTCCGCCTCGCTGCCCGGCTCCTGGGCGCCAAACTGGTTACAGGGGAAGCCCAGGATGACCAGCCCCTGATCGCGGTATTGCTTGTACAACTTCTCTAAACCCTCGTACTGGGGGGTGAAGCCGCACTTGCTCGCGGTGTTCACCACCAGCACCACCTTGCCGGCGTAGTCCTTGAGGCTGATCTCGTGACCGGCGATGGTCTTGGCGCTGTGATCGTAGAAGGTGGCCATGGTTCCGCTCCTGCTTGGCTAGATTCTGAACGAATGGGTTAGGCACGCCGTGCATGAAGAAGCTTACCTCTTTTCTTCATCAGTGGCCCGACCGAAGGATCGCCAGGCTGGCGGCACTTACTTGGCATGACCCACAAGAAAGGCGATCGCGTGTACATCGTGGTTCGATGTGGGCCGCTCGGCACCAGGCGCTCCGCGGACACCTTCGTCGATGAGCTGGTGATCCTGGACGAGCACACCGCCCGGTGCGAGCGCCTGAAGGCGAACCTCATCATCCACGGTGTGGCCCTCTACGGCAGCCGGAGCGAAGCCCAGCGGATCGCCATAGCCGAGCCTGCTCTTGGCGGCGTGGCCCCCCGGCTTGCCGTCCATGGCGCCCGGCTCACCGCCCATGGCGCTCCCCGGCTGCCCTGATAGCACTCGCTCCGCGGAGGGTGCCTCTTGCATCTGCCGACCCGGTCACCTGCCGGTGACGAAAATCGGGCTGTGCGGGTTCTGCACGCGCTGCCGAAGGAAGTGGCAAAGAGCGCACAATCGCCCCTTGCTGGGCAGGGACCAGGTCACGCAAGTCTGCGAAATCATTTGACTCCGATCATCGTCCAGGGTCGGCACGCGGTTTGCTACTTATAGAAAGGACGCAAAGTCGCATCAGCCGAAAAAACGCGACGATGGCAAAAATTGCAAGAGGACGTGGCATGAGCAAGAAATTGACGGAAGCGGAATTGAAGGTGCATTACAAGAAGACCTGCCTGGCCATCGAGGGCCATCTGCGGCGCCAGGGGGCCAACGCCGTGGGCATCCAGAAGGCGGGCCGGCACATCGGCTGGATCCAGCGAAAAAAGGGCTATGCGTGCGAAGACTTCCAGACCTTCGACGCATGGCGGGAAGCAAAGCTGCGGTTCAGCGCGGAGTGGGCCAGCAAGTATCTGCTCATCGGCAGCACCTTCAAACCCGAGGAACTGAGCGGGCTGCAACTGGGGGTGCAGGCTCTGGCGGCGATCGCCCGGATGAAGCCGGAGCTGCGCCCGGCGTTGCTAAAGCATGGGCAGCGCCATGAGGCCGCGGTCATCCGCGCGGCCTACAAGCGGGTCGGCAACATGCCGCTGGACAAGGCCGTCGAGGTGATCGCCAAGGTCCTGGCCCGCCCCGAGGGCAGCGAGAGGGGCCGGACGCGGGTGTCCTCGGCAAGCTTGCCGCTGCCGCAGCACGTGGCCCGCTGCAAGCGGGCGTTGAGCACCGTGCTGGGGGAGCTGCGGGGGGTGAAGCAGCGTCTGCAAAACGGCGACGAACTGCCCGCCGAGGAGCGCGTCGCCCTGTCGGCCCGGTTGGAGTTCCTGATGAGCGAACTCTTCGACATCAACCAGATCCTCACCGGCCGCGACACAGGAAGCCCCGCCCCGACCCAGCACTGACCGCGAACTGACCCACCGGCCCGGGCCTCATGGCCGCATGAGGCTCAGGCCGCAGTCCGCCCAGCCTTTGCGGGTGCCCTTCATCTCGGGCAGGTCCAGCACCACCTCGGCGGAGCAGTCGTAGTTATAGGAGACCGGATGGACGAAGCGGCCGATGATCAGGCGCATGAACCCCGAGACCTGATCCAGGTAGTCGCTGCGCTCGACCAGGCGCTGCACGCTTGCCCGGATCTTGACCGCCGGGTCGCGGCTGAGGTGAAACTCCGTCGGCACCTGGTTCTGCTTGCGCTGGGGATCCGGTTGCAGGCCCGCGGGGTAAAGGAGCGGGGCGACGCTCTGGTGGATCAGTTTGCTGCCGAGAAACACCGCCAGGAAGCCGAAGCGCCGCGCCCCATCCGCCGGAGCGGTGAGCTGATCGAAGGCCAGCACGGTCAGGGGCTGGCCGTCCACCTCATCATAATAGCGCAGGCGCAGTTGTCGGTCGGTATGGCGCCGCGGATCGGCATTGGTGCGGCCATGCTCGACGTAGCCCCTGCCGGTCACCTGGGTGACCTTGCCGAAGGCCCGCACCTCGCCGGTGACCTC
>JBBRLA010000292.1:0-9921 GCA_038231615.1 Polyangia bacterium | reverse complement strand
GCCCGCCGCGGTGGCCCACACCGGGTTTTGCCGCTTGATGGCATCGATGTAGTGTGCCTGCGCCGAGAGGAACATCTTCGCCTTGGCCTCCAGGTCCTGCTCCAGTTGCCGCTGCGGCAGGCGCAGGGGCATGGCGCGGAACAAGCGGTGGGGGATCTGCCCCAGGTAGAACTGCGACATCGCCAGGTAGAAGTCCGTGTCCAGGCGCTCCTGCACCTCGTTGTCCTTGAAGTAGTCCATCGTCTCGCGGAAGGTACGCTCGCCCGCCTGAAGCTCGCCCAGTTCCACCTGCGCCAGCCCGCGCCGGGACATCGCCTCGATGCGATCCGAGAGGCGCAGATCCGGCCGCGCCAGCATCCGCACAAACACCGCCAGCGACTCCTTCCAGTCCTGCATCTCCGCCAGGCACGAGCCCAGGCGGAACAGTGCGTCCAGGGTGTCCTTGCCCTCCGGCTTCGGCTTATCGACGATTCGCCGGTACCGCGCCACCGCCTCCGCGTAGTGTTTCATCCCCTCGTAAGACAGGCCGGCGTTGTAGAGCGCCGGCCCGGCGAAGTGGCTTTCGGGGAAGTCCTTGAGCAGTCGGTCGTAGGCCGCCGCCGCTTCGGCGTAACGCTGCGCCTTCAGGTCCTCCCCGGCCTGCTCGAAGAGCCCGGCGGCGTCGAAGGCCTCGACCCGGGCGCCCGTGTCGCTTCGGACCACCTCCAGCTTCATCGGCTCCATCTCGATCGCCGTCACGGGTGCCGTCCCAGGCTTCACCTGCGGCCCGTGGATGCACCCCGGAAGCAAGCCCGAGAGCAAAAACGACCCGAAGCCGAGCAGCGCCAGGCGGACAAACAGGCCACGGTCAGGTGCAAGACTCATTCAAACCTCCTTTAGACATCCGGGAACTCCCTGGGGAGTTCCGCCAGATTTTTGCTACGTTCGAGGACATGGCGCCGGTCTATGATCTAGCTCAGCTTCTGCCTCACCGCCCCCCGTTTCGACTGATCGATCGTGTGCTCGATGCTGATCTTACCGCCGGCACCCTGACTGCCGCGCGCCTGATCACCGCCGATGACCCCCTTTACCCGCAGCCCGAGCCGGCCCTTCCCGGCACCCTGGTCATCGAGGCCCTGTGCCAGGCGGCGGCCTGCCTGAACGGCCTTTTGCTGCGTGCCGCCGTTGAGACCCGATCCACCGAACCACCGCATCGTGGATATTTAGTGGCCTTGACGGACTTCAGGTTCCACGATGTCGTGCAAACTGGCGAGACCCTTGTGTTGAAGGTCATGCGGGAAGGGAGTCTGGGCGCCATGCAAGCCTTCGCCGCCACCGCGAGCGCGATCTCGATGAACGGCCCGACCGGCCAAAACCCCCGGAACATCGCCGGGGGGCGGCTCCTTTTCGCCCTGGCGGCCTCGTGACCCAGAGGGCCTGGCCGGAGCCGGCGCGGTGAGCAACGTGATATGCTTTGAACTTCCCATGGATGCTGGGTTTTCTTCCATTCCGGCCCCCGCCGCCTCGATCGCGCTGTCGATCGTGATCCCGGCCTACAACGCCGCCGCCCACATCGGCACGGTGGTCGCCGCCGTCCGCGCAAAGGCCCCCGCCGGGGCCGAGATCCTGGTGGTGGACGATGGCAGCGACGACGGCACCGCCGATCATGCAGAGCGGGCCGGGGCCCTGGTGCTGCGCCATGCGGGCAACCGGGGCAAGGGGGCGGCCCTGCAGACCGGCTTCGCCCACGCCCTGTCTCGCGGCGCGCGGGCAGTGATGACCCTGGACGCCGACGGACAGCACGATCCCGAGGAGATCCCCATGCTGTTTTCCGTCCACCAGGGGCAGCCCGAGGCCCTGGTGATCGGCGTGCGCAGCTTCGACCCGGCGCTGATGCCCCGGCGCAGCCGCATCGGCAACCACATCTCGACCTACTTCATCTCGATCTTTTCCGGGCGGCAGCACCGGGACACGCAGTCCGGCTTCCGGGTGTACCCGGCGGCGCTGCTCTCCCGGGTGCGCCTGACCACCCGGCGCTTCGAGACGGAGACCGAGCTGATCTTATGGGCCGCCAAGACCCGGACGCCCCTGTGCCAGGTGCCGATCCGCACCATTTATCATGGACCTGGACCTGGACCTGAGCATGGCGCCCCCGAAGGGGAGGGCGAGACGGCCCCGGCCCATGCGACCCATTTTCGTACGTTCGAGGATACCCTGCGGGTCCTGCGCCTGGTGATCGGCTCGCCCTTCTGGCGGGAAGAGGCACCCCAGGCGAACCCGCAGCCCAAGCTGGAGACCACTTGATGCGCGACGCTGCTCACCGGGCTTGCCACACGTCGGCGATAGCCGATGTTTCCCCCCATTCCCCCACCCGCCGCTGGTTTCGCCTGTTCCAATCTGCCGTCGTCGCCTGCGGCCTCCTGGGAGCGAGCGCGAGTTGCAGCAGCGGCACCAAGCCGGTGATCATCAAGGGGCCGCTGGTGCAGCCGGTGGCCGACGCCCGCTGGCGCACCATGCGAGCCGAGCACCTGGTCAAGATCGACGCAGCCAAGGGGGATGGCCGGGAGCAGAGCACCGTACGCGGCCTGATTGCGGTGGAGCGCCCCGATCGCTTCCGCCTGCGGGCCATCGGGCCCGGGGGCATTACGCTCTTCGACCTGGTGAAGGTGGGCGGGGACATCAAGGTGCTGCAAGGAGTGGCTGCCGGGGACAGCAGCCTGCAGCAGAAGATCCTTTTGGCAATCGGGGCGGACCTCTCGGCGGCGTATGACCTGGAGCCCAAGCTGCCGTCGCGGACCAAAGACGTGGGGTTGAAGGAGGGCGAGGTCCGGGTGGTGGAGCCGGAGCGGACGGTGCGCCTGCAGCAGTACAAGGAAGTGCAGGGGCAGTCGGTGCCGACGCACATCGAGATTCGCAACAACGCCTTCGACTACAACGTCACGATCGACGTGGAGAAGGCGGATCTCGACGAAAAGCTGGACCCGGGGATGTTCAAGCTGTAGTGGCGGGTCAGAGTATTTCGCCGCTGCGCGCACATCGTCCTTGAATTCCTTCCGTCTGGGTCTACATTCCAAGCATCGCTTTATGCTGGTCTGATGCAGATGTTGTCCTTGCCCCCGACCCTGATGATGGCCCTTCTTCTGGTCGCCTCCCCGCGGCTGGCCGCCGCGGACATCGCCGTGGCCGATCGCGAAGCGCCGGAGGCGCCGCGACTGATCGATCGCGAAGCGCCACAGGCGCCGCGACTGATCGATCGCGAAGCGCCACAGGCGCCACGACTGATCGATCGCGAAGCGCCGGAGGCGCCGCGACTGATCGATCGCGAAGCGCCGGAGGCGCCGCGACTGATCGATCGCGAAGCGCCACAGGCGCCGCGGTTCATCGATCGACTGGAGGGGCACTCTTCGGGGTTCATGCTCCAGCCGGTGCTCAGTGGGGCCACGGCGGTGAGTTCCCCGGGATCGCAGCCGTTCCTGATCATCCCCTCTTTGCGCCTGGGCTACATGAACCGCCTGCTGGCGGTCCTTCTGGACGTGAGCTACCTGCGCAGCGCGGCGGTGGGCGGGCAGGATGGGTTCGGTAGCGCGCAGCGAAGCGGTGCGCCGTTCGTCGACGTGGTGACGGTGGGGGCGGACGTCATGCCTTACCTGTGGCAGAGCATGGCGGGGCGGGCGCGGTTTTATCTTCTGGGGGGGTTCAACCTGGGGGCCGCGTTCGGCGGACACTCGCCCGAAGCTTCGGCGCCAGTGCCAGCTTCGGGCCCGGCCCCGGCCCTGCAGGCGTCGCTGGCAACCGGCGACGGGGGACATTTCACCGGCGGGCTCAGCTTCGGCGTGGGGGGCGAATACTTCATGCACCCGCGCTTCGCCCTGGGAGTCGAGCTGGGGTCGCGAACGCAGTTCTTCCGCCGAGATGATGACGGCGGGACAGAGACAGTGTCGACGCTCTACGCGGGGCTTTTGGGTACGTTTATCGCGGGCCGGTGACGCGAACATGGTTGGTGCTTCAAGGCCTACATCAGGGCCACCTCATGCGGTCCCTGGTTCCCGGCGCGCGAGGCCTTGACACCGGTGGGCGGCGGGAGCGACCATCTCGGGCAGCGTGTCGTCGAGTCCCTCCAGCCTCCGGGTGGTCCATCTCATCCAGTCCTCTCCCCGGGTCTATGGCGCCGAGCGGTGCATCCTTCTGGAACTGGTCTCCCTGCGCCAGCGCGGCCACGATGCCCGCGCCCTGATCCTCAGCGAGGCCCGCATGGGCCCCGACGCCGCGGTGCTCCCCCGGGCCTTCGAGTCCGCCGGCATCCCCGTCGAACAGGTGCAGACCCTCGGACGCGTCTCCCTGGGCCTCCTGCGCGACCTTTCCCGCACTCTGCGGCGTCTGCGCCCCGACGTGGTCCAGTCCCACTCGCTGAAGACCGACGTGCTCGGCTTCCTGGTCACCCGCCCCCTGAGCCTGCCTTTCCTGGTCGAGTTGCACGGCTGGCTGCGGCCCAAAAATGACCGTCTGGTCCGCGCCTACGAGGCCCTGGACCGCGCTGTCCTGCGCCGCTGCGAAGGGGTCCTGGTGCTCAGCACCGCCTACCAGGATGAGCTGCGCGGGCTGGGCGTGCCAGCGCAGCGCACCCACCTTTTGCCCAGCGGCATCGACGTGGAGTGCCTGCGCCGGACACCGCGACGCCGTGACCTGCGGGCCGAACTGGGCATCCCCCCCCAAACCCCCGTGGTCGGCATTGTCGCCCGTCTGAGCCCCGAGAAGGGCCACCGGGACTTCCTGCACGCCCTTCACGTCGCCAGATCCGCCCTTCCCGGCGAGACGGCCCCGGTGGGTCTGGTCATCGGGGACGGGCCGCTCCTTCCAGAATTGCAGGAGGAAGGCCGGCGCCTGGGTCTGGGCGACGCGCTGCACTTCACCGGCTACGTCCCCGAGGTCGCCGACGCCTACCGGGCGCTCTCGGTGCTGGTGTCGTGCTCCCTTTACGAGGGGCTGCCGCTGAACCTCATCGAGGCCATGGCCCTATCCCTGCCGGTGCTGGCCATGGCGACCGGGGGGTGCGCCGACATCGTAGTCCCCGAGCGGACCGGCCTGCTGGTGCCCCGGGGCGACCGCGAGGCCCTTTCGCTGGCCCTGACCCGCCTGTGCGGCGACCCGGCCCTGCGGGAGCGCCTGGGCGCAGCGGGCCTTTCCCGCGCCTGCGAGCACTACAGCCTTTCCGCCTGGGCGCAGGGGGCCGAGGCCGTGTACCAAAGGCTCGCCGAGCCAGGCCGGGGCCCGCGCCGTCCACGCTGGCGCCTGGACAGAAAGCCCCGCGGATGAAGGTCAGTCTCCTGACCCTTTGCGTCTTCGTCATCGTCCTGCTTGGGGCGCCCGCGCCTGCCCGCGCCCAGCGCCTGCAACTCTTCGGCGAGGTCCGCCTTTCCGCCATCGGCGCCGCCGCCAGCACCGGCCTGCTCGGCCCCGGCCCGGTCCAGCTTGGCCAGCCCCCTTCACCTCAGCCTTGCGGCCCCGTCCCCCGCACCGACTTCGGCGGCGCCCTGACCGGCACCGGCGTGGCCCTTCTGGAAGGCAACCACTACCGCTACCAACTCGGCCTTTCCGCCGGCTACTTCGCCTTTCTCTGCACCCCCTCCCTGAAGCGCCCCGTGGGCGGCCTCGACTTTCGCGGCGAGCACCACTTCGGCGACCGCACCGTCCTTACCACCACCCTCCACGGCACCCTCGACAGCTTCGACCGCAGCCTCGACCTGCGCAGCGGCGTCCTCGACGCCGTGGTCCAGGGCACCCAGCTCACCGGCTCCGGCAAGCCCTATCTCTCCCTGGCGGGTACACTGGAGGTCGAGCACAACTTCACCGGCAGCCTCGGCCTTCACGCCGGCCTGGCCACCCAGGCCGTCGAGATCCTCGCCCCCTTCTCGCAGTTCTCCTCCTTCGCCACCCTTGGCTCCATGGAGGCAGCCGAGGTCACCGCCACCCCCTTTCTCCTGCGCGGCCCCGGCGGTCGCGAGCGCTTCGACCTGACCGCCCGCTACCAGATCAGCCACTACTTCGCCGCCTCCCAGAGCGACGTCATCGAGCGTTGGCAGCTCCCCGCAACCCACGATGGGAGCCTGGCCTTTGGCTGGGAGCACCGCCTGTCCCTCTTCACCACCCTGCGCCTGGAAGGCGGGGCCGCCGTCGCTTACCAGCCCGCCCTGTGCGTGCCCCCGACCCCCGGCAGCGGCGACTGCTCCATCGACCACGCCGCCCCCGGCATCCGCGGCAGCATCGGCGCCCCGCCCCTAGAAGTGCAACTGTCGCGCAAGAACACCGGCACCTTCGTCGGCCAGGTCGTGCTGCGGCGGGGAGACCGCGATCGCATCTTCGAGGCCCAGCTGTTCCGCGGCTACGAACCCAACTATTAGTCCTCCGCGCTGGTGCTGACCGACCGCCTGGCCGGCAACCTCCTTTATCGCATTGGCCGCGACATCCTGGTCACCAGCAGCCTCCAGCTGGCCCACCTGGCCTTCAGCAGCCCGGCGCAGGTCGTCGACCTCGCCACCGGCCAACAAGCCACCCCGCCGGCCCTCTCGCCACAGGACCGCACCATCTACTTGCTGATGGCCGCCGCCGCGGTGGACTGGGCGGTCCCCGGCTGGGGCCCGGTGTCCCTCTTCGCCCAGGCGGACTACCAGGGCCTGGACATCCGCGCCGATCGAGTGAACGACACCAGCATCGGCGGCGGCGGCATGCGGAAGCTGCTGGTGGATGCCTACCCCAACCGGGGCGGCTACGAGGCCACTTCGCGCATCACCCTGATTGTCGGCGTACGCCTCTTCACCCGCCCCCTGCCGCGAGACGCCGACGTCCTCTTGAATGCCAGGGCGCTGCCGTAGCGCCCTGCGCCTGCGGTCGGGTTCTGAGATTCATGTCCCCGGAGATACCGGGAGCAGGACCGTAAAGATGGAACCCTTGCCGGGCTCGCTCTCGACGGTGATGTCGCCACCCAGCATCTGGCAGAACCGGCGGCTGATGGCCAGGCCCAGGCCGGTGCCGCCGAAGTTGCGGGTGATCGAGGCTTCCCCCTGGGAAAATGCCTGGAAGAGCTGACTCATCTGTTCGGGAGCGATGCCGATGCCAGTATCGCTGACAGCCAGGCGCAGCCACTCGCCCTCGCCGCGATGCTCGCGCCCCGCGGTGAGTGTGACGGTACCGTCCCGGGTGAACTTGCTGCTGTTGGACAACAGGTTGAAGATGATCTGCTTCAGCTTGGTCCCATCGGTGTAAAGGACGCCAAGGCCGTCCTCGCCGCGTACGACCAGCGTGTTGCCGTTGCGCTGGCACAGCGGACGGGCCATGTCCGCGCTGTCGCGCAGCAGAGCGGCCATGTCGATAGGCTCGGCGAAGATCTCGATCTTGCCCGCCTCGATCTTCGATAGATCGAGGATGCCGTCGATGAGCGCCAGCAGGTGGCGGCCGGCCCCCTGGATGCGCTCCAGATCGGGCACCAGGCGCCCGAGCCCCAGGTCCCGGACCTCGTCGATCAGCATCTCGCTGTATCCGATGACGGCGTTCAGCGGTGTGCGCAGCTCGTGGCTCATGTTGGCCAGGAACATGCTTTTGGCGCGGCTGGCGACCTCCGCCTCTTCCTTGGCGCGCTGAAGCAAAAGCTCCGCCTCCTTGCGGTAGGTGATGTCGCGGCCGATCTTCGAGGCGCCGATGAGTCGACCCTCCCGGTCCCGGATGGGAGAGACCGAGATCGACATGTCGAGCAGGCGGCCGTCCTTGGCGAGGCGGACTGTCTCGAAGTGCTCGATCCGCTCTCCGCGGCAGAGCCGCTCCAGGATCGCCCGCTCCTCGTCCATCCGCTCGGGCGGGATGATGAACGTGATGGGCTGGCCAATGACCTCTTCGCGCGTGTAGCCGAACAGGCGCTCGGCGCCCCGGTTCCACGAGCGGATGACGCCGTCCAGGGTCTTGCTGAGGATCGCGTCCTGGGACGACTCGACGATGGCCGCTAGCTGGGCCTGCGCCTCCTCGGCCCGATTGCGCTCCGTGACGTCGCGGAAGACCAGGACCGCCCCGACCATCCCCCCAACACGATCCCGGATGGGAGCGGCCGAGTCATCGATCGGCCGCTCCGTCCCGTCTTTTCCCCGAAGGATCGTAGGCTCCGAAAGCCCCACGACCCGTCCTTCGCTCAAGGCGCGCAGGGCGGGGTTATCGACCGGACGCCGGGTATTCTGATTCACGATCTGGAAGACATCCGCCAAGGGTCGGCCCGCGGCCTCTGCCTGCGGCCAGCCGGTCAGGACCTCGGCCACGCCGTTCAAGAACGTGACCCGCCCCTCGGCGTCCGTGCTGATAACGGCGTCGCCAATGCTGGCCAGCGTGATCCGCAGCCGCTCCTTCTCTTCGGCCAACTCGCGCTCGACCCGTTGCCGTTCGAGCAGGATGCTCTTGGCGTTCTGGATCGCGACGGAGTGGAGCAGCTTCTCCTCTTCGTCCTTGGTATCCATCACCCGCCCCCGCCTCCGATGATCTCGGAGGCGAGCGCGGTGCCGAGCACGCGGGCCTTTATCTTGGCGAACGCCGTGTCGCGGGTCGTCGACGTGTCGTCGCAGAAGGGCGAAAAACCGCAGTCGTCGGTCGTGCCGAGCTGATCGACCGGGATGTACCTGGACGCCTCGAGAACCCGATCGCGCACCTCCTCCGGCGTCTCGACCCTGGGGTCGATCGGGAGGACGACCCCGACGAACACCCGTTGGTCCGGCTTCAGGTGGGCGCGGATGATCTTGAGGACCCGGACCCGGTCCTGCTCCCCGGCCAGGGCAACGTAGAAGTTCCCTGCCTTGAGTTCGAAGAGGCTGGGCAAAAGTTCCGCGTAGTCCACGTCGGCGCTGTGGGTCGAGTCCCGATCCGCGCCCGAGCAGGTGTGGACCCCGATCCGCCTCCGGTCTTCGTCGGAGAACCGCGCCAGGGCGAGGTTGTTGAGTTCGATGAAGCTGTGGAGCAGATGCCCCGTCGGGTCGATCTTGACCGCCAGCCGCCCTTCGGTGAAGTCGATCTGGACCGCGTGCGCGCCTTTTTGAAGGCAGTTCCGCACCTCGGTCTCATGTTCGTGCAGGAGGTCTCGGATAAACTGGTCGCGGGGGTAGCCAGGGATCTCGTCGGGTGGATACATGAGGGACAGGGCAGAGGGCGAGATGACCGCCTGCTTCACCGGCTTGTGGGCGTATCGCAGGGCCACGTCGAGGTAGGCGTCCGCGTGCCGCTTGTAGCGGAACGGCCCGGCGGTGAGCCTGGGCATCCGCCGGACGTGCCCGGCCGCGAACGGGATCTTGAAGCCGTCGGGAGCGGTGTTGTCGAGCCCGTGCACGCAGTACGTCCAGAAATTGTGGTACTTGCGTTGCTCGCCATCGGTGACGACCGGGGCGCCGGTGGCCTCGAATCGCTGGATGGTGTCCCGGATGGCCTCTTCGTAGAGCAGGTCGAGCGACGGGTCCGCCCCGTTGCCCTTGGCGATCGCCTCGATGAGTGGCAGGGGCCTTGGGATGCTCCCGATGGGTTCGGTTGGAAGGGTCATGGTGGGGCTTTTGGTCCGGTTGATTATAATCTTACCCCCCATAGGAAATAGGGCGGTCACGCATTATTGTTCAAAGCGTAGCATGAGAGCCGCCTGTGCTTCCACCGGGGCCGCCGCTGAAGGATGGGGTCGCGACGCAACCGGTGGGATAGCGCAGGGCGCAGGTCGCTGCTGATCATAGGTTCAGGCTACGAATTGAAGGAATTGCAATTGACAAGGTCGACAGACCGGGTAGCTTGTTGCCGAGAAGGTAGCCCGACGCGAAAACATCGGGCCCGACACACACTTCGCGAAAATATGGGAAGACTTGCTCATGATGACTCTCACCAAAATTGATTCCATTGGCCGGATTGCCTTGCCCCCGTGCTCGACGCCTCTCGCCG
>JBBRLA010000291.1:0-9934 GCA_038231615.1 Polyangia bacterium | reverse complement strand
CCAGAGTCTTTCCCAACTGAAGGACCGCTACACGGACACATTCCTGGGCTATTTCGAAGAGGGAAAGGTCGAGGGCAAGACCGAGTCGATCCTCACGGTCCTGCGCGCCCGCGGCCTGGTCCTGGATGAACCGGCGCAGAAGCGCATCCTGTCCTGCAAGGATCTACCCTTGCTCGACCGCTGGCTGGTCCGCGCTGCCACCATCCCTTCGGGGGACGACCTCTTTCTCGATAGCTGACGCGGCTCGACCGCTATGTTCTTCGGGAAGAACGGTCCCGGCCCGTTGCACCGCGCCTGTCTCCATCGGAGATAGGCCTTCGTCGGTTAATTTTTTGACATGCCGGCGCGTCCGCGCTATGCAGCGGCATGCCCTCGGTACCCCATACCTTCCTGGTCGATCTGTTCCAGGACAACCTGGAGCTTCTACCCACCCTCCTGCGCGAGGTCCTGCACCTCACGGTCCCGGCTTACACCGAGGTCCGTGCCGTCTCGGCGGATTTTACCCAGTTGCCCCTCGAATTCCGCGCCGATCTGGTCCTGGTGCTGTATTTCGACGGCCAGCCCGTCTTGGCGGTGATCATCGAGGTCCAGCTCAGCAGGAAGGACGAGAAGCGCCGCGTCTGGCCGGCCTACGTGGCCGTCGAACGGGCCCGGCGCAACTGCCCGACCTGCCTGCTGGTGGTCTGTCTGGAACCCGAGGTCGCCACCTGGGCCGGCCAGACCATCATGGATGGCAACCCCGGCGGCATTTCCCTGCGTCCGCTGGTCGCCGGCCCGACGAACTTCCCCGCCCTGACCAGCATCCAGGCCGCCGAGGAACCCGAACTGGCCATGCTCGGCGTGCTGGCCCACCAGAATGACCCGCAGCTCATCGAGGTGGCCCGGGATTCTCTGGACGGGTTCAAATTTCTGTCCGATGACCGGCGCAAGCAGTATCATGAGATCGTCTACGCGCTTCTGCGCAAGGCCGTGAACAAAGGACTTTTGGAGACCCAGATGCTTTCCCAACTGAAGGACCGCTACAAGGACACATTCCAGGGCTATTTCGAAGAGGGCAAGGCCGAGGGCAAGACCGAGGGCAAGGCGGATGGCGCGGCCAAGGCGATCATCACGGTCCTGCGCGCCCGCGACCTGGTCCTGGATGAACCGGCGCAGAAGCGCATCCTGTCCTGCCAGGATCTGCCCTTGCTCGACCGCTGGCTGGTCCGTGCTGTCACCATCCCTTCGGTGGACGACCTCTTTCTCGATAGCTGACGCGGCTCGACCGTGCCGTCACTCTCACCGCGGTGCCAGTGGTCCCCTGCGGATCGGCGGGTTGTCGGCCTCGGTTACGCTATGGCTTGCGAGCATCCGCCGGGCGGCGGGCGCGGTCTGCTCGCAGGTTGTCAAGGAACGCGCCGGGATGCCACCCACTTGGCCAGACTCGCCCGGCGCGAGCGCGGCTTTCTATCGCTCACCGCGATGCTTCAGGGCCGGGTCGCTCCGCGGCGGTCCATGGGTGAGGGGACCATGGTGCGACCCTCGGCGCCCTGGCTGAGGTCCGTATAGGTCGCATCCGCCTGCTGGATGTCGGCGACCGTGGGCTGCCCGCCGTTGCGCAGCGCGATCAGCGTCTGCAGGAGCTGATTGCGCCGGTCCTGCTGCGCCACCTGGGCCTGCCCCGTTTTGATTTCCTTTTGCGTCGTCTTCTTGATCTGGATCGGCTGCGCCGTGAGCTTGTCAAACTGCGAAAGAAGGTCGGCGGCGTCGGCCTGCATCTGCGCCCGAGTCGCTTCCGGGAGGCGGGGATCGAAAAGCGCCGTCCGGATGAAGGGCACCAGCACCGCCGCCATCTTGCGCTCGGCAATGGCGACCACCTGCCAGCTATCGCCGGCCTGCCCTTGCAGATCGAGCGCGAAGAGGTAGAGATCCACCATCTCGTTCAGCGCATCCACCAGGGCCGCAAGCTCCGCGGGGTCCACATTGGTGACGCTGACCACGTCGCTCATGTAGGGCAGCACCAGCGTCGCGAGTGTATGGCCCACGGTGGCGGCCCATGGATCGATGACCAGGGTCAGGCTCGCCCCCTCCTTTTGCGTCAAATCCTGTACCCCGAGCTGCGAGCGGATCTGCGCCAGCTCTTGCACGCACTGGCGGATCTCCTCGACCGTCGCGGTCAACCCGTCGCTGCGTAGCCGGCCCGGTGGAGCCGTCTTCTTGCTTCCCGCGCCTGTTCCCGATGGCGGCGCTGGCTTGTGGCCCTTGGCCCTCCCTCGCCGGGTCCCCGGCTTTTTGCCTCCGCCGACGAGGCGTCTCTTTTTGGGTATAAGCTTCATCATCGTCCTGCCTTTTTTCCCGTCCGGGCCCTGGCGCTGGCCATTGCCTTGGCGCTGGCCAAGGTCTTGGTGCGGGTTGTCTGCCCGGGATCGGGCGTGGCCAGGGGCAGGGTGGTGGCGGCGAGCTTTTCCGCGGCCACCAGGGCCTCCGCCGTCTGGCGAGACGACCCGAGGGTACTGGCCAGTTGGGCCTGTCGCAGGGTGCCGCGGGTCTGGCGTCCGGTGAGCCGCTGCGCGGCTCGCTCGCGAAGCACCGACGAGGTGGAGAAGTTGAACTCCAGACGATCGCGGGCGGCCCCGTCCACCGATGGGTCCGCGACTTGCTGGTCGACGTATCCCTCGACGCGGTCATCGCGCTCGGTGACCGCCGCCGCCAAGACCAGCGTGGCATCGCCGATCGAGCCCACCACCTTGTCAACGCCGCGTTTGAACTGCCCCAGGCCCACGTCCTTGGCCACCACGTCCTGCCACAGCACATGCGGAGTGCCGGCCGGAACGCCGAGGTCTTGCCACTTGCCAACGAAGCGTTCGCAAGCCATCGAGAGCGAGAGTTGCTCCGGCGGTGGCACGGACCCCAGGCTGGCGCGAAGCGCGTCGTCCATCTTGACCAGCTTCAGTCGATCGGACAGGAGCGCCATCTTCCCCCGGACCTCCCGGATCTTGTCTGCCGTGGCGATCTCCTTCACCAGATCGGCATCATCTATAGTGGGCTGGAGAAACCCGATGATCGAAGGCGAAGGCGGCACCGCCGTTCCCTGAGACGGCCTTCTGGCACGCGCAGCAGCCCGTGCCGCCGCCGTGGCCGCCGCCGCCGTGGCCCGGGCTGCGTCGGTGGCGGTGGAACCGGTGGTTGTGCCGGCGGTGGCAGGAGTGCCCGTGGCGGCGGTGGCGCCCGCGCCCGTGGCCGCCGCGCCCGTGCCGACAGTGACGGTAGTGCCGGCGCCCGTGGCAGCAGTAGCGGTGCCTGCGTCCGTGGCTGCAGTAGCGGTGCCTGCGTCCGTGGCAGCAGTAGCGGTGCCTGCGCCCGTGGCTGCGGCGCCCGTGGCGGTCGCGTCCGTGGCGGCGGTGGTAGTGTCGCGAGCTGCGGCGACTCCCGCGTCGTCCGTCGCAGCAACATGAGTAGTAGTAGATGACGTCTTTTTCCGGTCTCTGGGTTCCATCTTCCGTCCTTATCCCCTGATCGGACCCCGCCTCCTGCGTGGGACCGTGGAGTTGTTCTCGACTCCATTTATCTTGGGATCACTTTCGTTCTTTCGCCAAGAAGAATCTTCGTCCGTCGTGTCGATTTCCGCAGACCCTGGTTTTTTGTCGAACCCGTCGCTGGATAGGCCCGGCTTGTGTGCACGATCAGCACGCCCCCTGGCGGCCTTTTCCGGGGCCTCGGCGGCCGATCTCAGGCTCATGGCCGAGGTCGGGGTTTCCGTGGACTCCATCGTCACAGAAGGCATGGAAGGGCCGCTCGCGCTCTGGGGTTGCGAGGATTCTGGAGTCTTTGAATGGGAAGCTAAATTAGAGATGATGGCATCCATCATCTGGTCATTTTCGGCTTTCTGCACTTCGCGCATGGCCTTTTCCTGATGCGATAAATGGACCGCGGCGCCTTCGGCGCTTGCAGGGTCCGGGGCGATCTGCGGGCCGGGGGTCGAGGGCCCGGGGAAAAGCGGGCCGGCCTGCCGGGCATCCCTGGCTTTGCTGTCGCGCCACACCCGGCGTTTGCGCGCCTGTCGCCGATCAAGCACGTCCTCCGCGGAGAGCATCGCCACGCGCCGCCCTTCATGATCGGGGCGGACGAAGGGCTGGTCGCCCTCCGATCGCACCTGGCGCACCACCGCCATCGCGTCCTGCACCGCGCCGGCTTGCTCCGCCAGGTAGCAGTCGGCGACGCGCGCGGTCAGCGCGGAGAGCATGGAGTGGAGGGTCAGGTAGCCCAGGGCGCGATCCTGTCGTTCCGCCAGGTCAGCGCCTTCGATGGGAATGTCGTCAAAGAACGCCGCGCCCTGATCGAGGCCCCGGGCCACGGCACGGACGAAGGTGTCGGCCTCGTTGAACACGTGCCCGGCCAGGCCCATGCGTTCGCCGGGCAGAAGAACCGTGCGGGGGATATTCGCCACGGCGCGGGTGATGGGATCGATGCACTTGAAGATGTCGGAAGCGGCAATGGTCATGGACAAACCCTCGGTGGTGGCGCGCTGGACCTCAGCGGTGACGCGCTGGCGCATGAGGCCAGCCTTCACAGGATGTACGAAAAGCGTGCGGACGCAAGGCAGACTGCGAGAAAAAGCAATGGGGTCTGCCTGATTACCATGTGAAACCAGCCAGGGAAGGCTGATGGCGCACGCTGGTGGGCCAGATTCGCGCGGGCTCGGCGCCAGAAAGGCAGGGCTCGGCGCCAGAAAGGCAGGGCTCGGCGCCAGAAAGGCAGGGCTCGGTGCCATGAAGGAGGGCGGCGGTGCCATGAAGGAGCGCGGCGGCGCCATGAAGGAGGGCGGCGGCGCCATGAAGGAGGCGGCGGTGCCATGAAGGAGGCGGCGGTGCCATCTGTTGGCCCTGGCCACGCCGCCTCGCCCCGGGTAGGATCACCGCCCCATGAAGCTTGGTACAGCTCCCCGCAACATAGTGACCACCCCCTTTGAGCCAGCCATCACCGATGAGCCGGATCAGATTCACCTGGTTCGGATGGGGGGGGTCACCAATTACCGGGGAGCTGTACTTGGCACTAGGCAGCCGGTCGCAACCTCGCCGCCCATCGTTTCACCGCTTTCGGTCGCCCCGCTCTTCGTCCCGCACCGCCGCCCCGGTCCGATGCTGCGCGGGAAGCTGCTCTCACGGCCCAACCGCTTTTTGGGCATCGTCGAGCTGGATCTCCCGGAGCAAACCCTCGGCACCCCGCAAGTCATCGTCGAAGCCCACATCGGCGATCGGGGCCGGCTCCTGGATATCCTTTATCCAGGCGCCGAAGTCTACGTGGTGGCCGCCGCCGGCCTGACGCGGCGCACCGCCTTCACCCTGGTCTGCGCCCGCTGCCCGCCGCTGGTCCCCGCGCCCTTTGCCGAATCCGCGTCCGCGCCTTCACTGGGAAAGGGTCCTCTGTGCTGCCTGGACCCGGCCTTCGCCAACCGCCTGGTCCATTCCCTGCTCTCCGCCCGGCTGCTTCCCGGCCTGCCCCCCTACGGCGAAATCCGCCCCGAGGTACGGGTCGGGGCCTCGCGCTTCGACTTCGCCCTTTCCCTGCCCGAGGCAAAAGAGGCCCGGCTGCTCCTGGAGGTGAAAAACGTCGCCGCAGCGCAAGGCCGGGCCGCGGTCTTCCCCGATGCCCCCTCGCTGCGCGCCGTGCGCCACACCCGAGAGTTGACCGCGCTGTCGCGAGCCGGCCAACCCACCGCCATCGTCCTTGTCTCACAGCGCGCCGACGTGGACCAGATCCGCCCGCATCCCGTGGACCCGCTCTTCGCCCAATCCTTGCTGGAAGCCCGAGATGCCGGCGTGCGTCTCCTGGGCGTGGCCTTCGAGGTACGTCTCGACGGCTTTCACCATGCCGGGCCCCGCCCGGTCATCCCCTACATCGCCTGAGGTCTTCATGTCTCGCAAGTGGCCGACTGTATCCTCCAAGATCTTGCATGACTTCCGCATCTTCTCCATTCGAGAGGACCGTTGTGTCTCGCCCAGGACCGGCGCGGCCCATGACTTCGTGGTGCTGCAAGGTCCTGACTGGGTCAACGTTATCGCCCTGACTCCGGGTGATGAAGGCGACAAGGTGGTGATGATCCGCCAGTATCGTTTCGGCCGCGGTCAGGTCACCCTGGAGATCCCCGGAGGCATGATCGACCCCGGCGAGGACCCCGAGACGGCTGCCGCCCGGGAGCTGCGCGAGGAGACCGGCTATGTGGCGGGGCGCCTCATCGACCTGGGCGCAATCGATCCCAACCCCGCCATCCAGAGCAATCGCTGCCACACCTTCCTGGCAACCTCCTGCCGCCGCGCTGGCGATGCGGAGCTCGACGAGAAGGAAGACATCGCGGTAGAAGAGGTGCCGCTTTCGGACATCCCCCGGCTCCTGTGCAGCGGCGCCATCACCCATGCCCTGGTGGCCGTGGCCTTCCAGAAGCTAGATTTGTGGAAAATGGGGCTTTTGACGACTCGATCTACTGGATCTACTCAATCACCTTGAGCACCTGGTGCAGCACCTGCAGCCGCGCGTACCACTTGCGGTTGGCGCCGATGACCTTCCACGGGGCGTTGGGGCTGTCCGTTTCGGCGAACATGTCCTCCGCCGCGCCGACATACTCGTCCCACTTTTCTCGGTTCCGCCAGTCCTCCGGGCCGATCTTGTAGTGTTTCAGCGGGTTCTCCTCCCGCTCCTTGAAGCGACGCAATTGCTCTTCCTTGGTGATCGCCAAAAAGACCTTCACCACGTACGCCCCGTCGTCCGTCAGGTGCCGCTCGAACTCGTTGATCTCACGATGCGCCCGCTTCCACTCCGGCTTCTTGGCAAAACCCTCGACCCGTTCGACCAGGATGCGCCCATACCAGCTCCGGTCAAAGACCGCGATCGCCCCCCGCTCGGGCATCAGCCGCCAGAACCGCCACAGGTAGTGGTGCCGCCGTTCCTCTTCGGTGGGCGCGCTGATCGGCCACACGTGGTAGCCCCGCGGGTCCAAAAGCTCCGTCAGCCGCTTGATCGCCCCCCCTTTTCCCGCCGCGTCCCATCCCTCGAATGCGACGATCACCTGCCGTCCCTCGTCGCGCAGGCTGAGCTGCCGCTTCAGCAGCCGGACCTGCATCTCCTTCAGTTCCTTCTCGTACTCGCTTTTGGAGTCAACCGCCTTGTCGTAGCGCAGAGAATCGAGGATCGCCATGGGCGCAAGCATATCATCATCATCGTCAATCCGCCGCGTCCTTGAGCCAACCCGACAATCCAGGCCCAACCGACAACCCGTAGGCAGGCGCGGGGGATTGTGCTTTTATCCCCGGATGAGCCGGTTGCCCCCCTCGCGGTCCCTGCCCCTGCGCATCCTGTGGCGGGCCTTCGCCGCCGCCCCCCCTGCCCCGCCGCTCCACGACCCTCCCCGCATCGCCCGCCTGTACCGATACTTCCGCGTCCGCGTCCTTTATGCCAGCTTCATCGGCTACGCCCTTTCCTACTTCTGTCGAAAGAACTTCTCCACCGCCCTGCCCGCCATCGGCCACGACCTCCACTTCAGCAACACCCAGCTCGGCGACCTGGACCTGATCCTGTACCTCACCTATGGAGTCGGCAAGTTCACCAACGGCATCCTCGGCGACCACCTGCGCCCGGGGCCGCTCATCGCCCTGGGTCTTGTGTCCTCCGCGCTGTGCAACGTGTGGTTCGGCCTCAGTTCGTCCCTGGCCCTTCTGGCCTTCGTCTGGGGCCTGAACGGCTGGGCCCAATCCATGTGCTTCCCCCCCTGCGCCCGCCTCCTGGCAAACTGGTACAGCCGCTCTGAACGCGGCTCCTTTTGGGGCCTGTGGAACATCTCCCACCAGGTTGGCGGAATGCTCATCGCCGTGCTCGCCGGCGCCCTGACCGAACACTACGGCTGGCGCGCGGCGTTCTTCGTCCCCGCCGCTTTTTGCGCCATGGGCGCGGTCCTGATGCTGGAGCGCCTGCCGGATGTCCCCTCCTCCCTGGGCCTGCCGGGCATTGCCCGTTACCGCCAGGACCCCGAGCTGTCCGCCGACGGCAGCGAGTTAACCGAGGAGCCCGAGAGCATCCGCCAGGTCCTTTTTCATCGAGTGCTCAACAACCCCAACATCTGGCTGCTCAGCCTGATGAACCTTTTTGTGTACATCGTGCGCTCCGGGGCCTTCGACTGGTCTACCAAGTTCCTGGTCGAGGTGAAGGGGCAGCGCATCGGCAACGCCGGCTTCATCACCGGCAGCTTCGAGGCCCTGGGCATCGGCGGGGCCCTGCTCTCCGGGGTCATCTCCGACCGGGTGAATAAGGGGCGGCGGGCCCCGATGTGCTTCGCCTTCCTGATGCTTTCGCTGGTCGGCCTGCTGGCCTTCTATCGGGTCCCGCCGGGACACCCGGTGTGGGCCGGTGCCGCGCTGGGCCTGACTGGGTTCGCCATCTATGGCCCGCAGTTCCTCATCGGCGTGTTCGCCACCGACCTGGCCTCGCCCAAGGCGGCGGCCACCGCCATCGGGCTGACCGGCATCTTCGGCTACGCCGGGTCGGCCCTATCCGCCGGGGTCACCGGCCGCGTCATCGACCGCTACGGCTGGCGCGGCGGCTTCCTTTACCTCGGCGCCGCGGCGCTGCTCGGCGCACTGGTCGCCCTGTTCCTGTGGAACGTGCGCCCTCCGGGCCCGGGACAAAAATAGGCAGCCGCCCCGTTATCCCGAAGCACCGTGCGTGTGTCTCGGCGGATCCCGATCTTGATCGCGTGGCCCTCGACGGCCCTTCCACCGACCGCTCATCTGCGCTACCGTGCAGCCGATGAAGTTCACTTGTCGCACGGGCTGCGCGCGCCTGGCCCAGTTTGCCGTGGTCGTTCTGTGGTCCTGCACCCCGGCGGGAGATCACGCGCCGGGCGATGTGACGGACGCCGCCGCGCTGCCTCGGCTCTTCGAAGATTGCACGCCGGGTAAAGCCGAGGCGCCATGCCAGGCCGGGCTGCGCTGTGGCCTGGTGCGGGTCGGGGCTGCGCCCTACCTGGGGTGGCTGACTCAGTGTGTCCCCGTGGTGGCGTCGTCGCTGCCCGAGGAGGCCCCCTGCATTTTTGACGCTCAGACGGCGCAGCCAGAGGGGGCGCAGCCGAAGCGTTTCGATCGCTGCGCGGCGGGCCTTGGGTGCGTGCCGCTGCCTGCGGGGGAACAGCGCTGCCGGTCCCTGTGCCCGCTGCGGATTGCCGGGGCGTGCGGCGCAGAAAGGCTCTGCGTCCTGCCATCGCCGGTGTCCGCCGTGGGGTTCTGTGCGGCTCCCGATGGCTGCGATCCCTTGGCCCAGACCGGGTGCGCCCGGGGGCCGAGCGGCGGGGTCCCGGGTTGTTACGTCCTCGCCGACAAGGAACGCGCCGCGACGTACTGCCTGACCCAGGACCTGCTGGGCGATAGCGCCGGAGACTCCGGCAGCCCCTGCGACCGATCGGCAAACTGCAAGCCCTTGCTGTCCTGCGTGACCCTTTCCCCCCAGGCGACCTGCCGCCCCTACTGCCCGCTGCCTCGTGCCGACGGCGGCACCGGTCCCGCGTTCTGCGATGAGGGGCAGGGGACATGTCACCCGATCAACGGCTACGACGGCCTGGCGGGGCGGTGCTACTGAAGAGAAGGATGACTTCGAGCAAGAATTTGTAGAAGTGGTTGACGGCGAATGCGAGATGATGGTAAAGGAGGAACCCAGGTTGCGGTCGATGAAACCAAGAGCGAACTGACAAGTGAATTTTGTAGATGCGAAAGAGTCTGATAAAAAAGTAAGATAGTCAAAAGCGGGGCTGTAGCTCAACTGGTAGAGCGCTTGAATGGCATTCAAGAGGTAACGAGTTCGACCCTCGTCAGCTCCACGGAAACCCGCCAACCGCAAGGACTTCGGCGGGTTTTGTTTTTCATGGCCCGCTGGGGGAACAGCGGGGGAACGATTTTAGGCTTCAATTTCCCCT